>NZ_JAYMRY010000048.1:0-49099 GCF_038900695.1 Paraburkholderia sp. JHI2823 | reverse complement strand
CACCGGCTCCACCGGCTCGCGTGGCGGCCGGCGCTCGTCGCCAGCGTCGCGGCCCTGCTCGCGATATTGGCGGGCGGCGAATTGTCCGAAGACCGTTCGATGTGGGCGGTCATCAGCACGTTCGTCGTTTTTCTTGGGACGACTTCGTATCAGGGCACGCGCGCAAGGGTCATGAAGCGCATTGCCGGCACGCTGAGCGGCGCGGCGGTCAGCGTGCTGCTCATTACCCTGTGCGGACACCAAACCTGGATGCTCGTTGCCGCCATGGCCTTATCGGTTTTCGGCTGGGCCTATTACATTTTTCACGCATACGCTCGCGGCGTGTTCTTCATCACGACGCTCGTCGGACTCGTTTACGGCCAGCTTGGCTTCGCCATCGTGCCGCTTGCCGAATTGCGCATCGAGGAAGTCTTTGCCGGATGCCTCGTGTCGCTCGCCGCAGCCTTGCTGCTCATGCCGTCCACGACCGCTCCCGCGGGCGTCATGCTGGCTCGTGAGTAACAGCGGAAGCTCGGCCTGAAGTTCGCGTCGCTGCTGCGCTCAATACTCGTCGAGGTGAGCGAATGCGCGGTCCACCCCGTCGTGCACGGCGCGTTCGCCTTGACCAGCGACGCGGCAAAGCAGGCCGCGCAACGACTCGCGTTCGTGCTCGTCGGAACACGCTCAGGATGGCTTGCTCACTGGCGTGAAGGACGGCGGCTGGCACCGGGCGTGTTTACGGTGGAGCGGCATATCGGGAGTAAATGGGTATGCCGAAAGTGCGAGACGCTGATCCGGGCACCGGTGCCCGCACACGTCATCGGCAACGGCATCCCGACCACCGGCATGAGCGCCTTTATAGCGCAGCGTCGATACCCAACGCGCCGACAGCCTTGCGCTGATAGCCATTCGTCGCGAGCAACAGGCTGCGTGAATACTCGTTATCGACCTGCTGCGCTCTAATTTTCTCCACATCGAGTTCTTCGACGATCTCGCCATTGCGCATGATCGCAACGCGCGAGCACAGAAAGCTCACGACAGCGAGATTGTGTGTGACAAGCACCATCGTCAGATTGCGCTCGCGATGCAGGCGCTTGAGCAAGTTCAATATCTCGGCCTGCACGGAGACATCAAGCGCCGATGTCGGCTCGTCGAGCAGCAACACACGCGGCTCGACGATCAGCGCGCGCGCAATCGCCACGCGTTGCCGCTGCCCACCCGAGAGCTGATGCGGATAGCGAAATCGAAATGACGCATCGAGCCCGACTTCACGCAGCGCATTGACGATACGTTCTTCATGCTGGGCGATGCGGTTGATACGCAACGGTTCGCGCAATGTCTGATCGACAGTGAAGCGTGGATGCAGCGAGCCGTACGGGTCCTGAAACACCATTTGCACAGCGCGCTTTTGCGCGACACCGCCTTGCTGCGCGATGCGCACCGTGCCTTGCGCGCCGGGCGTCAGTCCGCTCAACGCGCGAAGAATGGTCGACTTGCCGGAACCCGACTCACCGACGAGCCCGAACGCTTCGCCTTGCGCGACATGAAAGCTCACATCGCGGACGGCATCGATCGCGCCCGCGTTTGTCCTGAAGCGCACTGTCAACGCATCGACGTCGATCATGCGGACGCTCCTTGCGTGTCGTCGAGCCATGCAGGATCGCGCGACAGAACGGGCAGTTCGGCAGGCGGATTGGCAAGCGGCGGATTCGCGGCAAGCAACCCGCGCGTATAAGGATGTTGCGCATGCATGAGATCGCGCGCCGCGCATGTTTCGACGACACGCCCCGCATACATCACCACCACCCGATCGCAGAACGACATGACGAGCGGCAAGTCATGGCTGATGAAAACGAGGCCGGTATCGTGTTTGGCGATCATCTCGTCGAGTACGGCGAGCACCTGCATCGATACGAGCACGTCGAGCGCACTGGTCGGCTCGTCGGCGATCAGCAGGCGGGGTCCCGTCGATACCATCATCGCGATCATCACGCGCTGTCCCATGCCGCCGGAAAGCTCATGCGGATAGGAATCGGCGACGCGTGCGGGGTTACGGATATGCACCGCTTCGAGGGCCGCGATGATCTTTTCACGCATCGCATGCCGGTTGAGTTTCGGATGATGCAGTGCAAACGCCTCGCGCATTTGCTGCGCGACAGTCATCACCGGGTTCAGCGAGTATTTCGGATCTTGCAGGATCATGCCCATTTGCCGACCGCATAGACGGCGGCGCCTGTCGGCGCGCATAGTCAGCAGATCATTTCCGTCGAAGCACAACCTTTTCGCGGTGTAATGCGCGGCTGGCGGCAGAAGTCCGAGCAGCGCGCGGCCCGTCAGCGACTTTCCTGAACCCGACTCACCGACGATGCCAAGCCGCTCGCCTTTATTCAACGTCAGCGAGAGTCCGCGCACGGCTTCATTCAGCGTGCCATCGTGCGTGCGAAATGCGATGCGCAGATCGTTGATCTCACAGAGAGGCGAGCGCGTTTCGTTCGTGCCCATATCAGTCTCCATGGCGGGGATCGAACACGTCGCGCAAGCCGTCGCCGAGCAGATTGAACGCGAGGCTCACGAGCAGAATCGCGAAGCCCGGTATCGTCGCCACCCACCATGCGTCGAGCAGCACGTTGCGGCCCGAGGCGACCATGAAGCCCCATTCAGGACTGGGCGGTTGGGCGCCGAGTCCCAGAAAACCCAGGCCCGCGACGGTCAGAATGATGCCCGCCATATCAAGCGTCGCGCGAACGATCACCGATGACGAACACAGAGGAACGATATAGCGCAACAGGATGCGCAGGTTCGACGCGCCTTGCAGCCGCGCGACGTGTATGAAATCGGCTTGCACGAGCCTCAATGTTTCCGCGCGTGCGAGACGCGCATACGCGGGCCACGCGGTGATCGAAATAGCGATCACCGCATTGAACACACCGGGCCCCAATGCCGCTGCGAATGCGAGTGCAAGCACGATCTTCGGGAACGCCAGCGCGATATCCGTCACGCGCATCAGCACGTTGTCGACCCAGTCTCCGAAGAAGCCCGCCGTCGTGCCGATCAGCAAGCCGATCGGCACGACGACCACGACAACGAGAATCGCAATCGACAGCGTCAGGCGCGAGCCGCAAATGATGCGCGAAAGAATATCGCGTCCGAGCTGATCGGTGCCAAGCCAATGAGAGGCCGAACCGGGCGGCAGCAGACGGTCGGACAACACCTGCCGAAGCGGATCATGCGGCGCGATCCAGGGACCGACGACGGCGACGATCGTGAGCAGTACGAGGATCGACAGACCGAACACCGATAGCGGATTACCCGAAAAACGCCGCGAGCGACGATACGCAAGACCGAGCGCCGCCTGCCTGCGCGAAGCGGGCGTATCGGTCAGCAGCCAGGCTCTCCACGCTGGCCGAGGCGCGTTCATCGGCATGTCCTGCGTTGACGTTTCAACAGATGGACGCACGTTGCAAATCTCCGTTGCATCAGCGGGCGCGCGGATCGAACACGCGATAGAGCGCATCCGTCAGCAGGTTCAACGCAATGAAAGTCATGCCGATCACGAGCGTGCTGCCGAGCACGGCATTCATATCGGCGTTGAGCAGCGCGCCCGTCAGATACGAACCGATGCCCGGCCACGCGAATACGATTTCGGTGAGCACCGAGCCTTCGAGCAAAAAACTATACGACAGTGCGATCACCGTCAGCAGCGGCACCGCGATATTGCCGAATGCGTGCACCCACACGACTCGCCGCTCGGCCAAGCCTTTTGCGCGTGCTGTCGTGATGTACTCCTGGTTCAACTGGTCGAGCATGAACGAGCGCGTCATCCGGCTCAGATAGGCGACCGAGTAGTAGCCCAATATCGTAGCGGGCAACGCGATATGCGACAGTGCATTGAAAAAGACATCCCATTCCCCCGCGATCAGCGAATCGATCAACAGACTGCCCGTGTGCGTATCGACCATGCCATCGAACACCGGGTCGATTCTTCCGGGTCCCGACACCCAATGCAGCTTCGCATAGAACAACAGCAATCCCATCAGGCCGAGCCAGAACACGGGCACCGAGCTGCCGATCAGGCCGATGAAACGCGCGACGTGGTCGATCCAGCGGTTGTGCCGTGTCGCGGCAATCACGCCGAGCGGCACACCGACCAATACGCCGATGATCGTGGACAGTGTTGCGAGCTCCAATGTGGCCGGGAAGACGCGCTTGATGTCGTCGAGCACGGGATTCGCCGTCAGCAGCGATACGCCCAGATCGCCGTGCAGCACCGCGCGCACGTAGATGAAAAACTGCTCGGCAAGGGGCTTGTCGAGTCCGAGCTGAATGCGCGCGGCCGCATAAGCGCTCGCCGACGCGCGATCGCCGAGTATGGCGAGCACGGGATCGATCGGCACCTTGCGGCCGATCACGAAGGTCACCGCCAGCAAACCCGTGAACGTGACGGCGAGCGTGAGCACCCAGCGCAGCACGCGCAACGTCCAGCGCACGGTCGCGCTGCGCGTGGACGCAGCGCGTATCCGGTCTATGGGAGTGAGCGTTGTCGACATGTCTCGCGCACTTACTGCTTCTTCACCTGCAGATAGGACACGAGATCGTTGATCGGACCGACTTCCAGGCCCGACACGCCCGGACGCATCGCCACTTGCGACTCCTGCTGGAACATGATGACGAACGGCGACTTTGCGAGCATTTCCTTCTGCATCGTCTGATAGCGCTGCGCGCGCTTTGTCGTCGACGATTCGGCGAGCGCCGCATTGGTCTCTTTCGTCAGATCGGGAATGTCCCAGGAATTACGCCATGCGAGCATCTTGTACGCGGATTTGTCCGAGTTGTCCGGATTCCATGCGTAGCCCTGCGCATTGCTGTGTGGGTCGATGTAATCCGCAGACCATTCGCCAATATAGATATCGTGCTGACGCGCGCGATACTTCGCGAGCGTCTGCTTGTTGTCGCCCGGAATGATCTCGACCTTGATGCCGCCTTGCGCGAGATCCGCTTGTATGGCTTGCGCGATTTCGTTGTACGGGTAAGCGCTGCGCACATCCATCGTCACATTGAAGCCATTGGGCAAGCCCGCTTTCGCGAGCAGCGCCTTGGCCCTGGCAACGTCCTGGTGATACGGATTGTTATTCAACGCGCCGAGGAAACCTTCGGGCAGGAACGTTTGATGAACCTTGAACGTGCTCTTCGTCACGTTCTTCTGAATGCCGTCATAGTCGATCAGCCATTTCATGGCTTCCTGCACTTCCGGCTTCGCGAGATTCGGGTTCTTCACGTTCAGGCCGAGATAGAGCAATGTCGCTTGCGGCACGGACATCACCTGCACCTTGTTGGCCTTGGTCAATGCGGCGAGATCATCGGGGCTCAGAGTGCGCGCGACATCCGCGTCGCCGTTTTCGAGCAGCAGGCGTTGGCTCGCGGCTTCCGGCACATGGCGCATCACGATGCGCTTCATCGCGAGCGGCAGCCGGTAGCCGTCGTATTTCTGCAGGATGATGCTGTCGTTCGCGGTCCATTTGACGAGCTTGTACGCGCCAGAGCCCGCTTCGTTCGTGCGCAGCCATTCGTTGCCGAAATCGTTGCCCTTCTGATGCGACATCAGGAGCTGCTTGTCGACCACCGACGCGGGCCACGCACCCAGCACGTTGAGCACGAATGTGGGCGCGTATTTCTGATCGGTCGTAATGCTGACCGTCGAGTCATCGATTTTCTTGATGTTTTGCAGCGCATTGTCTCTGGTCAGGCCAATGCCTTGCAATACGGCCGCCGCGCCTTTGTCGAGCAGCACGCAGCGCTGGATCGACCACGCGACATCATCGGCTGTCAGCGGATTGCCCGAATGGAACTTGAGACCCGGGCGAATCTTGAACGTGAACGTGAGTCCATCGGGGCTGACCGTCCACGATTGCGCGACATCGCCATTGAATTTCGCCGGGTCTTTCAGATCGACACGCACCAGTCGATCATAGGTATTCGCGACATATTCTTCCGGCACGAGCTCATAGACTTCGCCCGGATCGAGCGTCGAGAATTCGTCGAGCGTGGTGGCGATCACCAGCATGTCTTTTGGCGTCGCCGCAAATGCAGTACTTGTTGCCGTCATCGTAAGCGTCAGTGCGGACACGACCGCGACTGCCGCCAGCGCATTGCGCAAACCCAGATTCATACTCGCTCCGTATCGAGAGGGGAAATCGGTGAGAAACCCGCAAACGGACAGCAAAGAACCAGAACGCGATTACATCAACTTCAGGGGGCCGCTTTCGCTATTATCAATAACGGGAAGCGAGCGTGAACCAGGGATTTCGTAATGCCACCATTCACTTGAAATATGCATGAATCCTGCCGCATGCATGATGCCGAGCAGCAGCAGGCGATTGCGCTGCACGTGCTGAGGCAATCCGTGATGGAAGTGCTCGGACTCCTTGATCATTGCATCGAAGCCCGTGCCCATGTCGAGAGCTTCACCGTTGCTGTCGATCAGGGTGAGATCGAGCGCCGTGCCCCGGCTATGGTTCGAGCCTTGGCCAAGTTCTGCCACATAGGTGGGATCGGGCAGAAAATCCCACAGCACTTTTTGTGCTTGCGGCGGACGGTACGCATCGAAAATGCGCAGCTTCATGCCGGCGCTTCCAGCAAGTTCGACGGCTTTGCGCAATCTCGCTTCAGCGGGCGCGAGCAGCAGGGCGTGCGCTTCCTTGTAGATTGCCTTGCCGGTGAAATTGCGATCGGTCGCATACACGAGGTCGAGTTCGACGCCGTGCGTTTCCTGTGTGATGTGAATGAGGTGCGGCGTATCGGTCATGATTGTCAAAGATCGAATTGATCGAGTTGCGCAACCGCACGGAGCGACCTGGCAGTGGCAGAACGAGACACGTGTGAGTGGCACTCGTAAGGGTTGGCGCTCGGATGCCGATGACATGGCACATGATTTCTTTCACAGCGTAGCGTCGGGCCGACAGGCGGGTACTTTTTCACTTGCTTCCCCTGTAATCTGGGCCTTGTTTCAATGCTCCGCCTATCCATCGCTCCTCGGAGGCTTTGAGGTGAGCACGCATCGCTGTTTGCGCCGCGATAGGATCGCCGGCCTGCAGGGCTCTCAGGACCTCTTCGTGCTCGCGTACTGCCTCGGTCCAGGTTTGAGGACTTTCCGTATGACCGCGCATGGCGGCCGCGATCGGATCGTGGCGGCTATCGAAGAGTTCGCCGACGAAGCGACTCAGTACGGAGTTACCAGCGGCCTCCGCGATCAGCATGTGGAATTGCCGGTCTGCTTCAACGGGGGATTTGCCCGCTGCTGCCAGTCTGCGCATGCGCTCGATTGAGCGGCGCAGGCGATCGAGCGTGACGGCGGTCATGCGCGCTGCGGCGAGCACGGATACGCTGCCCTCGATCGCGGCGCGCGCCTGCATCAACTCCGACGGGCTATCGCCAAGGGACCCCACCGCGCTCTCATCATCGATACCTGTTTCACGCACATAGACGCCGGATCCGACCCGGATCTCCACCTTGCCACCGATCTCCAGTGCAATAAGCGCCTCACGTAAAGAGGGCCGCGAGACGCCAAGCTTGATGGCGAGTTCGCGCTCCGGTGGCAGACGCTCGCCCGCCGGGAACTCGCCCTGACGAATCAACGTGAGGATCTGCGTAGCGATGGATTGGTAAAGCCGCTTGGGTTCTGTTGATTTCACGATGAGGTTCTGTGCCTGCCAGCTGCCGACAAGTCGAACGGCCCATGGAGTCTAGCATTTCGGCTGAAGTACCGTGGGACAACCGATTGCGCCCGTCCTGGGGTTTTCCTTATGGGTAAGGCCAGTCTACATAAATCATATTGGCTTGACCAAATCCAGAGTTTGCCGTCTAATCCGTCCCAATTGGACTGACCAGCGCGAAGCCAGGTTGGCCCGTTAAAGGAGACGAGATGAGCGTGCCCACCGGTCTGTCCAGCCTGGACGCAGACCCCCGCAAGCTATCGAACGAGGAAATCCTTCGCCTCGAAGGTATCGGAAAGCGCTTCCCGGGCGTGATCGCGCTCGATGGCATCAACCTCGATCTGCGCTGCGGTGAAGTCCACGCCATTTGCGGCGAAAACGGGGCGGGCAAGTCCACGCTGATGAAGATCATCAGCGGGCAATACCGCCCGGACGCGGGCGTGATCCGCTATCGCGGCGAGGCCGTGCAGTTCCTCTCGACTGCCGAAGCGCAGCGCGCAGGCATCGCGATCATTCATCAGGAACTGAACCTGGTGCCGCATCTGAGCGTGGCGGAAAACCTCTATCTGGCACGCGAGCCCAAACGCGGACCCTTCGTCGACACACGCAGGCTCAACGCGGATGCCACGCGTTGTCTGGCACGCATCGGGCTGGATGTGGCGCCCACGACGCTGGTCGGGACGCTCCCGATCGCGCAGCAGCAGATGGTCGAAATCGCCAAGGCGCTTTCGCTCGACGCTCAGGTGCTGATCATGGACGAGCCGACGTCGTCCCTCACGGAATCGGAAACGGTCCAGCTATTCAGGATCATCAAGGAACTACGCGCAGCGGGCGTGGCGATTCTCTACATTTCGCATCGGCTCGACGAGATGGCGCACATTGTCGACCGCGTGACGGTTCTGCGCGATGGCCGCCACATCTCGACCGATGACTTCGCCGCGCTGAGCGTCAACGACATCGTTGCGCGCATGGTCGGTCGCTCGCTCGAGGACGCCTATCCGGCCAGGCAATCGTCGCCTGCCGAAGAGGTGCTCCTGAGCGTGAAGGATCTGCGCCGAAACGGTGTGTTCGGCCCGGTCTCTTTCGAGCTGCGCAGAGGCGAGATTCTCGGATTTGCCGGCCTCATAGGCGCGGGCCGCACGGAGGTTGCGCGCGCAATCTTCGGCGCTGACAGGCTGGATAGCGGAACGATCACGCTTCATGGTCAGCCGGTGAGCATCCGCTCACCGCGGGAGGCCATCCGGCACGGTCTCGCCTATCTGTCCGAAGACCGGAAGAAGGAGGGCCTGGCGCTGATGATGCCGGTTGCCGCGAACATCACGCTGGCAAACGTGCGCGCCATTGCGTCGCGCACGGGCTTCCTGCGCTTTCGGGAGGAGCACCAGATCGCCGAACGATACGTCAAGGAGCTGGCGATCCGGACGCCATCGGTCAATCAGATCGTGCGCAATCTTTCCGGCGGCAACCAGCAAAAGGTCGTGATCGGAAAGTGGCTCTATCGTGGCTCAAAGATCCTGTTTTTCGACGAGCCGACACGCGGTATCGACGTTGGCGCGAAGTTCGCCATTTACGGGTTGATGGACCGGCTTGCCGCAGACGGCGTCGGGGTCGTGCTGATCAGTTCCGAGCTGCCTGAACTGCTCGGCATGACGGATCGGATTGCCGTCTTCCATGAGGGTCGCATGACTGCCGTTCTCGAAACCGCACATACCAGTCAGGAGGAAATCATGCACTACGCTTCGGGGCGCGCCCATGCTTGAAATGACATCCGAATCGACTCAGGCCGCCAGGCAGACCGCCCAGCAACGGCGCCGCGACCTTATCCAGAAGTTTGCAGCATTGGGCAGCCTGGTCGTGCTCCTGGCGGCATTTTCTGTGACGAGTTCGGCATTCTTCTCGGTAGGCAATCTGATGACCGTCTGCCTGCAGGTGACGTCCATCGCCTACCTGGGCGTTGCGGCTACGTGCGTCATCATAACCGGCGGCATCGACCTCTCGGTCGGCTCCGTTCTTGCACTCGCGGGAGTTTCCGCAGCACTCCTGACAAAGGGTGGCGCGCCCGTGCCGGTCGCGATGCTCTGCGGCGTGCTGGTCGGCGCGCTGTGCGGGACGGTAAACGGAATCTGCGTGACGCGTATGAGACTGCCGCCGTTCATTGCGACATTGGGCATGATGCTCGTCGCGCGGGGGCTGGCGCTGCAGATCACCGGCGCCCGCCCGGTTTCGGATCTCGGCGACGCGTTTGGAGCACTCGGAAACGGGGCGCTGTTTCGCGTCTCCCATATCGGTGCGGACGGATTTCCGGACACGACGTTTCCGGGTATTCCGTTTCCGGTCGTCATCATGATCGTCGTGTTCGTCGCGGTCTCCGTGTTGCTGTCAAAGACCTCGCTTGGCCGCCACATCTACGCGGTGGGCTCGAACGCGGAAGCGGCGCGGCTTTCCGGCGTGAACGTTCAGGGCGTGACGCTTTTCACGTACGTCCTCTCCGGTGCCATGGCCGGAGTGACGGGCTGTGTGTTGATGTCCCGACTCGTCACCGGGCAACCCAACGAGGGTGTCATGTACGAGCTCGACGCGATTGCCAGCTCGGTCATCGGCGGCACTTCGCTGATGGGCGGTGTGGGGACGATCTCGGGAACGGCAATCGGGTCGTTCGTCATCGGCGTCCTGCGCAACGGACTCAACATGAACGGCGTATCGAGTTTCATCCAGCAGATCATCATCGGCGTCGTCATTCTCGGCACTGTCTGGATCGACCAGTTGCGCAATCGCAAGCGGTAATCACTCGTAGTTCAACCACCACACGAAGTTCAACCACAAGAGAGGAGCGAGACATGCGAAAGCTTTCCTTACTGACGGTATCGGCGATGTTGTGTGCAGCGTTCAGTACCGGCGCCTACGCTGCAGGCGGCGAGATCGCCGTGATCGTCAAGACGGTCAACTCGAACTACTGGCAGAACGTGCAGAAGGGCGCGAACGCGGCGGTTGCGGAAGCGAAGGGCTATACGATGACCTTCCAGGGGCCGGCCGCCGAGTCGGATATCGCCGACGAGGTGAACATGGTCGAGAACGCGGTCAACCGGCACGTGGCAGGTATCGTGCTGGCGCCTTCCGATCCCGACGCTCTCGTGCCTGCCATCAAGAAAGCCTGGGAAGCACATATCCCGGTGGTGCTGATCGACTCGGCCATTTCGGACTCGGGCAAACCGTACTATCAATCGTTCCTCTCGACCGACAACGAGAAGGCGGGCGAACTCTGCGCCAAGGCATTGATAGATCGCGTAGGGCAGACGGGCAAGATTGCAGTCATGTCGTACGTGCCTGGCGCCGGATCGGAAATTGGCCGGGTAGGCGGGTTCCGCAAATACATCGCGGCCCATTCGAAGCTGCAGATCGTCGGACCTTATTACTCGCAGTCGCAGATGGCGACTGCGCTGAATCAGACGACCGATGTGCTGTCCGCGAATCCGGATCTGAAGGGCATCTTCGGCGCGAACGAACCGACCGCGGTCGGCATGGGACGCGCGCTCAAGCAGGCAGGAAAGGCTGGCAAGCTGGTGGCGGTCGGCTTCGATGGCAATGAGGATCTGCAAGGCTTCGTTCGCGACGGCACCATCCAGGCGATCGCCGTTCAGGGGTCGTGGCAGATGGGGAACAAGGGAATCCAGACGGTGGTCGGCGTCATCGAGCACAAGCCCGTTGCGAAGCTCGTCGATACCGGTGTCGTCATGGTCGACAAACCGAACCTCGACTCCCAGGAAGCGAAGAACGTCCTTTACTGATGGTGGCCGATCTGCGACGAAGCCTTTTGGCTCGTCGCAGGGAGCCTTCACGGTATTTCCCTGACACCTGCCTCCCCGGTTTATGAACGCTTCCGACAAACGCGCCTTGGCGCGCAGTGGCCTCGAACTGACCAGGCTTGGCGTTGGCTGCTCCCAGCTTGGCGGGCTCTACCGTGCCATGTCGGCCACCGATGCCTGCGCATTGGTCGACGCCGCCTGGTCCGCAGGCCTGCGCTACTTCGATACCGCGCCGTATTACGGCTATACGCTCTCCGAGCGGCGCGTCGGGCAGGCACTCGCGGCGCGCCAGCGCAGCGCTTTCAGATTGAGCACGAAAGTCGGGCGTTTGATGCGCCCCGATGTCGGCGTCCAGCCCGGTGAGGATGGCTGGGCCGAACCGTTGCCGTTTCGCCCCGTGTTTGACTACAGCTACGAGGGCATCATGCGCTCGTACGAAGACAGCCAGCAGCGCCTCGGCCTCGCGCAAATCGATATCCTGTATGTTCATGACATCGGCAGTCTGACCCACGGCGACCGACATACGCACTACTGGAGCCAGCTTACGGCCGGCGGTGGGTTTCGTGCGCTCGAAGCGCTACGCGCAGGCGGCGAAGTCCGCGCCGTCGGTCTTGGCGTCAACGAGTGGGAAGTCGCCGTTGATGCATTGAACGAAGCGCCGCTCGACGTCATTCTGCTGGCCGGCCGGTACACCCTGCTCGAACAGGGTGCGCTGAAGCCGCTGCTCGATCGCTGCGCCCGCCTTGGCACAGGTGTCGTCGTGGGCGGGGTATTCAATTCCGGAATACTCGCTGGCAACGGCAAGTTCAATTATTCGGAAGCGCCCGCCGAAGTCGTCGCAAAGGTGCGTCGCCTTTCCGCGCTATGTGAGCGCTTCGACGTTCCACTTCCTGCAGCGGCGCTGCAGTTTCCATTCGCGCATGACGCTGTCGTTTCCTGCGTGATCGGTGCGCGTAGCGTTTCCCAGCTGCAGCAGAACATCGCATGGCTCGAACAACCGGTGCCGGCGGACTTCTGGGGCGCGCTTGGCCAGGAAGGACTGATCGCCCCAGATGCGCCCGTCCCCGGGAGTCGTCAATGACGCCGCGCACGACTACTGTCACTGCCCTCCACGCGACCTGGATGCGATCTATCGTGCACACCGAGCCACCATACCTGACCTGACCGAGAGGACATCAACATGCTTAGCGTGATCTGCGAATCGCCCGGGGTGCTGCGCGCCGAGGAGCGCGATTTACCCGCGCGGGGTGACGGCGAAGTACTGATGCGCGTCAGCCGTGTCGGGATTTGCGGTACCGATCTGCATATTTTTACCGGCAATCAACCCTACCTCCAATACCCGCGCGTGATGGGTCATGAACTGTCCGCAGTGGTCGTCGAGGCGGACCCTGACTCGGGGCTCGCGGCTGGCGACGGCGTGTACGTCATGCCCTATCTGTCGTGCGGACACTGCGTCGCATGCCGTCAAGGCAAGACGAACTGCTGCGTCAACATTCAGGTGCTGGGTGTGCATCGCGATGGCGCACTGACCGAGTATCTCAGCGTGCCTGCGCAGTTCGTGCACAAGGCGCAAGGCGTGTCGCTCGATCAGGCGGCCATGCTCGAATTTCTTGCCATCGGCGCACATGCCGTGCGGCGTGCCGATGTGTCGCGCGGCCAACGGGTACTCGTGGTCGGGGCTGGCCCGATTGGCATGGCTGCGATGATCTTTGCGAGGCTGCGCGGTGCGACGGTCGTTTGTCTGGACACGCGCGCGGACCGCCTCGAATTCTGCAAGTCGCAGCTGGGCGTCGATGCGACGGTCGCGGTGGGCCCGGACGACGTGGCGCAACTCGCATCGCTCACGGATGGCGAGTTCTTCGATGCGGTGTTTGACGCGACCGGCAACATCGACGCGATGAACCGCGGCTTTGCCTTTGTCGCACATGGCGGCAAATACACCCTCATCTCGATCGTGCCGGGGCAGGTGACATTCTCCGATCCGGAATTTCATAAGCGCGAGACCACGTTGCTTGCCAGCCGCAACGCTACCGCCACCGACTTCGAAACCGTGCTGGAGGCGATGCGCGCGGGCCGCATTCCTGACCAGGCGTTGAATACGCACCGCATGCGGCTTGACGAAGTGCCCGACGCATTTCCTCGATTGCTGGAACCGGGGCAGACCGTTGTCAAGGCGTTGGTCGAATGTTGAATTGCACTGCGAAGCAATCAGGACAGGCGGCATGAGCACACCCATTCTTCAGTTCGGCACCAGCCGGTTTCTACTGGCCCATGTCGCCTTTTTCGTATCGCAGGCCCTTGAGCGCGGCGACGCGATTGGCGGAATCGGCGTTGTGCAGACCACGGGCAATCCGTCGAGTCGAGCGCGTATTTCAGCGCTTGCGCATTCACGCAGTTATCCGGTCCGCATTCGGGGCAGGGAAGGCAGTGTGGCGGTCGATCGCGTCGTCGATTGCCACGCCGTCCAGAAGGGGTGGATCGCCGATCTCGACTGGGCACACATTCGTCGTGTCATGATCGAGCAGGTGCGGGTCATTGTCTCGAACACGGGCGATGCCGGTTACCGGCTTGACGACCGGGATTCGGCGGACATGCTTGTCGGCGACGAACAGGTGCCGCACAGCTTTCCGGTGAAGCTGCTGGTTCTCCTGCATGCACGTTGGCAGGTGCGTCCCGATGAGGGTGTGTCGATCTTTCCGTGCGAGCTTGTCGAAAACAATGGCAACACGCTTCGCGATATCGTGCTCGGCGTGGCACGGCAATGGGAAATGCCGGCGACGTTTATCGGGTATCTGGAGCATAGCTGCGTCTGGGTGAACTCACTGGTCGACCGGATCGTGTCCGAGCCGATCGACCCGGTCGGCGCGATCGCGGAACCGTATGCGCTATGGGCCATCGAGCGGCGTACGGGCATGGAGTTGCCGTGTGTGCACGAGCAGATTGTGGTGACGGACGACCTGCGTACCCATGAGCGTCTGAAGCTCTTCTTTCTCAATCTCGGCCACAGCTGGCTCGCGGATCAGTGGATCAACGAGCGCCGCCCGTCGAACGAAACGGTGCTGGTGGCGATGAGCGATCCCCGACTTCGGGACGGTATCGAGGGAATCTGGCACGAGGAGGTCTTGCCGGTGTTCGACGCAATGGGCCTGCGCACTGCCGCGGAGCGCTACATCGAAAGTGTGCGCGACCGTCTGCTCAATCCCTGGCTGGCGCATCGTATCGCGGACATTGCGACCAATCACGAAGAAAAGATCAGACGGCGAGTCAAGCCGTTGATCGAACTCGCGGACTCGTTATCGCTTACTTCTACACAGCCGCGCCTGCGAAGCATGCTGGCCGCGCAGAACCGCCTGGACGCTGCAGAAGGGAGGCGTGAATCATGAACGTGGAGACAGTTCTGGTGCTTCACCGTGAAGACAACGTTGCCGTTGCGCTTCGTGCGCTGGATGCAGGCACGCAGATCGATGCGAATGGGCAACAGGTTCACGTCTTGACGCCTGTGCCTGCCGGTCACAAGGTGGCCATACGGAACATCGCCTGCGGCGCGTCGGTGACAAAGTATCGGCAGACGATCGGGGTTGCGCTATGCGACATCGCTGCGGGCGAGCACGTTCACGTACACAACGTCGGCATGCCTGAACGTCACGAGAGCGGGCAGTCGGGCCACGAAACGGCGCTTCGTGCTGCGGAGATGGGCCCTTTCGACACGTTTGAGGGATTCGTGCGGCCGGACGGTCAGGTCGGAACGCGCAATTACATCGGCGTTATCGCGAGCGTGAACTGCTCGGCCAGTGTTTGCCATGCGATAGCGGATGCGTTCAAGGGCGCACCCATGGAGGCCTTCAAAAACGTGGACGGTGTTGTCGCGACTACGCACCAGAGCGGATGCGGGATGTCCGCTTCCGGCGACGGAATTGCGATATTGCGTCGGACACTGGCCGGTTATGCGCGCAATCCCAATTTTGCGGCCGTGCTGTTCGTCGGACTGGGTTGCGAGGTCAATCAGGTCGAAGATCTCGCGGCATCGTTGCGAGCGCGCCACGAAGGGTCGATCCGAACGCTCGTCATCCAGGACGCAGGCGGTGTGCGCGAGGCGGTGACGCGTGGAGTAAAGGTCGTACACGACCTGCTCGAAATGGCAGATCGGGCCGTGCGCACAACAGTACCTGTGGCGCGGCTGAAAATCGGGCTGCAGTGCGGCGGTTCGGACGGGTATTCGGGAATCACCGCCAATCCCGCGCTCGGTGTGGCGGTCGACCTGATCGCACGTAATGGCGGCACCGCAATCCTGTCGGAGACGCCGGAGATTTACGGAGCAGAGCATCTGCTGACGGCACGGGCAGCGTCGGATGACGTCGCCGAGCGTCTGCTCGGGAAGTTGCGCTGGTGGGAACGCTACGCGGCGGAAAATGGCGGCGAAATGAACAACAATCCGTCGCCCGGCAACAAGGCAGGTGGCATTACAACGATCCTTGAAAAGTCACTGGGAGCAGTCTCGAAAGCAGGCGGCACCGCACTGAATGCGGTCTACGACTACGCTGAGCCGGTATCTGAAAGCGGCCTCGTATTCATGGACACGCCGGGCTACGACCCGGTGTCCGCAACGGGGCAGATCGCGGGAGGGGCCAACCTGATCTGCTTTACGACTGGACGCGGCTCAGTCTTCGGTTCCAGGCCGGCTCCCACCATCAAGATTGCAACCACCACGGACCTGTTCGAGCGAATGCGCTCGGACATGGACTTCAACAGCGGTGACATCGTCGACGGTCGTCTGAGCGTCGAGGAAGCAGGGATGCAATTGTTCCGGTTCATTCTGGAAGTTGCATCGGGAAGGCGAACGTGCAGCGAGGAAAACGGAATCGGTGATCGCGAGTTCGTTCCCTGGCTGCAGGGGGCGATCATGTAACGGGCGACGCCCGGGGCACTAACAGTTAGCGATGCAGATTGAGAGGGATGAAGTGTGCGATTCATTTGACAGCATGCAGGGAACGCCATGCGGAAACAGGCCACGCAAGGCGTGACCCCAGCTGGATGACTGCGGCATTTTAAACAGGAGTGATCGTGCGTTACTGCTTCGCGCTGGATCTGAAAGAAGATCCTGAGCTTATTGCCCGTTATGAAGAACTTCACCGCCAGGTTTGGCCTGAAGTGATCCAGCACATACGAGGCCATGGCGTTGTGGACATGGAGATTTACCGTCTGGGAACCCGATTGCTCATGGTGATGGAAACAGACGACAGAATATATGACGCTGGCAGGATGGCGACCGCTGCTAAAAATAACCCCGTGGTCCAGCGGTGGGAAACGTTGATGTGGCAGTTTCAGGCGCCCACACCGTGGACGCCGTCCGGACAGAAGTGGATAGCGATGAGCCGGATATTCGACCTGGCACAGCAATAGCACCGCTGGCGAGTGCGGCTCGGCGAAGGGATGATTCAGGCTCATCGAGGACAGTGAACATGCCGTTGAATCACGCGCCACCGTTCGTCTTACCAGCCATAAAAGCGTGGCCAGGTTTCGACTCTTCCGTCGGGACCGACGGCGTGATAGGCGGGATGCTGCGCGCCGGTGGCACACGCGTGGTTGGGCAGGATGCGCAGGCGTGTCCCGATTGGGAAGCGCTGCTCGATCTCATGATCGGGCGTTCCTGACCGGGACACTATGCCGTGCTCCTGGTTCGCGCCGCTCATCAGATAGTCGCCTCGCACCTCCCCGTTTTCGAGGCAGACGAGGCCGTAGCCAAAATCGCGCTTCTGGCGGTGGGTACCCCGGTCGCGGCTCATAGCCATCCAGCCCGCATCGACGATGGCCCAGCCTTTCTCGCGTTGGTGGCCGATGACCGTAGTCAATACGCTCAATGCAATCTCGGACGTGTCGTTGACGCCCACGTTATGCATGACGAGATCGAACATCACATAGACGCCTGCGCGAACTTCCGTCACGCCTTCCAGGTGTTCGGCGGCTAGCGCTGTCGGCGTCGATCCGATGCTGACGACGTCACACTGCAGGCCGGCCGCGCGAATGCGCTCGGCGGCGCGCACACAGCCCGCACGTTCCTGTTCGGCGATGCGGACGAGATCCTCGTGCGTGTCATAGTCATAGCTGGAACCCGCATGGGCCAGGACGCCGCCGAGATGCATTCCGCCGTTGGAAAGCGTGGCGGCGACTGCGAGAAGTGTGTCATCTTCGGGCGCAATGCCCGAGCGATGGCCATCCACGTCGATCTCGATCCACACGTCGAACCGTTCATTGTGTTCCCGCCCGAATGCAACGATGGCTTCGGCGCATACGACGCTATCGGCAACGATCTTCAGGTCGCAGCCTTGCCGGCGCAGCGCCAGTGCCTGCGGGAGTTTCGTCGGGGCCATGCCCACAGCGTATACGATGTCGCGGATGCCGCGTGCCAAAAATTGTTCGGCTTCCTTGAGCGTGGACACGGTGATACCTTGTGCGCCAGCATCCATTTGCGCCTTGACCACCTGCTCGCATTTGGTTGTCTTGACGTGCGGCCTGAATTTCACGCCGAGCGCATTCATGCGTCGCTGCATCCGTTCGATGTTGCGGTGCATGCGCATGACATCGATCAACGCCGCGGGGGTGTTCAATGACTCCAGGTTCATCTGTGGCTCCTGACGATTATTCGCGCGATCGGTGTTCGATGCCGACCTCGCGCGTGAAGAAAAGCCACTATAGGAGTTCGCTGCGAACTTGTGCTTAATGACCGATAAATCCACCTTTAAGCAACGTTCAATGCTGCGTCAATTCCGCCAGGGCACTGGGTCGAAGGCTTGCTTCGCGGCTTCCAGAAACACGCGCTGACGGATGGTCAAGCCCTGACGCGTGGGCGTCAGCGCTATTACCGGTGCGGGTTCAAGGCGCCATGCCGGCAACACGCGCTTCAGCTTTCCCTCGGTGATCAGCCGTGCGCAATCCCATTCGGATCGCGCGACAACTCCGAGGCCGTCAACCGCCCAGTCCCTCACCACGGTGCCGTCGTTCGAAGACAAAGTGCTGTTTAGCCGAACCGTTACGGCCTGGCTTACGCGTTTGCCCTTAGCGTCGTATTGACTGAAACGCAGACGCGTCACGTCTTCATCGTTTTCTCGTAGCGTCAGGTACGCGTGCCGGGTGAGTTCGGACGGATGCTTGAGCTGTGACAGGCTATCCGCAAAGGCGGGGCTCGCGCAGAGGAAGCGCTCGTTCGGGGCCAGGTAATGTCCTACCCAGGAGGATCCTTTGATGTGGCCGATTGAAATGACCACGTCGGCGCCCGACGCGGCAGCGAGCGGACTTTCGAACAAAACGAGCGAAATCCCCAGATTGGGATGCGAGCGATGCAGGTCCCGGACGAGCGGCGCGACATATTCCCTGCCGAACCCGAACGGTGCTACGACGCGCAAATGGCCGCTCACACCGCTTGCCTCTCCCGAGACGCGGGACGCAATGGACTCGATCCGCTCCAGGATTTCGATCGCTTCCTGAACGAGGCGGTGGCCTTCGTCAGTGAGAGAAATGCCTCGGGCTGCGCGTGTCGCAAGGCTCACCCCGATGCGTTCTTCAATGCGCTGAAGACGTACCGTAACCGCGGGCGGCGTAAGATCCAGTAACCTGGCGGCTGCCGCAAGCGACTTTGATACGCCAAGCGCACGGAGCAGCTGCATGTCTTCCAGTTGAAGCATTAAGAACTCGCTAACGACGGATTCATCAGATATTAAACACGACGAAGATATTTATTTCTATAGTACGTCGCATCAGCTGGCAACCGCCGTGAGCCATCCACACTGCAGGCGGACTGGCGAGGCGACTCTGAAACTGACAGCCTTCCCGGCTGGCACGGCGCAGCGGCCAGCCGGTTCATTCTTTAAAGTGGCCTTCATGGATAAGTATCAACACGGTACGCAGTACCCTCGAACGATGAACCCCGCTGGGCTGGCAACGCCGGGCGGCCACTACAGTCACGTTTCAATTGCAAATGGCCTCGTTTTTGTATCGGGTCAACTCCCGATCGACGCGACCGGCCGAAAACTCACGGATAGCTCTTTTGAAGCGCAGGCCAGGCAGGTATTGGCAAATCTGTCTTCCGCGCTTGTCGGTGCAGGCAGCGACATCAAGAAACTGACCCAGGTCCGCGTCTATATCGTCGATGTCGGGCATTGGGCGAGTTTCAACGAGATCTACGCGCGCTGGGCCGGCGATGCGAAACCTGCTCGCGCCGTCGTGCCGGTTCCGGCACTGCACTTCGGTCTGAAGATCGAGATCGAGGCGGTTGCAGTCGTATAGCCCGAGCGGTTGCGCTTGCGGTGCTACTCCAACATTTCGGATAACAGATCATGCTGTGCCAGGCACCAGTCCGCCAGCTCTGGAGTTTGTCATGCATTTCGGTTCCTACTGGCTTGATACGTGCGCGCCATTCGTGAGCCGCTCGTCGGAGCTGCCTGGCGGAAGTTGCGACGTGGTGGTAATGGGCGGCGGAATCACGGGCTCGGCGGCCGCATTGGCGCTGGCCAGGAAAGGCGCGCGCGTGATCGTCTGCGAAGCAGGGACCGTGGGGCAGGCGGCGTCGGGCCGCAATGGCGGCATGTGCAACAACGGCTTCGCGCAGGATTACGCGTCGCTGTCGCAGCGCATCGGCACGGAACTCGCTAACCGGCTGTATCTCGCGTTCGACGCGGGTGTCGATAGGGTCGAGCGGCTGGTCAGGGAGGAGTCGATCGACTGTGATTTCGTTCGCAGCGGAAAGCTCAAGCTCGCGGCGAAGCCCGAGCATTTCGATAAGCTCGCGCGCAGTCACGCGTTGCTTGCCGCGAGCGTGGACCCTGATACGTGCCTCGTGACAGCGGCAGAGCTTCGTGACGAGATCGGCTCGGACCGCTATCACGGCGGGTTGATCTTCAGGAAGAGTGCCGGGATGCACGTTGGCCGCTATGTGCGTGGACTCGCGAACGCTGCCCAAGCGCGCGGCGCGCACTTTATCGAGCATGCGCCGGTTCTCGGCTTGAAGCGGCAAGCGGGCGGCACATACGCGGCGCAAACGCCGCTCGGCGAGATCCGTGCGCGTCAGGTGCTGCTCGCAAGCGGCATCTCGCAGGTGGGGCCGTTCGGCTGGATTCGCCGCAGGATCGTGCCGGTTGGCGCGTTCATCATTGTCACCGAGCCGTTGCCACGCGAGCTGCTCGACCGCTTGCTGCCGACTCGCCGGATGGTCACTGACACGAAGAACTTCGTCAATTTCTTTCGCGTGACGCCCGACAACCGGATGCTGTTCGGCGGGCGGGCGCGATTCGCGACGTCGAATCCGCGTTCGGATGAAAAGAGCGGGTTGATCCTGCGAAAGCAGATGGCCGCCGTGTTTCCCGAACTGGCCGGGGTGCGCATCGACTACTGCTGGGGCGGGATGGTCGACATGACGGTCAACCGGCTGCCGCGCGCGGGCGAGCGCGACGGCGTGTATTACTCGATGGGCTACAGCGGCCACGGCACGCACATGGCGACGCTGATGGGCACGCTGATGGCGGAGATCATGGACGGACGCGCCGATCTCAATCCGTGGAAAGGCTTCGACTGGCCGGCGATTCCCGGTCACTTCGGAAAGCCCTGGTTTCTGCCGTTCGTCGGAGCGTGGTACCGGCTCAAGGACACCCTGCAATGAATTCTCCATTACTCACCGGATGCAAGCAGGAAGTCCGAACCGGTCCTTCATCGATGGTGAGTGGAGCGTGGCCGACGGCGGCGCCCCGTTCGCGGCGGCGCGAGTCAGTCGAGTCCGCCCTGGCACAGGTACTTGATCGACAGGTAATCGTCGAGGCCATAGCGCGAGCCTTCGCGGCCGTAGCCCGATTCCTTCACGCCGCCAAACGGCGCGGCCTCGCTCGCGAGCGCACCCTCGTTGATCCCGACGATGCCCGTTTCGAGCCGCGCCGACACGCGTGCGATCCGCCTTAAGTCCTGCGTGTAGAAATACGCAGCGAGCCCGAACGGCGTGTCGTTCGCGGCGTTGACGGCCTGGTCCTCCGTGTCGAACGGAAACAGCGCGGCGACCGGACCGAAGGTTTCCTCACAGGTGAGCTGCATGTCGGCGGTGGCGTCGGCGAGCACCGTCGGCGCGTAGTAGTTCGGCCCGAGTTCGGGCAGACGCTTGCCGCCCGTGAGCACGCGTGCGCCGCGCTCGATGGCGTCGCTGACATGGCGCGCGATCTTGTCGACCGCGCGTGCGTTGATCATCGGGCCGATCTGCGCGGCCGGATCGGTCGCGGGCGCAACCTTCAGCTCTGCCACACGCGCGGCGAGCTTCTCGGCGAACGCATCGTAGATGCCGGCCTGCACGTACACGCGATTGGGCGACACGCAGGTCTGGCCGCCGTTGCGGAACTTGGCCGCCATCAATCCGTCGACCGCGGCATCGAGCTCGGCGTCGTCGAACACGATGAACGGCGCATTGCCGCCGAGCTCGAGCGAGAGCTTCTTCAGCGTCGCGGCCGACTCACGCGCGAGCAGCTTGCCGACGGGCGTCGATCCGGTGAACGTGATCTTGCGCACGCGGCCGTCGGCGAGCCAGTCGGCTACCGCGTCGATGCCGCGCTCGCGCGACGCGGCGATCATGTTCAGCACACCGGGCGGCACGCCGGCTTCCTGCGCAAGGAACGCGAGCGCGAGCGCGGTCAGCGGCGTGTCCTCCGCAGGCTTCGCGACCACCGTGCAGCCAACTGCGAGCGCGGGCGCGATCTTGCGCGCGATCATAGCGAGCGGGAAATTCCACGGCGTGATCGCGGCGACGATGCCGATCGGCTCCTTGACCGCGCTCAGCCGCTTGCCCCGCTGCTGCTGCGCAATGATGTCGCCGTACGTGCGCGTTGCTTCTTCCGCGAACCACAGCACATACGATGCGCCGTAGGCGACTTCGCCGCGCGCCTCGGCGAGCGGCTTGCCCTGTTCGCGCGACATCAGCTTCGCGAGATCGTCGGTGTGCGCGACGATCGAAGCGTGCCACGCCCGCAGGATGGCGGCCCGTTCGCGAGCGGGCGTCGCGCGCCATGCTGGCAGCGCACGTGCGGCCGCGTCGGTCGCGGCGCGCGCGTCGGCCGCGCCGCTATCAGGGGCATGGGCGACGGTCTCGAGCGTCGCCGGATCGGTGACGTCGAAGCGAGCGCCGTCGAGCGCGTCGCGCCACGTGCCGTCGATCAGGTTGGTGGAGCGCAGGAGTTCGGTTCGGGTCAGTGTAAGCGGCATGGCAGGTCCCTGGATGAAGCGATCCAGCGACGCCCCCGGCGGTGCGGGCGCGCGACTCCCCGCGCGCGGACAGCGGGCTGCCGCGTTGCAGGGGCGCACACCGACCGTCAGTGACGTTCGCCGAACAGCGATTCGAGCGGATAGTGCCGTTTGACGAACGGCGACTTGATGATCACGTAACTGAAATACTTCTCGATGCCGATGTTCTGCTCGAGCAGCCCTTCGACGATCGTCTGGTAATGGCTCACGCTGCGTGTGATGAACTTCAGCAGATAGTCGTAGCCACCGCTCGCGAGGTGGCACTCGACAATCTCGTCGACGTTGCGGATCGCCGCGACGAAACGGTCGAAGTCCTCGCGACGGTGGTCGGCCAGCGTGACCTCGGTGAACACGACCTGCACGTCGCCGAGTTTCTCGAGCTGGATGTGCGCGCCGTAGCCGCCGATGTAGCCGGCCTTCTCGAGCCGCTTCACCCGGATCAGGCACGGACTGGGCGACAGCCCGACCGCATCGGCCAGTTCGACGTTGGTCATGCGGCCGCGTTTTTGCAACTGGGAGAGGATGCGCAGGTCGATGCGATCCAGCTTGCTGTCCGTAATGTTCACGTGAAAAGGCGAAAATGGAATGTCTGGTTACTTTAGAGTCGAACGATGGCCGCCACAAGCCGGGCTTCCCTTACCGGGCTCATGCTGGCTGCGTTTGCGCGACGTCCAGCGCGCGCTGCACGGCCGCATCGGCCAGCACGTCGTCGAGCGTCTTGCGCACGCGTTCGAACAGCAGGTCGAACTCGCCCGCGGTGAAGCTCAGTGCCGGCGCGAAACCGAGCACGCCGTCGCTGAATGCGCGGAACACCACGCCGTTCGCGTACGCTGCTGCGGCAATCTTGTCGGACAAGTCGAGCGCCGGGTCGAAGCGCGTCTTGCGCGCCTTGTCGGCCACCAGTTCGAGCGCGCCGAGAAGGCCGATGGAACGCGCATCGCCGACGAGCGGATGGGCGCGCAGCGCGTCGAGCCCCGCGGCAAAGCGCGGCGCCATCGCCTGGCCGTTCGCGAGCACGCCGCCTTCGTGATAGAGCTTCAGCACCTCGAGGCCGATCGCCGCGCTGACCGGATGAGCGGAATACGTGTAGCCGTGTCCGACCACGGCCGACTCCGACCGGCTGCCCGCAATGCCTTCGTAGATTTCGTCGGACATCAGCACTGCGCCCATCGGCGCGTAGCCGGCGGTCAGCCCCTTCGCGACGGTCATCAGGTCCGGGTCGACCCGTTCGGCCTCGCACGCGAACAGCGGCCCGGTGCGGCCGAAGCCGGTGATCACCTCGTCGGCGACGAACAGGATGCCGAGGCGCCGGCATGCGTCGCGCATCGCACGCAGCCAGCCGGCCGGCGGCACGATCACGCCGCCGGAGCCCTGCACGGGCTCGCAGAAGAACGCCGCGACGTTGTCCGCGCCGAGTTCCGAGACCTTGGCCTCGAGTGCGGCGACCGACGCGGCGATCAGCGCCTGCGGATCGTCGCCGAGCGGGTGGCGGTACGGGTAGGGCGACGGAATATGGTGCTGGTCCGCGCGCGGCAGGTCGAAGTGGCGGTGGAACGCCGGCAGCGCGGTGAGGCCGGCACCGATCGACGATGAACCGTGATACCCGCGTTCGAGCGCGATCATCTGTTTCTTCGACGGGCGGCCGGTCGCGTTGAAGTAGTGCGTGATGAAACGCACGGCGGAGTCGATCGCATCCGAGCCGCCGAGCGTGAAGTACACGCGGTTCAGCGACGGCGGCGCGAGCGACGCGAGCCGGTCGGCCAGCTCGATCGCGGGTTGCGAGCCGAAATGAAAATAGCCGGTCGCGTACGGCAGCTTCGCCATCTGGTCGGCGGCGGCCTTGACGATGCTGTCGCGGCCGTAGCCGACGTTGACGCACCACAGGCCCGAGAATGCGTCGAGCAGCGTATGGCCGTCGGCGTCGCGCAAGAACACGCCTTCCGCGGAATCGAGGACGGTGACGCCGCGCGACTCGTGCGCGCGATAGTTGACGACGGGGTGGATCAGGTGTTGACGATCGGCTTCGATCAGCTCGGCTTGGTTCATGGCGGGGCGGGACTCTGGTCGGTTGTCAGCGGTGAGTTCATGCTACCGGGCGAGAAATCCGCATGCGCCTTCAATTTGCGGCCTGAAACGTATGAACACGGCGTTTGCACGGGACGCTTCCGCATTTTCTGCTGCGCGTTTCGCTGGGCGGGGCGCGAGTCAGTAGCCGCGGGCGCGGTCGACCACGCCGATCATCGGCTGTCCTGCGCGATGGCGCGCGATGTTTGCGAGCACGGCGTCCACCGCGGTGCCGGGCCGCGTTGCGCTGGCAATGTGCGGCGTGATCCGGATGCGCGGATGCGTCCAGAACGGGTGGCCTGCCGGAAGCGGCTCCGGTTCGGTCACGTCGAGGATCGCACTGTCTAGCCGGCCGCTGTCGAGCGCCGCGAGCAGCGCGGCCGCGTCGAGCTGCGGGCCGCGCCCGACCTGCACGAGCGATGCGCCGGCCGGCAGGGCGTCGAACACGCGCGCGCCGAGCAGCCCGCGCGTGCTCCCGGTGAGCGGCAGCAGGCAGATCAGGATGTCGGTGCGGGCGAGGAACGCATCGAGCGCGGCGTCGCCCGCGTAGCAGTCGACGCCGTCGAGCGTGCGCGGGGTGCGGCTCCAGCCGGCGCACGGAAAACCGAAGCGGCGCAGCATGTCGAGCACGGCCTGCCCCAGTGTGCCGATGCCGAGCACGCCGACGCGGCGCGACGCGGCCGCGCGCACCGGCTTCTCGCGCCACACCTGCGCGCGCTGTTGCGCCGCGTAGTCGAACAGGTCGCGGTGGATCGTCAGCACCGCCTGCGTCACGTATTCGACCATGCCTTCGACGATGCCCGGCTCGATCATCCGCACGACGGGGATATGTGCGGGCACGCTCGACAGGTCGAACTGGTCGATGCCGGCGCCCACCGAGAACACGACCTCGAGGTTCGGCAGCAGTGCGACCGGGTCGTCCGGCGGCTGCCATGCGGCGAGATAGCGGACGGCCTTGGGATCGCCGATGTCGGGCCAGATGCGGAATGCGAGGTCGGGCGCCTTTTGCGCGAAGCGCTGAGCCCATTGGGCGCCGCGTACCGGATCGGATTTGTACAGGAAACTCATCCCGTACTGCTCAGCCGAGCGCCTGGTTGACGATCCCGAACGCGCGCAGCGCCGGTTCGCGTGCGGGCACCGCGCCGCGTGCCATTGCGACGACGGTATCGACGCGCGGCAGGCCGAGCCCCTGCAGCCAGTCCGACAGCCCGCTGTCGCCCGGCACGTCGAGACGGAGGAACATGCCCTCGTGCAGCGCGAGCCAGTGGCTGATGAGCGCCTGCGCGCGCAGCGCGTCCGGCGCGATCACCGGGCCGATCACATGTCCGCGGCCGAAACGGCGAAAGAGCGCGAAGCCGAGCAGTTCGCCATCGCGATCGAGCGCGATCCCGTTCGCGAAGTCGAGCAGCGCGTCGATCACCGCGCCGCGCTCGTAGCCGGCCGCGCGCGATGCGAGTTCGGCCAGGCGCGGGCCGTCGTTGATCCCGAGCGGGCGCAGGCGCTCGCCCGGCGGCAGCGAAATCAGCGGCGGCTGGAACGCCGCGCCCTGGTGCTGGTCGATCGTGCCGGTCGCTTTGAAGCCGAACTTCGCGTAGAGCGGTTCTCCCGATGGTGTCGCATGCAGGAATATCGTGCGCGTGCCGAGGCTGTCGAGAACGCGCGAGAACAGTTCGCGGCCGATGCCGCGGCCCTGATGCTCGGGCGACACGATCACCATGCCGAGCGCCGCGTGCGCGTCGCCGAAGGGCCAGCCGAGCGCGGTGCCGACGACGCCGGATTCGTCCTCGGCGACGAAGCCGCTGCCGAGCTGCAACACAAAGCGCCAGTCGTCGAGCCGGTGCGGCCACTTGACCGCTTGCGAGAGTCGATGCGCGGCGGGCAGGTCGGTTTCGGCGAACGGGCGATAGATAAGCGTGCGGGAAGGATTGAGGTCGGCCACGCCGGACTCCAAAGCGGTAGATTTGACGTCCTCACTCTGCCAGCGCCGGTGCGGCCCGGATAGGACGATTCGCCTGTTTCGCCGCGGCAGTGGCCGCGCGTGCGAAATCAACGCAATCCGGCGCGCCCGGTGCCAACGAACGCGTGTTTCGTGCCATCGCGGCGCATCGATCCCGCAGCTTCTGCCGCGCGCATGCCACTACGATGGAAGCACGGTGGCGTCGTCGTTCGTCGCCATGTCGCACCGCTGGATGCCGCGCGCCACGCCCGCGAAGGCCACGGCGGCGCTTCTCCCGGCCGCGCCGCAGATCGTGCTGCTCGCTGCGTGCAATACGCGACGATTATGCGTTTGGAACCGCGCCGAACGATGCGCGAACGACTTTTTGCCCTGATTCAATTTCGTTGAACCCAGCCCGTCCCCGGCCCTGCCGGGGCTTCACACCGACAGGACCTCACCATGATTCAATTTGAACCGAAGTACATCACGTTCGACTGCTACGGCACGCTGATCCACTTCCGAATGGGCGAGATGGCGCGCGAGGTCTACGCGGACAGGCTGTCGCCGGTCGCGCTCGAACAGTTCGTGCGAGCGTTCGCCGCCTATCGGCTCGACGAGGTGCTCGGCGCGTGGAAGCCGTTTCGCGACGTCGTCGTCAATGCGATCCGGCGCACCTGCGCGAGGGTCGGCGTGAAGTTCGACGAAGCCGAAGCCGAGCGCTTCTATCTGGCAGTGCCGACCTGGGGTCCGCATCCGGACGTGCCGGCCGGCCTGTCGCGGCTCGCCAGCAAGTACAAGCTCGTGATCCTGTCGAACGCAATGGACGACCAGATCATGAGCAACGTCGACAAGCTCGGCGCGCCGTTCCATGCGGTGTTCACCGCTCAGCAGGCGCAGTCGTACAAGCCGCGCATGCAAGGCTTCGAGTACATGTTCGACAAGCTCGGCTGCAAGCCCGAGGACGTGCTGCACGTGTCGTCGAGCCTGCGCTACGACCTGATGACGGCCGAGGATCTCGGCATCAAGCACAAGGCGTTCGTCAATCGCGGCCACGAGCCGGGCACGCCTTTCTACAACTATTACGAAGTGTCGGACATCGGCCATCTCGCAACGCAGCTCGGGCTGTAAGCGGCGCCCGCGCTTAATTCTGTACCGAACGGTTAACAGGCGGCGGCCATCATTCTGCGTTCGGCCAACGGCGATACGGGCGCGCACGCAGCAAACAATGCTGCGCGGGTGGCTCAAAACGGTCGATTCGTATCGTGAGGGCGGCCCGAATCGCGACAAACCGCATTTTGGCGGTGCTTAAATGAGTTGCATGCGCACGACGTCGCACCCGCCACCAGCAAGCGGGCGCGGCGGGGTTGAAGAACTACGCTGGACCCCACGATCCACTTACCACAGTCAGGAGCAGTTCGGATGAGCGACGATATCGACAACGGCGGCGGCAACGGTGGCTTCACGCGCCGCGACATGATGCGGGTCATGGCGGCGAGCGGCATGATGGCCGCCGGCGCCGGCGGACTGCTGGTGAACCCCCGGACTGCCTTCGCCGCGCCCGCGCCGCAGCGCGGCGGCAAGATCCGGGTCGCGAACGATACCAGTTCGACGGCCGATACGCTGGACCCGGCCAAGGGCTCGACGGGCGCGGACTACATCCGCTTCTTCATGTTCTATAGCGGCCTCACGCAGCTCGATCAGAGCCTGACGCCGCAGATGAATCTTGCCGAGTCGCTGCACACGACAGACGCGAAGACGTGGGTCATCAAGCTGCGCAAGGGCGTCACGTTCCACGACGGGAAACCCGTCGGACCGGCCGACGTGGTGTTTTCACTGATGCGCCACAAGAACCCGACCACCGCGTCGAAGGTCAAGACGCTCGCCGACCAGTTCGTGGACGCGAAGGCGAGCGGCCCTGACGAAGTCACGCTCACGCTCGCCAGCGCGAACGCGGACCTGCCGGTGATCCTCGCGACGCCGCAGTTCGTGATCGTCAAGGACGGCACGACCGACTTCTCGACCGGCATCGGCTGCGGCCCGTACAAGCTGAAGACGTTCAAGCCGGGCGTGTCGACGGTCGGCGTGCGCAACGACAGCTACTTCAAGCCGGGCATGCCGTATCTCGACGAGATCGAGCTGATCGGCATCAGCGACAGCGCAGCGCGGCTCAACGCGCTGCTTTCGGGCGACGTGCACCTGATCAACGCGATCGATCCGCGCTCGACTCAGCAGGTCGGATCCGCGCCGGGCTATGCGCTGAAGGAAACCAAGTCGGGCCTGTATACCGATCTGATCGTGCGTAGCGAAAACCCGATTACCGCGAACCCCGATTTCGTCGAAGGGATGAAGTACCTGTTCGATCGCGAACAGATCCGCTCGGCGGTGTTCCGCGGCTATGCGGTGATCGGCAATGACCAGCCGATTCCGCCGGGGCATCGCTACTTCAACGCGTCGCTGCCGCAGCGGCCGCACGACCCGGACAAGGCGAAGTTCCTGTTCCAGAAGGCCGGCGCGCTGGGTTCCACGCTGCCGCCGATCTATGCGACGTCCGACGCGAACGGATCGATCGAGATGGCCGTGCTGCTGCAGCAGGCCGGCCAGAAAATCGGCCTGAACCTGCAGGTGAACCGCGTGTCGGCCGACGGCTACTGGTCGAACCACTGGATGAAGCATCCGCTCGGCTTCGGCAACATCAATCCGCGCTCGAGTGCCGACGTGCTGTTCACGCAGTTCTTCAAGTCGGACGCGCCGTGGAACGAGTCGGGCTGGAACAACGCGAACTTCGACCAGTTGCTGCTCGCCGCGCGCTCCGAGACCGACGATGCGAAACGCAAGCAGATGTACGGCGAGATGCAGACGATCGTGGCGCAGCACGGCCGGGTCGGGATCCCCGCGTTCATCAGTTTCCTCGACGGGTACGACAAGCGGCTCGGGGGCCTCGGTTCGATCCCGACCGGTCCGATGATGGGCGGCATGTTCGCCGAGTACGTGTGGTGGAACGCCTGACGCCGTCGCTTGCCGCCGCCGCGCGCGGCTTTTTCGGGAGTCCTGCTTCATGAACCGAATCCTCGTCGCGCTGATCGGCCGGCGCATCGCGGTGACCGTACTGACGCTGCTGATCGTGTCCGCCATCATCTTCACGATCACGAACCTGCTGCCGGGGGACGCCGCGCAGGCCGCGCTGGGCCAGTCGGCGACGCCGGAGACGATCGCCGCGCTGCGCCAGCAGTTCGGCCTCGACCAGCCGGCGCACGTGCGCTACCTGCACTGGCTCGCGGGGCTGCTGCACGGCGATTTCGGCCGTTCGCTGTCCGGCGATATGCCGGTGTCGGAGATGATCGGCACACGCCTGCCGAAGTCGCTCACGCTCGCGGCAATCACGACCGCCGTGTCGGTGCCGATCGCGCTGCTGCTCGGCATCGTCGCCGCAGTCAAGCGCGAATCGGCGGTCGATCGCGTGATCAGCCTCGGCACGCTGTCTCTCGTCGCGACGCCGGAATTCCTGATCGCGACGGTCGCGGTGCTCGTGTTCGCCGTGAAGCTGCGGTGGTTGTCCGCGCTGTCGTACAGCGGCCCGATCGGCAGCGTGCACGATTTCCTGCGAGCCTATGCGATGCCTGTGCTGACGCTGTGCGCGGTCGTGATCGCGCAAATGGCGCGGATGACGCGCGCCGCAGTGATCGAGCAGCTGAGCGCGTCGTATGTCGAAATGGCCGTGCTCAAGGGGGCGAGCCCCGCGCGAGTCGTGCTGCGTCATGCGCTGCCTAACGCGATCGGTCCGATCGCGAATGCGATCGCATTGAGCCTGTCGTATCTGCTCGGCGGCGTGATCGTCGTCGAGACGATCTTCAATTATCCCGGCCTCGCCAGCCTGATGGTCGATGCCGTTGGCAACCGTGACTTTCCGCTGGTTCAGGCCTGCACGCTGATCTTCTGTGTCGCTTACCTGACGCTCGTGCTGTTCGCCGATCTGTGCTCGATCGTGTCGAACCCGCGACTGCGCAGCTGAGTGTTTCGTCCTCCTACCGAGATGCCGACCATGCACCCGAGCGAATCCGTTCAACGCAGCAGCACGCTGCAGCCGCCAAGCGAGCCCCGCCCGCCGCGGGGCGGCTTGCCGCCTGCCGCACCTTCCCCCGACCAGCCGCCCAGGCGCCGCGCGCCGCGCATGAAACTGACGGCCGGCGGCCGCGTCGGGCTGTCGATGGTCGGCCTGATGCTGTTCATCGCGGCGTTCTCGCCGCTGCTCGCGCCGCACGACGTCGGCGAGATCGTCACGTCGGACGTGTTCGCGCCGTTCAGCGCGAAGCTGCCGTTCGGCTCCGACTTCCTCGGCCGCGACATGCTGAGCCGGATCCTGTACGGCACGCGGCTCACCGTGCTGCTCGCGCTCGCGGCGGTGCTGCTCGCCGCGCTGACCGGCACGACGCTCGGGTTGCTCGCGACCGTGTCGGGCCGCGCGGTCGACGAGACGATGAGCCGACTGCTCGACGCGCTCACGTCAATTCCGTCGAAGATGTTCGCGCTGATGTTCGTCGCCGCGTTCGGCTCGTCGCTGCCGCTCCTGGTCCTCACTGCCGCGGTCAGCTACATGCCGGGCTCGTACCGGATCGCGCGCGCGCTGGCGGTCAACATCAGCACGCTCGAATTCGTACAGGTCGCGCGGGCTCGCGGCGAGAGCGCGCTGTACATCGCGTGCGTCGAGATGCTGCCGAACATGATCCACCCGATGCTCGCCGATACCGGGCTACGCTTCACGTTCGTCGTGCTGCTGCTGAGCGGCCTGAGCTTTCTCGGGCTCGGCGTACAGCCGCCGTATGCGGACCTCGGCTCTCTCGTGCGCGAGAACATCGCCAGCCTCGGCGGCGGTTCGGCCGTCGCGATCATGCCAGCGGTCGCGATCGCGATCCTGACGGTGGGGGTCAACCTCCTGATCGACGGCCTGCCGCATCGCGGCCGCCGCAAGGGCGCGGCCGTGGCCGCGGGAGAACACTGATGCGAGATCAATCGACTCCGCTCGTCGAAGTGCGCGGACTGCGCGTGGTCGGCGGCCGTCCGGGCGGCGCGGAAACGACGATCGTCCACGACGTCGACTTCGACATCGGATGCGGCGAGGTGCTAGCGCTGATCGGCGAGTCGGGCTCCGGCAAGACAACGATCGCGCTGTCGCTGATGGGCCATGCGCGTGCCGGCTGCCGGATCGCCGGCGGCTCGGTGAAGCTCGGCGGCATCGACGTCTGCAGGCTGCCGGCGCAGGCGCTGGCCGCGCTGCGCGGCCGCAAGGTTGCGTACATCGCGCAGAGCGCGGCCGCCGCGTTCAACCCGTCGCGCACGATCCTCGACCAGGTGATCGAGAGCGCGTTGATCCACCGGACCCTGACGAAGCGCGATGCGCAGGCGAAGGCGGTCGAGCTGTTTCGCGCGCTCGCGCTGCCCGAGCCGGAGACGATCGGCAAGCGTTATCCGCACCAGGTGTCGGGCGGGCAACTGCAGCGGCTGATGGCCGCGATGGCGCTGATCACCGACCCGGAGCTCGTGATCCTCGACGAACCGACCACCGCGCTCGATGTGACCACGCAGATCGACGTGCTGCAGGCGTTCAAGAACGTGATCCGGCGCTGCGGGATGAGCGCGGTGTACGTGTCGCATGACCTGGCCGTGGTCGCGCAAATGGCCGACCGGATCGTGGTGCTGAGCGACGGCGTGATCCGCGAGACCGGCGCTACGGAACAGATCCTGCATGCGCCGACGCACCCCTACACGCAGAGCCTGATCGCGGCGGTCACGCCGGGCGATGCGCAACGCGACGAGAAACCTGCGCCCGCGGCACCGGGCCCGCTGCTCGATGTGCGCGGCGTGATCGCCGGCTATGGCAGCCGCGCCGCGAACGGCTGGCCCGCGAAGGTGATCCTGCACGAAGTGGACCTGCGCATCGGGCGCGGACAGACGGTCGGCGTGATCGGCGAGTCGGGCTCCGGCAAGACGACGCTCGCGAAGGTGATCGCGGGGCTCGTGCCGGCGACTGGCGGGCGGATCCTGCTCGACGGCGAACCGCTCGCGCTCGACATCGGCAAGCGCACGAAGGAGCAGCACCGCCGCGTGCAGATCGTGTTCCAGAATGCCGATACCGCGCTCAATCCGGTGCATACGGTCGAGCGCACACTGGCGCGGCCGCTCGCGTTCTATCACGGGATCAGGGGCGCGCGTGCGCGGCAGCGCGTCGCTCAGCTGCTCGAACTCGTGCGCCTGCCACAGGCGGTCGCCGCGCGGCGCACCGGCGAGCTGTCGGGCGGGCAGAAGCAGCGCGTGAACCTCGCGCGCGCGCTCGCGGCCGAGCCCGACCTGATCCTGTGCGACGAGGTCACATCGGCGCTCGACACCGTGGTCGGAGCCGCGATCATGGATCTGCTGCGCGAGCTGCAGGCGAAGCTCGGCGTGTCGTACGTGTTCATCACGCATGACATTGCGAAGGTGCGCGCGATCAGCGACGACATCGTCGTGCTGTACGCCGGCCGCCGCGTCGAAACCGGCAGCCGCGACGCGCTGTGCGCGCCGCCTTACCACCCGTATTCGCACCTGCTCGTGTCGTCCGCGCCCGAGCTGCGCGCGGGCTGGCTCGATGATGCCGGCGAGCGTTGCCACCGGCCGCTGGTGCCTATCGGCGCGAGCGCCGATGACACCGAGCTGTGTTCGTTCTTGCCGCGCTGCGCGATGCGGGTGGACGGCGTCTGCAACCGGACGGCACCGGCGCTGCGCACGCTCGAGAACGGTGCGAAGGTGCTGTGCCATCGAAGCGAGGAAGATCTCACGCGCTTCCAGGCCGAGCCGCTTCAGGTTGGCATCGCGCCGGTGCAGCCGGTGCATCCGTAGTGGGCAATACGCCGCTTTTCATCGCGCGTGCCGCGGCAGCCGGCGTTCCGCATAGTCTGCTGCGGCGATCGCGCAAAACGGCGATTTCTGCGCGCTGCGCGCGCGAATGCGCGGCAACTGCGTTTTTTGATGGTGATTAAATGGTTTGCAATGGACGGTCGCCGATGGTCGTCGCACGAACGCTCGAAAAGGATTCGATGAAACTGGAATCGTACTGGCTGGATACCCGCCCGGCGTTTCGCGCCGGCAGCGAAGGACCCGTCGAAGGGCGTGCGGACGTGGTCGTGATCGGCGGCGGCTTCACCGGATTGTCGGCGGCGCTCGCGCTCGCGCAGCGCGGCGCATCGGTGGTCCTGCTCGAGGCCGCGCAGATCGCGGGCGAAGCGTCGGGCCGCAACGGCGGCCAGTGCAACACCGGCGTCGCGCAGGACTACGCGTCGCTGGTCGCCCGAATCGGCGCCGCGCCGGCGAAGCAGTTCTATCGCGCGTACGAGAGCGCAGTGAAGAGCGTCGAGACGATCGTCGCAGAGCATGCGATCGACTGCGACTTCCGGCGTGCGGGCAAGCTGAAGCTCGCCGCGAAGCCGCAGCATTTCGCAGGACTCGCGAAGACGTTCGACCTGTTGCGACGGGACGTCGATTCGGATATCGAACTGATCGAGCCGTCGCGGATCCGCGATGAAGTCGATTCCGACGGCTTCTACGGCGGGCTGTTGCAGAGCAACGGCGCGCAGATGCACATGGGCAAATTCGGCGTTGGCCTGGCGCAGGCAGCCGTGCGCTCGGGCGCACGAATCTTCGAGCACGCAGCCGTCACGCAGCTCGAACGGCTCGACGGCGAGCGCCATACGGTCGCCTGCACGCGCGGCACGATCGTCGCCGACCGCGTGCTGGTCGCGACCGGCGCATCGCAGCACGGACCGTTCGCGTGGTTCCGGCGACGCATCGCGCCGGTCGGCAGTTTCATCGTCGTCACCGAGCCGCTGCCCGATGCGCAGCTGAACCGGCTGTTCCCGAACCGCCGCGCGTACGTGACCTCCCGCCAGATCGGCAACTACTTCCGGGTGACGCACGACAACCGGCTGCTGTTTGGCGGCCGCGCGCGCTTCGCGATGTCGAGCCCGCGCTCCGACGCGAGAAGCGGCGAGATCCTGCGTGCCGGGATGGCCGGCTATTTTCCGGAACTGGCCAACGTGCGGCTCGATTACTGCTGGGGTGGGCTGGTCGACATCACCGCCGACCGCCTTCCGCGCGCGGGCCAGCACGACGGGCTCTACTACTCGATGGGCTACAGCGGCCACGGCGTGCAGATGTCCGTGCACATGGGCCGCGTGATGGCGGATGTGCTGTATGGCGCGGCCGCGTCGAATCCGTGGCGCGAGCTGGACTGGCCCGCGATGCCCGGCCATTTCGGCCACGCGTGGTTCCTGCCGTTCGTCGGCGCGTACTACCGGATGCAGGATTTCCTGCACTGAAACGAGCGCCGGGGAGGATTCGATATGACAGTGCAATTCGTTGGCTCGCCTGGTCTCGCGCGGCCCGTATCGCCGGCGATCGGCGATGTGCTGCGCACGATCGACGCATCGTTCGCGCAGCCGCTGAACCTCGACACACTCGCTTCGGTAGCCGGCTTGAGCGTGTCGCGTTTCACTGCGCGCTTTCGCGGCGAAACCGGGTTGTCGCCGCACAGGTATCTGTGCCTCGTGCGGGTACGGCGTGCGCAGGACCTGTTGTGCGCCGGTCTCGCGCCGTCGGTCGTCGCGACCGACGTCGGCTTCTTCGATCAGAGCCATTTGTGCCGACATTTCCGGCGGGTGCTCGGGATCACGCCGCGCGACTACGTGGTAGCGCGGGAAGGGCGCGCGACGGCGTGCATGTCGCCGACGGCAATGTCGCTCACGCGCACGTCGCAAACGCGCATGTCGCAAACGCGCACGTCGCAAACGCGCACGTCGCAAACGCGCACGTGCGCAGAAGGCCGCGAAGAGACGTGTCACGCGGCGTAACATCAATCACGGATGTTATGTAGACCTGAAGGTTTCCGGCAGGAGAGCCGGCGAACGACGATTTCCGATATCGCGCGGCGGTTTCAGTCAAACCGCCACGCACTGCACAGGAGCAAAAATGACGGCAGCTTTCGTGTTGCACCGTGCCGACGGCGCACCTTCTTCAACCGCCTTCCGCAAGCACGCGTTCGGCGAGGGCGATCCGTTCGCGCAACACCGGGAGATTGCATGGGAAGGGCCCGACGCGATGGCCGCGGGGCGTATCGGCTTCGTCGGCGAGCTCGACGTGCCGAGCTTTCCGCACATTGAAACGATCATCGTCGTAGAAGGTGAGCTGACGCTCGAAGCGGCCGGCGCCGCGCCGCTGGTGCTCGGCCCGCGGCAAGGCGCCGTCATCGGCGGCGGCACCGCGCTTCGCATCGCAGCGCAATCGCGGGTGCTGCTGATGTTCTGCGCGGCCGCGTGCGCGACACCGACGAAGCGCGGCCTCTTTGCGCTACATGCCGACGCTGACTTCAAACCATCCGCGACGCTGCCGGCGGAGGTGCTGCTTGGTCCGGCGCCGCAATGCCGCAGCGACAACGTGTTCGTCGACGACGGCGCCGCGTACTGCGCGGGCACGTGGGATTCGACGCCCTATCACCGGATCGTCCGCCCGCATCGCGTGAACGAGTTCATGCTCCTGCTGGACGGCGCCGTACGGTTCGCTGCGCCCGATGGCAGCGTACTGTCGCTCGGTGCCGGTGACGCGCTGTTCGTGCCGCGGGGTGCATCGATCGGTTGGGAAAGCAGCGAACGCGTGGCGAAGTTCTACGTCGTGCAGAACGTCAATGCATCCACCGAGCGAGACTGAACATGTCCCCTCCGCTGCACCATATCGAAACGCTGGCCACGCCGCCAGCTTCGGCCGATGTCGTCGTGATCGGCGGCGGCATCATCGGCGTCTTTGCCGCCTATTACCTCGCCCGGCGCGGCGTGTCGGTCGCGCTCGTCGAGAAGGGGCGAATCGGCGCCGAACAGTCGAGCCGCAACTGGGGCTGGTGCCGGCAGCAGAACCGCGACGAGCGCGAATTGCCGATGGCGAGCAAGAGCATCGATCTGTGGGAGCGATTCACGGCCGAATCCGGCGAAGACACGGGCTTTCATCGCTGCGGGCTGTTGTATCTGAGCAATGACGACGCCGAGCTGTCCCGCTGGGCCAGCTGGGGGGAATTCGCGAAGACCGCGGGCGTGACGACGTACATGCTCGACAGCAAGCAGGCCACCGAGCGTGGGCACGCGACCGGGCGGCAATGGAAGGGCGGCGTATTCTCGCCGAGCGACGGCACGGCGGACCCGGGGAAGGCCGCACCCGCGGTGGCTACCGCACTGATGAAGCTCGGCGGCAGTGTCCATCAGCACTGCGCGGCGCGCGGCATCGAACTCGAGGGCGGGCGTGTCAGCGGCGTCGTCACGGAGGCCGGCGTCATCAAGACCAGGACGGTCGTGCTCGCCGGCGGCGCATGGGCGTCGTCGTTCTGCCGGCAGCTCGGCATCCGCTTTCCGCAGGCCTCGATCCGTCAGTCGATCCTGAGCGTTTCGCCCGTCGAGCATCCGCTGCCGGATGCGATGTACACGTCCGGCGTTTCCGTTACGCGCCGCAGCGACGGACGCTACGCCCTGGCGATCAGCGGCCGCGCGCGCGTGGACCCGACGCAGCAGTTCCTGCGCTTTGCGCCGCAATTCGTGCCGATGTTCGCGAAGCGCTGGCGCAATCTTCTGCCGGGCGGCCTCGAAGGGGTGCGCGGCGGCCATGAATCGCTGAAGCGCTGGCGCCTCGATGCGCCCACGCCGATGGAGGCGGTACGCATCCTGGATCCGAAGCCCGACATGCGGACGGTCAACGAAACGTACCGGCGTGCAGTCGAACTCCTGCCCGAACTTCGCGGTGCAAAGATCACGCACGCATGGGCCGGCTTCGTGGACAGCACGCCGGACGGCGTGCCGGGCATCGGCGAAGTGCCGGGCGTGCCGGGGCTGATCCTCGCTGCGGGCTTTTCGGGCCACGGCTTCGGGATAGGACCGGGCGCCGGGCATCTCATCGCGGATCTCGCGACCGGCGCGCAGCCGCTGGTCGACCCAGTGCCGTATCAGCCGGCCCGGTTCAACGATTCCTCGTGGGGAAAGGTTGCCGATTTCTAGAGCGGGGCCGTCGCGCGAAGACGGTGGCGGCCTCGGGACGAGGCGGATCGAGTGCGCTCGCACCGGTCCGCCAGCTTTGGAGTTGGTCATGCAATCCGGTTCCTGGTCGCTTGATACGTCCGAGCCATTCGTGAGCCACGGCACGCGCATGGCGGCGCTGATGGGCGCGCCGATGGCGGAAATCATGGACGGGCGCGCCGATCTCAATTCGTGGAGGGGCTTCGACCGGCCGGCGATTCCCGGTCACTTCGGAAATCCGTTTCTTTCGTTCGTCGGAGCGTGCTACCGACTCAAGGACACCCTGCAATGATTTCTCCCGTGACTCACCTGAAGCAAGCCGGAAGGCTGGACCGGTTCTTCATCGATGGCGATTGGAGCGTGCCCGACGGCGGCGACCGGTTCGCGGTCGTGTGCCCTTCCACCGAGGACACGTTGTGCGAAATCCCGCTCGGCAGCGCACGCGACGCCGACCGCGCCGCACGTGCCGCGCGCCGGGCGTTCGAGCGGTGGTCGGCTACATCCCCGCAAGCGCGCGCCGCGCTGCTCGACCGCGTTCATGCGTTGATCCTCGAGCGTGCGGAACTGTTCGCCACCGCGCTCGCCATGGAAATGGGCGCGCCCATCGGCTACGCGCGCGCCGCGCATGTGCCGCTCGCAGCCGAGCATATCCGGGTTGCGCGCGACAACCTCGCGAGCTACTCGTTCGTCACGCGGCGGGGGACGACCGCGATCGCGCGCGAGCCGATCGGCGTGTGCGCGCTGATCACGCCATGGAACTGGCCGATCTATCAAATCACCGCGAAGGTCGGGCCGGCGCTCGCCGCCGGCTGTACGGTGGTGCTCAAACCGAGCGAGCTGGCGCCGCTCAGCGCGCTGCTGTTCACGGAAGTGATCGCCGATGCGGGTGTGCCCGCCGGCGTATTCAACCTTGTGAGCGGCAGCGGCGCGGAGGTAGGTGCCGCGCTTTCGGCGCACACTGAGGTCGACATGGTGTCGATCACCGGATCGACGCGGGCGGGCGTGCTGGTTGCCCAGGCGGCTGCGCCGACGGTCAAGCGCGTCGCGCAGGAGCTCGGCGGCAAGTCGCCGAACATCGTCCTGCCGGACGCGGACCTGGAGCGGGCCATTGCGCCGGGCGTGGCCGCCGCGTTCCGGAACATGGGGCAGTCGTGCAGCGCGCCGACCCGCATGATCGTGCCGCGCAACGTGCTCGGCGCGGTCGAGGAACTGGCCATCGCGGCGGCGCAGCGTCTCATCGTCGGCGACCCTTTCGCCGAAGCAACGACGCATGGGCCGCTCGCCAATCGCGCGCAGTTCGGGCGGGTCGCGCAGATGATCGACGCCGGCCTCGACGAACGCGCCAGGTTGATCGCCGGTGGACCGGGGCGGCCTGCGGGCTTCGACAAGGGTTTTTATGCGCGGCCGACGATTTTCTCCGACGTGCGCACCGACATGGCGATCGCGCAGCAGGAGATCTTCGGTCCGGTCCTTGCGATCCTGCCTTACGACACCGTTGACGAAGCGGTCGCTATCGCGAACGACACGGTCTACGGGCTCGGCGCGCATGTGCAGGGCACGGACATGGAACGCGCGCGCGCGGTGGCCGCGCGCATCCGGTCGGGGCAGGTGCATCTGAACTATCCGGCGTGGGATCCGCAGGCACCGTTCGGCGGATACAAGCAATCGGGCAACGGCCGCGAGTACGGGATCGAAGGGATGGAGGACTACATGGAGGTCAAGTCGATCCTCGGGTACTACGGCTGACGCGGCCGCTGCGCGCAAATGCGCCGGCAGTAGAGAATGGAAGCCGTCTACTTTCCGAAGGTGCCGAAATTGGAAAACTCCGTCGTTTCCGAAACGTCGCTGAGCGCGCATCAAGCGCACTGGGCCGGATTGCGCCGCGATCTGCATGCGCATCCCGAACTGCGCTTCGAGGAGCACAGAACGGCCGGCGTCGTCGCTCGCGAGCTCGAAGCGCTCGGCTATTCGGTGTCGCGCGGGCTGGGCGGCACGGGTGTCGTCGCGAGCCTGCGCGGTGCGGATCCGGGCCGCGGCATCGTGCTGCGCGCCGATCTCGATGCGTTACCCATCCACGAAGCCAACGACTTCGCGCACGCATCGTGCACGCACGGGATCATGCACGCGTGCGGGCATGACGGCCATACCGTGATGTTGCTTGGCGCCGCGCGCATCCTGAAGGAACTGCCGCAATTGCCAGGCAACGTGCATTTCGTGTTTCAGCCCGGAGAAGAGGGCGGGGCGGGCGCGCGCAAGATGATCGACGACGGGCTGTTCGAGCAATATCCCACCGAAGCGGTGTTTGGCATGCACAACTGGCCCGGCTTGCCCGCCGGGCATTTCGGGCTGCGTACCGGCCCGATCATGGCCGCTGGCTGCCGCTTCAGGATTACGGTAACGGGCAAGGGCGCGCATGCGGCGCAGCCGCATCTGGGCATCGATCCGGTCCCGCTCGCGTGCGCGATGGTGCTGCAATGTCAGACCATCGCCGCGCGACACAAGGATCCCGTCGATCCCGCCGTCATTTCCGTCTGTATGTTCCATGCGGGTACGACGGACAACGTCATTCCGGACACTGCCGAGCTGCGCGGCACGATACGCACGCTGTCGTCCGGATTGCAGCAGAAGCTGCAGCACGACGTCCAGCTTGCGTGCGAGGGGCTGGCCGCGGCTCATGGCGCGCGGGTCGACGTGGAGTTTTTTCAGTACTACCCGGCGACGGTCAACACGCCGGCCGAGACGGCGCTGTGCGAAGCGGTGATTCGCGACACGTTCGGAGATAAACGCCTGTACCGCGAGGTGCCGCCGAACATGACGTCCGAAGACTTTGGCTTCATGCTGGAGGAGCGGCCGGGCGCTTACGTGCTGATCGGCAATGCGCGGGACGGCACGACCGCGCCGGCACTGCATCACCCAGAATACGATTTCAACGACGACATCATTTCGGCCGGCGTCCGGTATTGGGTTGCGTTGGCGCAGCATTACTTCAGGCGATCGCCTTGATGCGCCAATTCGACGTTAAAGACCGGGTGGTTGGGGTCGGGATCGTGCTGCGTTCGATGCGCACGGCTCGACAGCAGGGCGCTCGTACAGGTGTCCTGAACGATTGATGTTCTCCAGTAATCAGTCGACGTTTCGCCCGGCTGCGCCGGTGCTACCTGTGCCTGTAGCGCCCGGCCGAGCCCTCGGATTTCAGCGATCAGGCAACGAAACGACACTGGGAGGCAGGCGTGCGCGTGTCCATATTGCGTCCGCGGTTCAGATGATCGTCGATTTCCGCCGCGCACCCGAGCATGCGCGGGTAAAGGAAGATCGTGAACGCGGCGGTTTCGAGATCCGACTCGCTGAACTCCCCGCGCTGGAGCGGCTGCCACAGCATCTTCAGCAGCAGCGCGGCGATCACGGCATCGACGTTGACGCAGTAGACGGTACGCGACACGCCCGCATCGAACAATGCCTGCACCAGCGCACGGTAGTATGCATGAAACGCGTTGTACTCGCCGCGTGCCTCATAAAGCTCGGAGATGAACACTTCGCGCGGATCGTGATTCACGGGCTTGTCCTTGAAGACCGGATGATTTACGCCCGGCAGCTTGGCGATGTCGAGGCTTCCCGCCTGCTTTTGACGCGCCTTGTACTGCGCATAGTGCTCGACGGCGCGGCGCGCGAGTGCTTCGAGGTCGACGCCGTGTTGCGCGTCGGCGGGATCGCTGAGGCCGCTGCCGCGAAATGCCTCGTTGAGGAACGCGATACCTTCGTAGCCGTTGCCGCCATGCGTATAGCCCGAGTGCGTGAGAAAGCCCGTCAGCGCCTTGTTCAACTGGACCCGTTCGGGGGACTCGGGACCGTCGGCGGACACCGCGCCCTTCGCGCCTTGCGCCGAGATCGCACCCGGTCCGTTCGTGAGCAGCAATCCGGTCAGTGTCCTGAATGCGAACAGGTCGTCGGCGGACGGCTTCAGGCCGAGCAGCGCCGCGAATGCCACTTCCGTCAGCGAGCGCTCGCCGAGTAACTCCTCCGTGGAAAAGTCGCAGAAACTGCCAGGACGGTGGTGCGACGCGTCCGCCGAGGCGCCGATCAGCGTACCGAAGAGCTTCATCCACCAGGGCAGGCCCTCCGCCGTCAAACGCGAGATGCGCTTGCGCATGAGCGGGCCCCAGGCAAGTGTCGTCGTGATCGCCGCGAGCACGGCGTCCGCGCGCGGATGGCCCGGGCCGTTGGCGAGCCACCGCACGAATACCGAACTCACGCCGCGTGTCGCGAGCCCGGCGAGAATGGCCTCCGCTTGCAGGTCAGGTTGCTCGGAAAAGAGTGCCGCGCTCCCTTCGGTGCCGATCGCGTCGATGTCGAACTCGCGATCGAACGCGTCCACAAGTTTCGCTGCCGCGAAGCGGTCGATCATCAGCCTGGCCGCCTCGCGCGCCGCGCGCTGGCGATTCGGCCCGACGATCGCCGCTGCGGCGGCGAGCACCGTGTTTGGCGCATTGCCCGCCTCGCGCGCCGCTTGCGCGGCCGCCAGTTCAGGTGTGCCGTACAGGTTCACCGCCGCGCCGATTGCAACGTCAACGAGTTGCTCGTCGTTTGCGCCGCCGAACTCGTGCAACAACGCAAGGCACACGTTCGCTTCGAAGGAATGCTTCGCTGCTTCAAGCATCGATACGCCGTGCAGACTGCTGACCTGTGTTTTCGCGTCCATCTGCGAGGCGCCCGAGGCGTCTTTCAACGGCTGCCGCGGCGGGATCGCGCCGATCTGGTCATTCACCCGCGCGACTTGCTCATCGTACGGTGCAACAGCTTTCACGACTGGAAGTGCGAGTTCCTCGGGCAACGCGAGTCCCTGATCGGAGCCGAACCACGGCTTGAGCGCGAGACTGCCTTCGGGCTCGAAGTCCGGCATCGTTGCGTTTGCGCGCATCACCGCCGTGAGCGCGGCGGGAATATGGGCGATATTCGTCACCACCGCGCCCTTCGCCGAGCAGCATGGATCTTCGGGCGTGAAGAGCCGTTCGACGCCGAACTTCTCCATGAACCAGCGTTCCTTCGCGAGCGCATCGTCGGCGCCGCCGGCCATCGCGCCCGCATGTCCCACTGCGCGCGTGAGACGGCTCTTCCAGCGGCCCACGACGCACGCGACCACGGGTTTCGTGAAGTCCGCGTCGGCCTCGTAGTATCCGCCGGGCTCGCAGTACAGCACGGCCGCCTTGCTGCGGGCGTCGTTGGCGAGGGCGAAGGCGAATTCCGGGGCGGCATAGTGGATGTAGACATCCTTGCCGCTGGAAATGACCGTGGATGTGCCCCAGCCGCTCATGCGCAGGTACTGCGCGATCGTGGTGCTGAAACCACCGGAGTTCGAGAAGATTGCGATCGATCCCTGGCGCAGCGTCGCGCCCGGATCGTCACCGCCGAGCGCGCCGCCGATTCGCACGCGCTGCCACGAGTCCGCGACGCCCAGCCCGTTTGCGCCGAAGATGTCGATGCCCGCCTGCTGTCCCATCGCCCGGATCTCGCGAGCGTCGTGCACGGCGATCTTCTCCGTGATGATGAAGATTTTGCGCAGATCCGGATTCACGCGAATCAGTTCGGCTACGCCGTCGCGCGCGGCCGAAGGCGGCAGGTACACGACGCCGCAGTTGAAGCGATGGCCGGCTTCGAGACCGTCTCGCACGTTATTGAAGACCGGAATCTCGCCTGCGGGCGTCGCGAGCATCTGTCCGCCTTTGCCGGGCGCGGTGCCGAATACGACGTTCGCACCCGAGAAAGCGTGACTCACTGGCGTCACGTCCGACGACTCGCCGCCGAGAATATTGAGCACGCAGACGCGATCTTCGCGCGTGGCGATATCTGCCAGCGACTGAATTCCAACGAAGTATTTAAAACGACTGTTGCCTTGCTTGTACATGTCCGATCTCCTCAAACCGATGCGGTTTGCGTTTGAGCCTCGCGCGCGCCGATGCGCGCCGCGACCTGCGCACGGCCGCCCGATTGCATCCACGTATCGGCCTTGCGCGCGTACTGGATCACTTCGCTGATGTCGGAGTCGAAGCCAAAGAGGCGATAAGGCAGGCCTAGCGAATCGCAGGTGTCGCGCAGTGCGGCCATGCCGCGCACGAGGTTCGGACCGCCGCGGCCGAGGACGACGTAGAGCGGCGTCGGGCCGTGCTCGCTGAAGTGCTCGCGTAGCGCATCGGCCATCGCGCGCAGTGTCTCGTAGATGTCGGTGTTGTTCGACTTGCCGCCGATGATGAACAGCACGTTGGATTGCTTGAGCCAGTGTCGGAAGCAGATGCGCGCCACTTCCTTCATCTTCTCGTACGGAGGATTGCCGCCGAAATCCGACGAGATGATGGCCGCGTCGCCCAGCATTTCCGTGACGAGCGAGTTCGCGCCGCCGCCGAAGGTGGGCGCAAGGATGGTTCCTTTATCGTTGATCACGTAGACATCGCTTTGTCCCTGGTGCGTGCGAAGCTGATTGATCTCCTGCTCGAAATCCGAGTAGTCGGCGGCGAAAAGATGGGGCGGGAGACCGAGCCGCGAGAAACGCGGATCGTCGCGATCGAATCCGCACTTGAAGTCGCACGCCACGGGCGTGAGGCGGCCCTTTTTGTCTTCGCGCATGCGGATCGGGTTGAGTTCGAGCGTCGTCATGCCGAAATCGTGGAATAACTCCCAGAGCTTCGGCAACTGCTGCACGAGTGGCGAGATGATTTCACGCGGCGCGCCGATCTCGCTCAGCGCATTCGCGACGACGAACGCCTTCAGTCCTGTCAGCGCATCGAACGGCACCATCGCGACGTGCTTTGGATCGACCTCCTCGATGTCCATTCCGCCCATGTGCGACAGCGTCATGGTGGGAGCGCGAAAACGCGTGGAATCGGTGATCGAAAAGTAGACTTCGTGTTTGGCGGGTACACCCGCTTCGAATGTCACGCCGTTCGCCTTGGCCCTCATATGACCTACAACGTGCTCGGCAAAGTACAGCCGTTCTTTTTCCGCGAGCGCCGTCTTGAGATCGGTCGCGCGGCCGAGCAGGCCGGCCTTGCCTTTCTTCCCCACGCCGCCCTTGAACACCGGTTTGATGAATATCTGACCGTGTCGGTCGATGAGCGACTTGATCTCTTCTTCGCTGGCGCCCGGGCCCAGCACTTCGCTGGACGGAAAGCCGACGAATTGCAACAGGCGCGCGCCGTGCAACATTCCGGTGATCTGCATGTGAAGTGTCTCCTGAATTTCAAGGCAATGACGAATGAAGCGGATACTGGGTATTCAGTCAGCTCGCTGCAGCAGGCGCGAGAAGCACCGCTGCCGTGGACGCTCGAAAGCGGCGGCAGGGGATTCACGTAGCGAGGTGGGGCAGGCGAGATGCGCGTCGGCGACCGTAGGCGGCACCCGTGACCGGGCTTGCACTGGGATGAGGCGAAACGCGGTTCTGCGCTTCGCGACTGTCTCCGATGCGTTCTCTGTTATGAACGTCTTGAGGATCGATGTTTGCGCAGGATGCGCAAAACGAGAAGTGCAATTTTCTGAAGCATTGATGTTCAAAGGTTATCAATGCCGACGAGGGAAAAGGGCGCTGCAGCGGGTATTGTCGGAATCGCGGCACCATGCGCACGTCAGCACCTTTTCAGGGTGGGGCAAATCCTGGACCCCTACGTCGCCCACTTGAGGCAATCCTTCGCTTCTTGCGCGTTCTCCCTCCCGCTTGATCAACAGTGTTCCTCACGGGCTATCAAGCTCTGATTTTCATTCCTGCTGTTTTGATCGGAGACACGCCGACGCGACAAGGCTATGTGATTCGAATTGCACTTTCTCGAAAATACGCAACACCCACGCGGCCCGGGCGGGTACGTTCACCGTTCCACCATCGTGGTGTCGATGCGCGTGCCACGCTTGATGAAGAGCGTGACTGGCGTCTTCTCGCAGATCTCTGCGAGTCGAGCCCGTTGCATGTTTTCGAGCGGCGCATCGACAGTTACGGTGCGGCGGATGTACTGGTTGCCATCATGGTCGGCGTGCAGGGAGGCTGTCACATCGATGGCGCCGTCGGGCCATCCCTTGCGCTGCATATACATGCGCAGCGTCGCGGACGTGCACGCCGCGAGACCAGCGAGCACGAATTCGAATGGGGCAGGGCCGCGATCCTGACCGCCTTCGCGCGGCCCTTCGTCGCCAGCCAGCACATGGCGGCCAGCGTCGATGGCGACGAGGTAGTTGGGTGCATCAATGGCAAGTCGGGCAGAGGCTGCAGCGAGCGGCATGGTATTTCCTCGGGGACTGGATGGCTGCCACGGCGGAAGAGGATTGCGGCGGGACGCATTCAATGTTGCCGCCCGCATGCGCGATCCGTGCCGGCGGAATCAATTGTGCCACCTTCTTCATGGCGCTGCCCCGCGCGGGCCGCCCTGTCGGCTTCGCGTCGAGCGACGGCTACCGCAAGGTGATCAACGATATACCGGCGCCCGCTGCGTACTATCCTCGCAACGGATGTGGCACGGCCCCTTTGATCGTTGACCAGTGCCATGGATACTTACTTCGGGCATCGCAGGTGGCCGGTTGGCGTGTGTTCGGCAATAGGTTCGGGTCGGCCACGGTCGCGACGCTGCGGCCTGGGCACGCATTTGGACAAGCGGAGAAATCCGCTTTGCGCAGGCAATCAACGCAAGGTTGTTGGCGGTAATGCAACAACGTAGGGAAGACAAGTTGCAAAACTACGAACGTAGAAAAATCGGTCTTTATCGCCAAAAGTTCTGAGATGGTTTCCGCTCAGATATTCACTATCATTCTGTTCTACTAGTTATCCAGCAAAGCGGAAGCGTTGAACATTACATTCAAAAATGCGCAGTATCTTTTTTTGAAAAACGGTCTATCGTTATAGCGTGCACTCTATCTTGCGCATCGGGTTCATCCGGCCCATCGGCGTTCTTCAGATGCCCCTGTCACCTCGAACGCCAACCGCGGACTTGCCGCGTTAGCTGTTCTCTACACCCGGTAGAAAGCCAGACCCGCAACCGGGTTCCAGCAGCGGGCGAAATCGCCGGCAGCGACTGACCGTCGTGTGCCGGTCGCTTCGCTTATGCCCACATCAAAGCGTTTTTACAAGATGATGCCTGATTTCATATTGATGAAGGAGTAATGTCATGAAGACGACGTTTCTCGTAAGCACGGTGGCGCTTTTTGGCGCTCTCGCTTTAGTTGACGGAGCGCAGGCCCAGGACGCCTCAGGACAACAAAATGGCCAATCGGCCTCTATTGGAAACGCTTCAGATACATCCGGGTATGGAGGTGTGTCCGGAAGCGCCAGTGCAAGCGGGATAGCCCGCTCAGGATGGGCTACGTGCGGCCATGAGTCGAAGTGCAACCCTGACAGCGGCCACTAGATCGGTCACCCGAAGCACGGGTCTTCCCGGTTCGGTTCATCTAACCCGGAAGACCCGCAACGATGTTTGCCCAACATCGGTGCACGGCGCGTATGTCTTTCGCGATCCTAACTGAATAAAAGCTGTAGCCTGGATAAAGAAAGACTGGTGACAGTGACGACGCGAGAGCTTCTGCGACTCAAGGAACGGTTATGGCGCCCGGCAGGACGATCGCGTGCGTCGTCAATAGAGAAAAGGATCCGGCCGAAAGACGTGTCTTCGCACGGCATGACCGGTCAGAACGCGTCATTGAATCTCGCTGTCGTCGTTCAAGAGCCACGACGGGATATCGCGTTTACCGTCAAGCACGCGCCAGACTTCGACGTGATCCGTGCGCTCGACGTAGGAGATCACATGCGGATAGCGGTCAAGTGGCCAGGATCGCAGGCGCGGTATGTCCAACTCGTACGCATAACGAGAGGATCCAATGTTCGGGTTTCTAGAGAGATGGGCGTACGCCCGCTCGATTTCGGCGATGAACCCGAGCGCTGCCTGTTCCGAGCCTTCGTCCACGAGGTAGTAGGTCAGCTCGTCTTCCACGTCCCGCGTGGCCAGCCTCGTCGGTATGACGGGCTTTGCCGTCATTTGCGCGAGGTGCGCACGCGAACGCGCAGCGATTCGAAGTATTTGGAATCGACTGGATCCGCGAGGCCCGACGCCGCCCCCTGCAGGATAAGTCCGCGCAGGCGCTTGCGATCCTGGTCCTTACGGATCAGTTCGCGGACGTATTCGCTGCTCGTGCCGTAGCCGCCCTGGCCGACCTGCTCGTCGACGTATTCCTTCAGCGAATCGGGGAGGGAAATGTTCATTGTGCCCATGCAAATCCAGTCTATCAGTCTTGGCAAATTTTGCCAAACCGGGGAATTTTTTCAGGCCTCCTTGACCGCTCCGAAGGCTAACGAGGCATCGCATCCACAGCGTTGGGTGACGGATCGTCCCGCTGCTCGCTGCCTGCCGCCCAAGGGTTTTCACTGCACTATCCATTTTTTTTGACAAAAGACAAATTTGATTGACCGACCGGACGGTTAATTTATACTGCGTCAACCTGCCACCCTCCCTGGATCGCTGCCGATGTACACCCAATCCCTCGACATCCCCGGCAACGTCGCCCCACTGGACGCCGATGCCGCCTCGCCCGAGCAGGCGCAGTTCGACGCCATCATGGCCGCCGACGGCAAGATCGAGCCGCAGGACTGGATGCCCGAAGCCTATCGCAAGACGCTCGTGCGCCAGATCTCGCAGCACGCGCACTCGGAAGTGGTCGGCATGCTCCCGGAAGGCAACTGGATTTCGCGCGCGCCGAGCCTCAAGCGCAAGGCGATCCTGCTCGCCAAGGTGCAGGACGAAGCCGGCCACGGCCTTTACCTGTACAGCGCGGCGGAGACGCTCGGCGTCTCGCGCGACCAGCTGATCGACGCGCTGCACGCCGGCAAGGCCAAGTACTCGAGCATCTTCAACTACCCGACGCCTACGTGGGCGGACGTGGGCGTGATCGGCTGGCTCGTCGACGGCGCCGCGATCATGAACCAGATTCCGCTGTGCCGCTGCACCTACGGCCCGTACGCGCGCGCCATGATCCGCATCTGCAAGGAAGAGTCGTTCCACCAGCGGCAGGGTTTCGACGCCCTGCTCGCCATGATGCAGGGCACCGAGGCGCAGCGCGAGCTCGTCCAGCAAGCCGTGAACCGCTGGTGGTGGCCGGTGCTGATGATGTTCGGCCCGAGCGATGCCGATTCCGTCCACAGCAACCAGTCGGCCAGATGGGGCATCAAGCGCATCTCGAATGACGACCTGCGCCAGAAGTTCGTCGACGCCACCGTCGAGCAGGCCAAGGTGCTCGGCGTCACGCTGCCCG
>NZ_JAYMRY010000047.1:0-54956 GCF_038900695.1 Paraburkholderia sp. JHI2823 | reverse complement strand
GCTGCTCCAGACGCTATCCTTCAACACGGAATGGAGATTAAACCCGGGAAAGACGGAAGCAAATCTCGCAAAAAACCGGACATTTCTATTGAGCCGGAGACCGGACATCTGTATCTGGCCATGACATCGGACCTTCTGGCCGCTTCCCTTTACCGCAGGCGTCACCTGTCCTTTGGCATCGGGACCAGACGGTGTCAGCAGAAAGTCAGCAAGGCCCTGTCCATCGATTCCGAGCTTATGGCATTCGGTGAGCGACATCAGGTGCATATACAGCGAATAGAACGTCAACGTGCGACCGTCGCCCGTTTCGGTGGAATGCTTAAGCAGAACGAAGCCCGCGTTTCCATTCCCGGAATCGATCGCGTGCTGGCAGACTCGGTACGCCATCACCTCGCCATCGGCAATCGCACGCACTGCGCCGTGCATGACCGGCGCAAGATGTACGCCGCAATGCCACCTCCGGTCGGCCGCAATCGGATAGATACCGTGCGCGAGTTCGAACTTGTCGACGGCGTCCATCACGGGGTCCGGCTTCGATTTGTCGTCAGACATGAGGCCCGATTCGGGCAGATAGGGAGGGCTGATGATCATGGCGTGTCAGTTCGTATGGGGAGGACGATCGTCGAGCTTCAGGTCGCTCTTTGGCAGGATGGGCAGTTGGGCCGGCACGTTGTCGGGGCCAACGAACGTGAACGAGCCAGCCTTGATGGTGAACGCACCGGGGCAGTGGAAGGTCACGTTGCCGTTCTCGATCACGAGCGAGCCCCCGCCGCTGTTGAGCGTGATTTTCGACTTCGCCGCCACCTGGACGTCGGCGCTCTCGCTCGCAACGCGCAGCTGCTTTTGCGCGAACAGGTCCATCCCGTCCGTCAGCGCTGAGGCCGTGAACTTGCCCTTCGCGGCGGTGAGATTGATACCGAGCTTGTGCGCGCACAGCGAGATCATGTCACCCACCGCCATACGCAGGCGCTTCGCAATACTCACGTCCAGGTCCTTGCCCGCGGTCACGATCACGCTCTCGCCGGCCGAGTGCTGGAGCGATTTCGGCGTCACGAACGCCATACCGCCCGGGGCGCTCGCGAGCAGCCCCGCGTCACGAAGCTGGTTCAGCCCGTCGAGCAGCGCCGACTGCGTGGCGCGGTCGGCAGGATCGGCACCGGCCTGCGTGGTCGCCGCCGCGAGGTCCGTCACGCGTTGCAGCGCCGCCTTGAGCTGTGCGACGGCGGCCGGCATCTCGAGGTGCGGGGTATCCGGCCCGGCTGCTGCATCCGCCGTGAAGAACAATCCCTTCGCTGCGCGAAGCGTCCCCCACGATTTCGTGGTCGCTTCAAATCCCTCACCACGAGCGAGCTTTTTACCGTTGAGCAGATAGCCCTGGTTGAAGGCCGTCTGGCTGTACACCGTCGCCAGCCGCGCGCTTTCCTTGCCCTGCAAGTCGTTGAAAACGACCTCGGCACCGAGCAATGGCGAGCGCCAGATGGAATAGCTATACAACGCATCGGTGCCCCGAACCGGATCGCGGTGGGCATGGTCGTGCAGGGCGCCGCTGATGTGCATACGATCCACGTCCGCATGCGCCGCCTCCAGCAGCACCTCGGTGTCCGGCAGCAGCGGCGCGTGCAAACCGCCCTGATCCGATGACGACACACGCACCAGGCGCAGCTTCAGCAGTTGCCGGTCGGTGTTGCCCGCGCCCTGCAGGAACTTTGGCAAAACGGGATAACGACCGTACTCATCCATACACCCGTAAGGCGTCGAATCGAAGGTTGTCACAACGCCTACGATGGGGCCTTTCAGAAAACGCCAGTCCCGCTCGAAGTCAAATTTCGGACGGTACGTCAGATGCGCAGGCATCGCCTTGAAGCGGGCGTGTGCCGGTTTCGTGCGACTGCCTTTCATGACCATCGACGTGATCACGAACCCGTACTCGGCGCGCGGCACCTTCACATTGGTCGTTTTCACCACGACGCCCGGCGCAATGCCCATCGCGTTCGTCGTGCCCGAGAGCGTCACCTGCCGCGCGATCTGTTCGTCGCGCCGCATCTGTGTGAGTGCTTCGCCCTGCTGCTGCGTCAGGTGGAACTCCGCGCTGCGGCTGACCTGCCCGAATACCGAGCGGTCGCCGGCTTCACTGGAGACATTTACCGTCGCCCGTAACGGGTCGTCTGGCGTGCGGTAGTTGCGCTCATACAGCTCAATCGTCGCGGGCACGAGGGTACGCGCGTCATTGAGTGACAGCACCGCCTCATGGCAACCGGCCGAGAGGCCCGAATCCGGGATCAGCGGAACCTCGACCGAACGGATATAGGCGCGCGAATTGTTGGCAAAGACAATCGTATCGAGCTGGCCATTCTTGCCGCGCCCCTGCTTGTAAAACCAGAAAACGCCCTTGCGGCGGCAGTGCCGGGTGATGAAATTCCACAAGGATTCCTCATACATCACCACCTGTTCCATCTTCTCCAGCAGCCCTTCGATCTGGAATTCCACGTCGACGGCGTCGAAGTTTTTGCGGTCAACCAGCGCCTGCCTGATCATCTCCTGCAGCGTCACGTCCTTGAAGGTATCGGACTTGATGATCCGCTTGCAGAGAGCGGCGAAGCGCGGCTCGATGCGCAGCCGGTAGGTGGCTTCGTCACGGCTTACGCCGATGCGCTCGATGCGCGTGATCACGCCGTTGAAGGTGGCGGCTTCATGATCGACGGGCTCGATATAGCTGACCGAGGGCACGGCCACGCGCTCGTCGACCTGCAGCCCGGCGCGTCGTCCGACGTACTGCTTGCCGTCGAGATCCAGTTGCGACGAAGTCACCGTCACATCCGCCGTATAGTCCTTGCAGAATCCTCCGCGTACCCGGAACTTGACCACGTCAAAGTCGTGTTCGAGAATCCCGACCCAGACCCGCAGACGCTGGCTCAGTCGCGCGCTCGGGTGACGCAGCGCGTCGGTGAAGCTTTTGGTCACTGCATTCATTCACACAACCCATTCCGGTTGAAAGGCACGAGGTGAGATCGTTGCTTTCGCAGCTATAGGCACCGGAATTTAGGGGTTGCAACAGAAAAACGTCAATCAAATTGAAAGGAGATGTCGGAATTAATCAACGATTTTTGTAAAAAATGACAAATCGGATTTATCCTATTTTTAGAGATGGAATTGCGTGGTAATTGGGAGGCGCGCTGACTGAATGAAGGGGTTACCGCCCACGCATTTTCAGGGAAGCACCGACCGTAGCGCTTGATGATTCTCGATCCGTCTCACTTCCGACGTTTATATGTCCGGCCCCCATAGCCTGACCTCGCCACGCAGCGGGAGCGTCCCACTTGATGTAAGCCGTCACAACTGTCGATTCTTCGTGATATGCGGCGACCGGTCGGCCCATCGCCGGTTAATCCCTGGCGATGGGAAATGGAGCTTGTGTCAAACACTATTGTTTTGTGTCGAACCGTATTGTCCTGTGTCGATCTTTATTGTTCGTTCACACATCGACCCTCGGTGCACACGGCTCTGCGATGAACACTGGCCGAGGGAGGGCGCCCAGTGGAGGGTGCTGGCATGCACGTGTAAGGAAAGTATTCGAACGTTGGCGTGGCGCAATGAAAAATATCGAGACGCGCGGCGGAATAATCCCGGGCCGCCGCGCGTTAGCCCCGCATCGCCATCCCTTCAGCATCGCTGCACGCTCATCATGAAGTTCCGCGGGCCGCTCCACCAGCCGCCGGTCTCCGAAGCCGATATCCAGGCCTATAGCGACGGTACGCTCGCCGGCGCGCGGGCGGCGCACGTGCGGCGCTATCTTGCGGGGCGGCCGGGCGAGTGGCACCGCATCCTGTTCTACCGCCGCCTGAACGCACAGATCCGCGACGCGTTTCCAGAGCACGCGGACCAGGCGGCGCGGGCAGCGCAGCCGCGCACCGCGCCGGCACGGCGCGCGCGGGTGTTGCGCTACGCTATCGCTTTCGCCGCCGCGCTTGCGCTCGCAGGCGTGGCGCTGGCATGGGTCGCGGTGTCGGAGCCGTCGCAGCAGATGTTGAACAACGCCGCGGTCATGGCGCTCATGGAGGCCGAAAACGCGCGGCCTGAGGCCTTGCCGGAAGGCGCGGCGCGCCCGCCGTTCGATTTCCGCCCGGCAGGCATGCGCTTTCTGGGCGGCGGCGAGGTGAGGGTCGGGCCGTTCTCGAGCGCGCAGCGTTACCTCTACGAGAGCAGCGACGGCCAGCGCGTGGTGCTGCTGGCGGGCCGCGCCTGGCTCGCGTCCGACGCGCCGCAGTGGAGCGCGCATCGCGCGGGGCCGCTGCGTCTTTTGATGTGGAGAGCGCGCGGCACGCGCTGGGTGCTCGCGGGCGACGCGCGAACGCGCGGCCTGATGCGCGCGGCAGACCTCGCGACGCTGGCGCCGCCGCATTAGGGCAATGGCCAGGCGACGGAACATGACGGCAACGGACGACACGCGCGACGACGCACCCCGCGCAATGACCTTGCAGCAATCCAGGATGGAACATGGACATCCGTGACGAGCTGATAGAGCACGTGCCGCGCCTGCGCCGCTACGCGCGCGCGCTGATCAACAACCGCGAGCTGGCCGACGACCTCGTGCAGGACACGCTGGAGCGCGCGATCGCCCGTACGGAACTGTTTCGTTCCGGCACCGACCTGCGCGCGTGGCTGTTCACGATCATGCACAACATCTTCGTGAACCAGGTGCGCAAGTCGGCGGCGCGCGGCGCGCACGTTTCCGTGGACGACGAAAGCGTGCCCGAAACCGACTACGCCGTGCCCGCCATGCAAACCAGCGCACTCGAAGTGCGCGATCTGGACTACGCGCTGCAACGCCTGCCCGTGGAGCAGCGCGAGGTCGTGCTCCTGGTTGGCCTGGAGGAAATGAGTTATGCCGATGTCGCATTGGCGCTGGACATACCGATCGGCACGGTCATGTCGCGCCTGTCGAGGGGACGTGAGCGCCTTCGCGCGCTCATGGCCGGTTCCGTCCCGCGTACGAATCTGAAGGTGGTGCGATGAGCGAGCAAACCGATTCCGTCACCCAAGACGAAATTCACGCCTACGTGGACGGCACGATTTCCGAGGCGCGCCGCGCCGACGTCGAGCGCGAACTCGAGCGCAACCCCGAGCTGGCCGCGCGCGCGAGCGACTTCTTCGCGCTCAACAACCTGCTGCACGACCGCTACGACCGCGTGCTCAACGAGCCGCTGCCCGCGCGCTTGCGCGTTGCGGCGCCGGCGGTGCGAAAGACGGGTCCGGCGGCAAACTGGCCGCGCTTCGCGGGCCTTGCGGCAGCGCTAGTGCTGGGCGTGGGAATCGGCTGGGGCATGCACTTCGGTATGAGCGGAACGAGCGTCTCCGGCGGTGCGGCGGCAACGGCGGACGGCGGCGATCTGCGCGCGGTGAGCGCGGACAACACCATGCGTTTCGCGCAGCAAGCGGCGCTTGCGCATGTCGTCTACATGCCGACCGTGGTGCGCCCGGACACGATGGACGACAGCCAGGAGCAGGACTTCGTGAAGTGGCTAGCCAACCGGCTCGGCACCAACGTCCATGCGCCCATGCTCTCCAAAAGCGGCTTTGCGCTTTCGGGCGGCCGTTTGCTGGCGGGCGACGACGGCGGCGAGGTCGCACAGTTCATGTATCACAACGCCCGTGGGGAGCGCGTGACGCTGTGCATCTCCCATCGCAGGACGAGCGCCAACACCACCGCGTTCAAGCTCTATCAGGATGGTCCGGTGAACGTGTTCTACTGGGTGGATGGCGACTTCGGCTACGCGCTTTCGGGCGGCATCGACCGCCACGCGCTGCTGCAGCTCGCGCACGACGTCTATGCGCAATTGACGCCGCGCTGAGCGCGCGGCCGGCGGGCGCGGCTTCGATGCCGCCGCGCCCTTGTCATCGGTTTGTCACCTGAGCTTCACCGCAACGAAGCTGCGTGCATTGTTTCGCTGGATCAGCAGCGACATGCTTTTCGTCGCCTTCGCTTCGAGCGCGGCGGCTTCTTCCTGCGTTTCGACCATGGTGTCGTCGAACGACACGACGACGTCGCCGGGCCGCACGCCCGCCTTCGCGGCGGGCCCGGTCGAGGCATCCACCATGAGGCCCAGCGGCAGCCCGGTCGAGCGCTTTTCCTCTTCGCTCAGCGCGTGCGCGACGAGGCCAAGCCGGTCGGCGGCAACGCGCGGCGCCGGCGCGGCGGCTGGTTGGGCGAGCTGGGCGCCCGAGTCCGTCATGACTGTTTTGACGTGGTGCGCGCCAGCCGGCGACGACTTGGTTACCGTATCCGCAGCGGCAGGTGCGGCGGGATCGTCGGTATTTTCTGCCGTCTGTGCCTGCGCCGCCTGCGTCACGGGTGCGGTTTGCTCGGCTGTCGTGCCCTGCGCGGCATCCGCCGCCTTGGCGTCGAATGCCGTGTTCGAGAAGCCGGCCACGGCCGGCTTCCGGTTGCGGATCACCTTGAGCGCGGCTGGCGTGGCGGGCGGCACGGCGGCGAGCGCGGCGGCGAGCGTCGCGGCCCGGTCGACCCGTTTGTTGCCAACTTGCATGATCACGTCGCCGGTCCGGATGCCCGCCCGGCCCATGGGCGAGGCAGGATCGACAGCGTCGACGAGCGCGCCGCCCGCATGCGGCAAGCCAAGGGCCGCTGCGAGCCCGGGGCTCACGTCTTCCACCTGCATGCCGAACGTGCGGATCCTGGCAGGGCCGCCGGCGCTTCCGGGCTTCGCCGCATCGGCATTCGTCGCGGGTTCAGCCTTGCGCGCCTGCAACTGGGCCCGGAAGCGATTGGCTGCGTCGATCGGGATCGCGAAGGTCAAGCCTCCATAGCGGCCGACGTCCGCGTAGATCTGCACGTCGATGCCGATCACCTCGCCCGCGCGATTGAAAATCGGGCCGCCGGAATTGTCGGGGTTGAACGCCACGTCGGTCTGAAGGAAGGGGAACGCCTTGCCGTCGGGCAGCGTGCGCGAGGCCGCGCTCACAATGCCCGTCGTCACGGTGTTCTGGTAACTGTCCGGCGACCCGATCGATAGCACCGGCTCGCCGGCGTGGACCTTCGCCGAGTCGGCGAGCTTCACGAACGGCAGATCGTGGCCGTCGATCTGCAGCACCGCGACGTCGCTCAGCGGATCGACGGCGACCACCTCCGCCTTGAACTCGCGCTTGTCGGTGAGCCGCACGGTGACTTGCTCGGCGCCGTCGACGACATGCGCCGTCGTGAGCACGACGCCGTCGGGGCTCACGATGAAGCCGGAGCCTACGCCCGTCATCACGCGCGGCGCTGCGGCGCCGGGGTCGGACGTGGGCTGCGTGGGGCGCCGGAAGAACGCGGAGAAAGGATCGGCGTCGTCGATGGCCGCCTGCTCGGGCGGCGCGGTCTGGTCTTCGGTGCTGCGCGCGATCACGTGCACGACGGCGGGCCCGTAGCGTTCGGCGAGCGAGAAGAAGTCCGGTGTGGCCATGGCGGTAGCCGCAGGCTTCTCGGCGGCGAGCTTTTGCGCAGCGCTGCTGACGGCCGACTTTCCGGCGCCCTTATCCGCAGGCACGCCGGCTGCCGAGGGTTTGGCCGAAGCCGTGGGAGGCGTTGCGGCGTTCGCCTCGTGACAGAAAGCGCTGGCAAGCGCGAGCGCGAGCGCGGCCGCAGGGCGCGAAGTGCGGGCGAAGATCAGGCGGAGCACAGCACACCTCCCAGTGTTCATCGTGCTGGCGGGCGGCAGGCGAATGTCGTTAGCAATCGCATGCCGACATACATAGTGTAGACACGCTACAAGACAATTGGGGGGAAGGGTTTGTCCTGTAGCACACGCAAGAAGCAAACCTGGAGCGACAGGTGATGCGCGGCGCATGGAAGGCGGCGCGCCGCCGGCTTCGCGGCGTGCCAGGACGGAAGCAAGCGGCGCAGGAAAAGCGCGCAAGTCGCCCCGCTGGCGACTTGCGGGGCAGCCGGCTTGTGGCGGGGAAGGCGGCGCTCGCTTCAGCTCCCCGAATACAGATTGCAGAAGCTGACCGGCCCCACGCACGCCGTGTGCGGCGCGCCGGAATCGCTCTTGCCCTGCATGGGCGCGCCCATGGCGTCGGGCTGCTGCTGCGCCTTCGCGTGGGCGGCCTGCTGCGCGAAGACGGGGCTCACGTCGGGATAAGAACTATCGGTGACGAATTGCGAGCCGTTGGCCTCGGCGTCGATCAACTGCTGGCGGACCTCGGCGCGGGTGAGCCCCTGGGCGAATGCGGGGGGAAGCACGCCGAGGCAACCCAGCGCAACGAGCGAGGCGAAAAGCGGGCGGCGGATATTCATTTCGAACTCCTTAGGAAATAGCCTGTTTCGGCGACCTGCGGGGACGCGGTCGATTCAATGGGGACTGCAACGGGTATACCGTTGCAGGCGGGTAGCTATTCCCGTGGAGTTGTAACAACGGCGAGCGCAGGCGGCGGCCCGATCGCCGCCCGCGTGCTTGTTGCGTGATCTGGACCCGTGCGGCAAGCCGCAGGTCAGCGTGCAGCACGAACGCTCTCTTGCGGCGCCTAGCGGCTTTGCACGTGCTTGATCAGGTTCTCGCGCAGCGTGACGATCTGTTTCTGGAGCCTCGTGAAGTCATCGGGCGTGAGCGCGGTGGCGTCGGTCAGGTCCATTTTTAGACATTTTTCGCGCAGGCGCCGGCCGCTCTTCGTGAGACTCACGCGCACCTGGCGCTCGTCTTCCGGATCGCGCCTGCGTTCCAGATAACCCATCGCCTCGAGCTTCTTAAGCATCGGCGTGAGCGTATTCGATTCGAGGAACAGCTTTTCACCGAGGCCGCTCACGGTCTGGTCGTCTTCCTCCCAGAGCGCGACGATCGCGATGTATTGCGGGTAGGTGAGCCCAAGCTCTTCTAGCATCGGCTTGTAAGCCTTGCCGAAAGCCAGGTTGGTGGAATAGACCGCAAAGCACAGAAAATCGGAGAGCGGCATCTCCGCGGAACGTTCCGTTGTTTTCATCGGGATCCTCCTCGGGCCATGGCAATGAAGGTTTATCGCATGCGATTATATCGCGCTCAACTTAAGAGGGTATGCCGATCCTTTTTCCGGTAGGACCGGCATGCCGCGGCGAGATGCCAGCATGCCGGTCAGGACGCCGCCGGACGCACTCAGTGATGTGCAAAAAGCGTGTCGCGCTGGCCGATAAAAGGTCCGCCCGACTCCGAGCGCAAGCCAGCGACGCCACCGTATGCCGCTTCAGTCGCCTGGGCCGCTTGAGCCGCTTGAGCCCCTTGAGCGCCGTTATTGCCGGAGGTGCTGGCGGCGAGCGTCTGCAGGCTTTGACCCCGTTGTGATTCCGGGGCGCCTATGGAGGGCCGATAGCCGGGCGCCGGGCCATAGCCGCTGGCGAACGCGGGCGCGGCAACGGAGGCGGAAAGAACGGCGAACAGCACAACGATGAGCTTGGTCTTCATGATCGGATCTCGCATACAAAAGTGAAGTGGATTAGCTAAAGGGTCGTGGGTTGGATCACGCCGTGACGACGTTCATGGCGACGTCGATGTTTCCGCGCACGGCCTTCGAATACGGGCAAATTTGATGAGCCGAGTGCGCGATGGCTTCGGCGACGTCCTGCGCGAGTCCGGGAAGGCGAACGGCAAAATGCGCACCGAGGAACCAGCCCGGCCCCGTTTGACCGATATCGACCTGAATATTGACCGAAGTCTCGGGCGGCAACGCGACCTTCCTGAGTGACGCGGCAATGCCGAGCGCGCCCATATAACAAGCCGACCAGGCACCCGCGAAGAACTGCTCGGCGCTCGGGTGCGGTGCGGCTCCGATGAACTCGTGGTTCTCGCCGCCGGGGGCCGACAGTCGGATATCGACGGCACCGTGCTCGCCGCGTTCCACCGCCGGATCGCGGTTGATCGTGGTGTGAGTGTTGCCGGAGAAGATGACTTTTTCGATCGTGGTCATGATGGGGTTCCTTGAAAAGTCTGCAGTGATGGTTTAGATCGCATGCGATGTAATCGCATGCGTCGAATAATGGACAAAGCAGAGTCGCTTGTCAAGCGCATAAGAATTAATCGCATACGATAGATTGATAGACGAGGAAGGGCCATATCGGACGGGGGACGCGCAAAACCCGGCGAGCAATTTGCGGGGCTATGATGAACCGCCAACAGCGCCACAGCGACGCCATTGCTCATGCCCCGGAAAAAGACCAGCGTTTGGATCAGAGGCTTCGAACTGCTCACCCGTACGAGCGGCGCCCGCCCGAAGAAAAAGGCCGGCTCGCGCAAAACGGGGCCGGCGAAGACGGGGCCCGTCAAGACGCCGGGCAGGCGTCTCGACAAGTCGCGTGAAACGCGTTCGCCGTCGCCCGGCGCGGCGGGCAGGTGGCTGCGTTCATATCATTCCGCGCCGCCGCTGGCAGGGCGGCTCGTCAACCATCTCGCTTACGCGCTCTACCTGCCCGCGACGGAGCCGCCGGATGCGGGCATGCCGCTCGTGGTGATGCTGCACGGCTGCAAGCAAACGGCGGAATCGCTCGCCGCGGGCACGCGGATCTGCCGGCTTGCGGAGCGCTCGGGATTCGCGGTGTTGCTCCCTGAACAGGCGAGCACCGCGCATGCGCAACGGTGCTGGCACTGGCACGGCGAGCACGTCGAGTCCGAGGGGCCGGCCGTCGCGTCGCTCGTCGAGGCCATTGTGCGCGAACACGGATTCGACCGGGAGCGCGTCTATCTGGCCGGCATTTCTGCGGGGGCCGGGCTCGCGGCCGCGCTCGCGGTACGTCACCCGAACCTCTTTGCGGCAGTCGGCTTGCACTCGGGGCCGGTTTTCGGCGCGGCAGAGTCCACGATGAGCGCCATGAACGTCATGCGCCGGGGCAGCCGGGAAGACCCCGTGGGCCTGATCGACGCCGCTATCGACGTTTTCGCGCATCCCGGCATGCCGGCCATCATCGTGCAGGGCGAAGTCGATGCCGTTGTTGCGAAACGCAATGCCGCACAACTGGGCATTCAGTTTGCGCGCGTCAACCGGTTGGTCGATGAGCAGGGCGCGTTGCGCGTCGGCGAGATGCGGACCTACGGCCGAGAAGCCGTGGAATACACCGACTATCTGAAATCGGGGCGGCTCGTCGTCAGGGTCTGCGTCGTGCACGGCCTGGGACATGCCTGGAGCGGCGGCGACCCGCGCGAACCGTTCCATTCGGCGCGGGGGCCCAATGCAACGGCCATGATGTGGCAGTTCTTTCGCCGCCGGCGGCGAAACGGCGAGCCGGAGATGACGTGAGTGCGCGTGTCGCGCAACGACGTGACGTGCGATTTCGAGCTGACGCCCTCGCAGATGCGACGCTATGGTCATACACGCAGCGCGCCTGAAGCCGCTGCGCGCCATCGACCGCCTGCGCAGCCAGGCGCGTAACGGCGAGATATTCCGCTCGCCCGCTGGGCTTGTGGAGCCCCGCCGGACCGCAAGGTCGCACGCTATATACTAGGCGCTCGATTTTTCCGTTCGAGCGCATGCCATGACCGTTCCTTCGTCGACGCCCGAGGCCGTTCCGCCCTCCAACGACGCCACGCTTGCGCGCGCGCCGGGGCGGCAGGCCGCCGCCGACGGGAGCGATCCGTTGAGCACGCACCAGCATGCGGTTTCGGTCGCCGCCGCAGCGGGGGAGATCGTTGCCGACGCCACGCGCGGGGAAGCGGACCTCGCGCTCGAAGGCTTGTTGCGTCTCGTGGCGTCGCATTTCGGCGTGGCGGCGGCTTGCATCGTGCCAGGCGACGTCTTGGCCGCGCGAGGGCTGGGCACGAGTGTGGACGAAGTGCTTTGCGAGGCCCTGCGTGCGCTCGCGCCGGAGGCCGGTGCGAGCGGCGCGCGCGAGCCGCTCGTGGTGTCCGCCATGACTGGGAATCCTGCGTGGCGCAGCATGCTTGCACGCGCGGGCGAGCCGTTTCGCTTTGTCGCCGCATCGCCGTTGCGCAACGCGCACGGCGAGCACGTGGGCAGCCTTTGCCTGATCGACCCCGAGCCGCGCGAGCTCGATGCCACGGAGCGCGCGCGCCTCGGCGACTTCGCGCGTGTGGCCGCAGTGCTGGCCATGTCGCCGGCGCTCGCCGCGAATAACGGCCATCGACGCTACGCAGAAGACGCCCTCACGCTGCGCGCGGAACTCGAAGCCCTGCGCGAGCATGAGCGCCTGCTCTCGTACGCCATTGCCGGCAGCGGCACGGGAGTCTGGGATCGCAATGTGGTGACGGGCGAGATTCACTACTCGACGGGATGGAAGGCGATACTCGGCTATGCGGAGCACGAGCTGACGAACCGGATCGAAGACAGTATCGAGCGCCTGCATCCCGAGGACCGCGAGTACGTGAAGGCCGCGATGCAGGCGCACTTCGACGGCCGCACCGCCTCTTATGAAGTCGAGCATCGCATCCGCTGCAAGGACGGCCGCTACAAGTGGATCTGCAGCCGCGGCAAGGTCATGAGCCACGACGAGGAGGGACGTGCGCTGCGCATGATCGGCACGACCACTGACATCACCTCGATGCGCGAAATGGCCGAGCGCTTGCGCGAGAGCGCGGCGCTCGTCACCAATCTTACGAACGAGGTTCCGGGCCTCGTGTTCCAGCGCCGCCAGTCGCCGGGCGGCCGCGCATTCTTTTCCTATGCGAGCGCAGGCATCGCGGAAATCTACGAGCTCACGCCCGGGCAGGTCGCGCACGACACGGCGTGCGTCGACGCGCTGATCCATCGCGACGATCTCGACGCGTGGCGCGCATCGTTCGAGCACTCGGCGGCGCATCTCACGCCGTGGCACCTGGAATTTCGCGTACAACTGCCGCAGCAGGGCTTGCGCTGGCGCCAGGGCGATGCGCGGCCGCAGCGGCTCGCCGACGGCACCACGGTCTGGCACGGCTTCATCACGGACGTCACCGATCGCAAGCGGATCGAAGCCGAGCTGCAGGAATTCGCGAGCACGGACAGCCTCACGCAATTGCCGAACCGCCGCCATTTCATGGCGCGTATCGCGGCGCAACTCGCGCATATGCGCAATGGCGGCGCCGGCGCGGCCGTGATGATGTGCGATCTCGACCACTTCAAGTCGATCAACGACCGCTGGGGCCACGCGATCGGCGACGAGGTGCTGCGCCATTTCGCCGAAATCCTGCGCACGCAGCTGCGCGCGGGCGACCTTGCGGGGCGCATAGGCGGCGAGGAGTTCGCGATCCTGCTCGCTGCCACCGAACTCGACGGCGCGCGAAGCCTTGCGCAGCGCATACAGGAGCGCTTCGCCGCGCAACCGCTCGCAGTCGCTGGCGAGACGGTCGCGCTCACCGTGAGCATCGGCATCGCGCTCATGAACGCCGCCGACCCGAGCGCCGAAGCCGCGCTCGCGCGCAGCGACTTCGCGCTCTACCGCGCAAAGAAAGGCGGCCGCAACCGCATCGAATGCGCGTGAGATTCTGAGCGTTAGCTGACGCGTGCGGGCAGCGGCGTCCTGCACACACGCGCCTGGTGCTGAAAAGTGCTGATTAGTGCGGCGACGACCAGCCCTTGTAGCTGCTCACGTTGTCGCGCGTGACGAGCTGCGGCGTCATCTCGATCATCGGATTGGCGGGCTTCTTGCCGTTCATGATCTCGTAGCCCACTTGCACGGCCGTTTGCGCCATCTTCCACGGGTCCTGGCTGGCCGACGCCTGCACCATCGTATCGGACTTGAGCGCCGTTTCGATATCGGGCGCGCCATCCACCGAGGTGATCACGATGTTGCTGCGATGAAGCTGCTTCGCGGCGAGGTCGCTGCCAATGGCCTGCGGGTCGTTGATGGCGAACAAGCCATCAAGCTTCGGGAAGCGCGTGAGGTAGCCCTGCATCACGTTCATGCCGCCTTCGCGGGAGCCTTTGCCGTCCTGATCATCTGAAAGAATCTTGATGCCGGGCGACTTGGCGAGCACCTGCTTGCAGCCGTTCACGCGGTCGATCACGGCCGAGACCTGCGGCCCGTTCTGGATGATCACGTTGCCCTTGCCGTTGAGTTTCTTCGAGAGGTACTCGCACGAAATCTCGCCGGCCTTCACGTTGTCGGTCTGCACGGTGGCGTTGGCGCCCGCGGCGGCCACGTCCACGGCCATCACCACGATGCCGGCCGCCTGGGCCTTTTTCACCGCGGGCTCGATCGCCTTCGGATCGGTCGCGTTCAGGAGGATCATGTCCACGTGCGCGGAAATGAAGTTGTCGATCTGCGTGAACTGCTTGTTGAGGTCGTAGTCGGCGGAAACGGCCGTGACCTTGGCGTTCGGATTGATCTGCTTCGCTTTCGCTTCGGCGCCGTGCACGATCGTCACAAAGTAAGGATTGCCGAGCGATCCGACGGTGATGCCGACCGATTTGAGCTGCTTGTCGGCGGCGTGCGCACCTTGCAGCGCGAAACCGAGGCAGAGGGCGGCGGCGAATACGGCTTTCTTCTTGAACATGAGGTTGTCTCCTGAGAGGTCCTGTTTGGGTGCTTTCCGGGCGGGTGCAGGAGGACCGCCTGCGCCCGCGCTATTTCTGTTCGTAGTGTCGATTACGTGCGGGCCGAGCCGCGCTGGCGGTAGCGGTCGAGCGCCACGGCGCCGACGATCACGAGGCCCTTGATGATGTACTGCCAGATGTCCGAGACGCCGAGCAGCACGAGGCCATTGGTCAGGACCGCGATGATCAGCGCGCCGATCAGCGTGCCGACGATCGAGCCCACGCCGCCCACGAAGCTCGTGCCGCCCAGGATGACCGCGGCGATGGCGTCGAGCTCATACGACTGGCCCAGCTGCAGGCCGTTGGCCGCGTAGAGGCGGGCGGCCGACATCACGGCGCCGAGACCGGCGAGCAGACCCGAAACGGCATAGACGAACATCTCGATGCCCCACACCTTGATGCCCGAGAGGCGCGCCGCTTCCGGATTGCCGCCCACCGAATAGATGCGCAAGCCCAGCACCGTGCGGCGCAGTACGAACCACGAGGCGGCCACCACCACGATCGCGATGATGACGAGCCAGGGCACGCCGAGCACCGTGCCGTTGCCGATGAACGCGAACGGCAGTTGCGGGTTGAAGATCGTCGTGTCGTGACCCATGAGACGCGCGACGCCGCGCACCGCGGTGAGCGAGCCGAGCGTGACGATGAACGGCGGCAGTCGCAGGAGCGCGATGAGCGCGCCGTTGATGAGGCCAAAGCCGAGCCCCACCGCGAGCGCCGCGGGCACGCCGAGCCAGCCCCAGCCCGCGATGTTCGAGCCGAGCATCGCGGCCATGGCCGCGGCGGCCAGCACCGAACCCACCGAGAGGTCGATGCCGCCCGTGAGAATAACGAAAGTCATGCCGGCGGCGAGCACGATATTGATCGAAGCCTGTTGCGTGACGATCGACAGATTTTCCAGCGTGAAGAAGCCGTCGTTGAGCAGGCCGAAGCCGATGCACAGCAGCACCAGCACAGGGAGCATGCCAGCGGTGCGGACGAGGGATTTCATGCGTTGGCGGTGGCCGTCGACCGCGACGCTGCGCGCCGGTTGCGCGGGCGAGGCCGCGACGCCATGCCGGGGAAGGATGCTCTTCATGTCGTACTCCTGAGGGACGTATTCAGCGTATGCGGTAGGGGTCAGGCGGCTTCGTCGAGCGGGTGCTGCGAGCCGGTGGCGAGTTCGATGATCGCTTCCTGGGAAATCGGCTTGCCTGTATAGCCGCCCAGTTCGCCGGCGAATATGCCTTCGCGCATGACGAGCACGCGGTCGGCCACGCCGATGATCTCGGGCAGCTCGCTCGAAATGACGATGATGCCCACGCCGGTCTTGGCCAGGTCGTTGATGATGCGATAGATCTCCGACTTCGCGCCGATATCGACGCCGCGCGTGGGCTCGTCGAGGATCAGCACGCGCGGCTTCGTTTCCAGCAGGCGCGAAAGCAGCACCTTCTGCTGGTTGCCGCCCGACAGCGCGCCCACGTTCACGCGCGAGTTCGGCACGCGGATGGAGAGCGAGCGGATGGCTTCCTTCGCGCGCTCGCCGCCGCGCGCGAGGTCGAGCACGCCCATGCGCGCGTCGCGCCCTGCCACGGCCACGTTGATGTTGTCGCGCACGCTCATGTCGAGAAAGAGGCCCTGATGCTTGCGGTCTTCGGTCAGATAGACGAGGCCCGCGTTGATCGCGTCGCGCGGCGTGTGCACGTCGAGCTTCTTGCCGTCGATGGCGATCTCGCCTCGCACGCGCGGCTCCGCGCCGAAAATCAGACGCGCGAGTTCGGTGCGGCCCGCGCCCACGAGCCCCGCAATGCCGAGCACCTCGCCCGCGTGCAGATCGAGGCTGCAACCGCGCACGCGCTTGTCGTCGGCCACGTCGCGCACGGTCAGCACGGCCTTGCCCGGGTCGTAGGGCGCGTGCGCCTTTTTGTAGAAGCCCGAAATATCGCGGCCCACCATCATGCTCACGAGGCTTTCCGCGTTGAGTTCCGCGCGCATGAGCGTGCCCACGTAGCCCCCGTCGCGCAGCACGGAAACGCGGTCGGAGAGTTCATACACTTCCGCCATGCGGTGGCTGATGTAGATGATCGCGAGGCCTTCGTCGCGCAGCTGGTTGATCAGTTTGAAAAGGCGCTCCGTTTCGCGCGAGGAGAGCGGCGTGGTGGGCTCGTCCATCACGATGATGCGGGCGTCGCTATGCACGGCGCGTGCGATCTCCACGAGCTGGCGTTCCGCGATGGAGAGCGAGCCGACCAGCGTGGCCGGACCGAAGCTTGCGCCGAGTCGCGTGAGCACGTCTTCGCAGCCGCGCTCCATGGCGCGGCGGTCGACCGTGCCGAAGCGGCGGCCGCCTTTGCGCAGCTCGCGGCCCGCATGAACGTTCTCGGCCACCGAGAGATTGGGCGCGAGGCTCAGTTCCTGATAGATCACGGCGATGCCCAGCTCGCGCGCTGCGTGCGGACCGTCGATCACGACCGGCTTGCCCTCGATGAGAATCTCGCCGCCGGGGTCGGCCTGGTAGGCGCCCGAGAGAATCTTCATCAACGTGGATTTGCCGGCGCCGTTCTCGCCCATGAGCGAGTGGACCTCGCCGGGATAGACGGTGAGACGGACGTTGTCGAGCGCGCGTACACCGGGAAAGGTCTTGGAGATGCCCCGCATTTCCAGCAGCGGGGGCGTGGACTCAGAGGGCGACATGGCTCTCCTCCTGCGCTTGTGCGTAAGTTTGCGCGCCGGCACCCATGAGGATGCCCGCGCGCGGCGAAAAGTTGAAGAACATGGGGAGCGTGGCCGCGCCGAGCGCGCCCGCGTCGGGGCCGAAGGTGCCGCGCACGAGCGCGGGCGTGCCGCGCGCCTCGGGCGCGGTGGCCGCCACCGCAAGGCGCAGGCGTTGCATGAGCGTGTCGATGAGTCCCGCGTCCACGTCGGCGTCTAGCACGACGGTGGGGACGTCGAGCACGCAGAACGCCGCGCGCAGCGCGGGCGCGAGCGCGTCGATGCAGTCGTCGAGCCATTCCTGCACAGCCGGGTGGCCGCGCGCAATGCATGATTCGAGGTCCGCGCGGCTGTCGATCGTCTCGCCGCAATATTGCAGGTGTCGGCGCAGCGCGATGAGCGAGGCGCGCGAGAGCAGGATGTCCCACTGACCCTTCGGCTGGTGCGCGGAGGCCAGGCGACTCGGCAGCACGGGCATCACCGCGAAATCGCCCGCGTTGCCGGTCAGGCCGCGTACGCAGTCGCCGTCGATGGCGATGCCGCCGCCAATTGCCGGGCCGAGAAAGAGGTAGAGGAAGTCGTCGCGCTGGCGCCCGCAGCCATAGAAGATCTCGGCGATCGCGGCCGCGTTGCCGTCGTTTTCGCTGAAGACGGGCAGGGCCGTGGCGCGCGCAAGCTCGCCCGCGAAATCGACGTCGTTCCACACGCGGAACGTATCCGCGGGCAGGCCCAGTTCGCGCAGCCAGCTGCCGAGGTTGTACGGCTGCGCGACGCCGATGCCGGCGAGGCGGCTGCGCTCTTCGCTCGTAAGGACGCCTAATAGCTCGGCGATGTCGCGCTGCACGATTTCCTGCGCTTGCGACGGCTGCGGCAAGAGCATGTCGCGCGAGCGGCGCTCGATCATCTGGCCGGCGAAGTCGACCAGCACGGTTTCGATGTTGGTCCGGTCGAGCCGCACGCCAATGGCGAACGCGCCGCGCGGCGAAAGGCGCAAGAGCGACGCGGGCTGGCCGCGCTGGCCGTCGCGGCGGCCGCTGACCTCGATCAGGCCATTGGCGGTGAGCGACGTGATGATGCTGCCCACGGCGGTGCTCGTGAGGTTCGCAAGACGCGCGAGGTCGGCCTTCGACGCCTCGCCCGCGCGACGCAGCGCCTGCAGCAGCAGGCGTTCGTTGAAGCGGCGGACGTTGGCGGAATTGCTGCCCTGACCGACATGCGGACTTCTCACGTGTCTCCTCCGGTCGGCGCTTTCGCGAACTGCGTGGCCGACTAAATAAATCAAGTTGATTTATTTAATGCCAGAAATCGGGGGCTGTCAGCCTGGGGAAATCCCGTTAAGGGTAATGGGGCGAGATGAGGTGTAGCGGCCCTAATGCAAAGCTTAGGAGACTTTTGCGAGCGGAAAAAGCTGGAACTTGGCAGAGGACGCGCCGGCGCGCGCGTAGGTGAGTTCAACGGAGTCATTGAAGACAGCGTATGCCGCTGCCGCCAACCGTCGAGCGGCTGGCGCACCCGACACGCGAGCCCAGGACGAAGCAGCAAAGCGACGTCTGCCTGTCGAGGCGATCAGCATCCTATGCCTACTTCGTTTTCAGTGATGTTCCGACTTCTCCTGGCCATCTATCGCAGGCAGGACGAACAGGCGTTCATCCCAGATGACTCGCTGCGCTTCGGATACGACGATCCGCATAGCGTCCGGATGAGCGGGATTCACCAAGGCGTTGGACTCGGCACGCGCGACTACCGATGGCACGACCAGGATGGCGGAGCGGCATTCCTCCAGCCAGCGGTTGCCGAACTCACGTGCGATTTCAAGGGAAGGCCCGTCCCATCCCACAGGCAGTGTGCCCGGCGTGTGCCTCTCGACGGGAAGATCATCAGGAACCTGCGCCTCGACCCAGACGTGTGTCTTTGGCACTTTGCCGATCCGTGCGTGCACCAGTACCTCGAGCATGGCGCCCGCGAACGTCAGCGCGCCATAGATTACAGGACGGCCCGGGCTGTTGAAGCGGCCGCCGATGAGCATGGCGCCGGTGCCGTTCCATAGCGGATGCCGCCTGTCGGCGATGCGGAAAATCCTCATCAGGCCGGCAGCCCGTAGAAGAGCTTCCACAGGAGCTCTTCCACGCGGCGGGCACCCAGTTCCGTCAGGGCAACCTCGAGGGGCACGCGCCCCTCCAGCAGGGGGTGGGGTGTGGCAAGGAAGGTGCGTGCATCCGCCGGATCGTCCCAGACGTAGGCCGCGCTCGCGTAGACCCGTGCGAGACGCTCCGTCTTCTCAGATTCATCAGGCGTCAGCCGGTCGCGCCGGCGCTTGTAGGTTGCCTCGGGAACGATACGTGCCTGAAGTGCGCGCCTTGCCTCCGCAGTCACGGCGATCTGTTCGACGCCGTTACGCAAGGCGGATTTTGGGAGGCCTTCTGCGACCTGCGCCTCGAGCTCGGCAATCGAATGGGGTACCGGACTGAGCCCCATGACCGCAGCAACCTTCTCCGGGGAAACGAGTTGCATGGCGGGCCTCCAGCGTAAATCAAATGAGCTTAAATTGTAGCTCATTTGAGCTGCCACGAGGGAGGCTTGCCGGCTCTCCGCGGTAGAGAGTCCGAACCGGCCGCCGCGACACGCAATGCGAATGCGCTAAGGGCGCCTACGTACCGGGAATCCGGGCGCCCATCGGCGGCCGGCAGTGCGATGAGGCACGCACTTATCGCCCATCTCGCCGGGCCTGACGCGCCGCTTTCGCCTTACGGGACTCCACCCGCGATTGCTGGCAAAGACCGACCGTAGACCGTTACAACTGCGCCTCCCCAGCATCCCGGCACGGGAGCCACCGTCGCGCCGTGCGCGGGGGTTCTGCGCTTTCGGCTACTTCCCGCCACCAGCGCTCGCCGCGATGCGGCTCGGCGAGATCGAGCCGCTCGCCCATGCGCGGCGTGGAAAGCACCACGCCGCGCGCGAGCGCGAGCCCGGTCACGCGTTCGAACGGGTCCTGCCAGTGATGCATCGCGAGATCGAACGTGCCGTTATGAATCGGCACCAGCCACTCGCCGCGCAAATCGACATGCGCCTGCACCGTTTCCTCGGGCTGCATGTGGACGTAGGGCCATTGCGGGTCGTACGCGCCGGTTTCGATGAAGGTCGCGTCGAACGGGCCCAGCCGCTCGCCGATCGTGCGAAAGCCGTCGAAATAGCCCGTGTCGCCGCTGAAAAACACGCGCAGGTCGGCGTCGGCGATCACCCAGGAGGCCCACAGCGTGCTGTTGCCGTCGAACAGGCTGCGTCCCGAGAAGTGCTGCGCCGGCGTGGCCGTGAACTCGATGCCCTCCACCATCGCGCCTTGCCACCAGTCGAACTGGCGCACCTTCGCGCCGTCGATGCCCCATTCGATCAGCCGGTCGCCCACGCCGAGCGGCGTGAGGAAAACGCCCGTCGTCGCGGCGAGCGCGAGCACGGTTTCGCGGTCGAGATGATCGTAGTGGTCGTGCGAGAGGATCACGCCGCGCAAAGGCGGCAGATCGTCGAGCGCGATGGGCGGCGCGTGAAAGCGCTTCGGCCCGAGACGCCGAAACGGCGAGGCGCGCTCCGCGAACACCGGGTCGGTCAGCCAGAAGTGGCCGCGCAGCTTGAAGATCAGCGTGGAATGGCCGAGGCGGTAGACGCTGCGGTCGGGCGCGGCCTCGAGCTGCTCGCGCGTGAGCGGTTGAACGGGGAGCGTCCCCCCGGGCATGGTGCCGCCGGGCTTGTGGAAGATCATGTTCCACATGATCTTCAGCGTCTTGCCGAGTCCCTCTGCCGGGCGTGGACGCACGTTGCGAAAGCGCTCGCCGTCGTGTTGCGGCGAGGTGCGCGAAAGCTCGCGCCCGCGCTGTGCGGCGCTCAGGCCGAGGATACGGCTCAAAGAGGCGAAAGACGAGGTCATGGAGCGGCTGCCTGTGGGGACGGGAAGTAGACTGCACAGTGTAGTTTATTCTGGCGAAAAGTAAACTGCGCGGTGTAAAATTTGGAAATGGATTCCAGCGCCATTTCACCCACCCCACTGCGCCTGACCGAGCGCAAGCGCGCCGCTATCGTCGCGGCGGCCATCGACGAGTTTCTCGCCTCGGGCTTCGACGCCACCAGCATGGACCGCATTGCCGCGCGCGCGAGCGTTTCGAAGCGCACGGTCTATAACCATTTCCCGAGCAAGGAGGCGCTGTTCGCGTCGATCCTGTGTCAGCTCTGGGACGCCAGCGCGACCGCCGACGCGCCGGCCTACCGCGCCGGCGAGCCGCTGCGCCCGCAACTCGTCGAACTGCTGATGCGCAAGCTGCGGCTTCTGAGCGACGAAGCGTTTTTCAAGCTCGCGCGCGTGGCCATCGCGGCCGGCATCCACTCCCCGGAACGCGCGCGCGACATGGTGGCCCGCATCGGCGAGCGCGAGGAGGACCTTACGGTCTGGGTGCGCAGCGCCGCTGCCGAAGGGCGCCTGAAGACGCCCGATCCGGCATTTGCCGCGCAGCAGTTGCACGGCGTCGTGAAGGCGTTCGCCTTCTGGCCGCAGGTCGCCATGGGCCAGCCGCCGCTCGGCGAAGCGCAACAGCGGCAGATCGCCGAATCGTCCGCCGATCTTTTTCTCGCGCGTTACGCATGAGCGCCTGAGCGCGCGTTGTGCCAGCCTGCGACGCGCAACCGGTGTTCTGCACTAGACTCTTGCCTTTCGGGATCGCAGGACCACGCAAAGGAGGGCTTCATGCCATTCATGCTGCTCATCGCCGAGCCGCGCGGCCAGCGCGATAGGCGCGCGCGGTCCGAGGGCGAGGCGCTCTATGCGCGCATGGTCGCGTTCTCCGAGGCGCTCGCCGCCGAAGGCAAGCTGATCGACGCCCACGCGCTCACCGCCGACACCAACGCTGCACGCGTACAGGTGCGCGAGGGCCGCACGAACATCGTCGATGGCCCGTTCGCCGAGGCCAAGGAGATGATCGGCGGCTTCTTCCTGCTCGATTGCGCGACGCGCGACGAGGCGCTCGCCATCGCGCGGCGCTGCCCGGCGGCCGAATGGGCGAGTGTCGAGGTGCGCGAAACCGGTCCGTGTTTTCGTTGAGGCGCCGTCTGTCCAGGTAGTTTCCCCAGGCAAGCAAATTATTTCGCTGCCCGCTGTCGATTTCCGTGCGCCCCGCGCGTCGTGTTCATGAGCGCACCTTCCGGTGCCGCTTGCTTCCACGATTCCGAACGCCACACTCAGGAGAAGACATGCGATTCATGATCATGGTCCGTGCCAACGCGTTGAGCGAAGCGGGCGAGCCGCCCGCCGACATGGAAATATTCGCCGAAATGGCCCGTTATCACGACGAGCTGGCGAAGGCGGGCGTGCTGCTCGACGCGTCGGGGCTGCAGCCCAGTTCGCGCGGCTTTCGCGTGCACTACACGAACGGCAAGCCGACGATCGTCGACGGCCCGTTCGCCGAAACGAAGGAGCTGATCGCCGGCTATACGCTGATCCAGGTGCGTTCGCGCGACGAAGCGATCGAGTGGGCGCGCCGCTTCCCGGCGCCGTTCGGCAAGCACGATGAATGCGAGATCGAAGTGCGCCAGCTCTACGAACTCGAAGAATTGCCGGAATGCGCGGGCGTCGAGCGTTTCCGTGAGCTGCAAGCACAACGTAAGGCATCCTGAGCGTTTTTCATTCAACGAATTGACTTCAATGGATCATTGCGGAGACACGATCATGCACAAGCACATCTTCGTCAATCTGGGCGTGCGCGACCTCAAGCGCTCGATGGACTTCTTCGGCCAGGTGGGCTTCAGTTTCGATCCGAAGTTCACCAACGACCAGGCAGCCTGCATGGTGCTCGGAGAGAACATGTACGCCATGCTGCTTACCCCCGACTTCATGCGCAATTTCACCGACAAGGCGCTCGTGGACGCCCGCGAATGCACCGAGGTGCTGACCTGCCTCTCGTGTGAGTCGCGCGAAGAAGTCGATGGCCTCGTGGAAAAGGCGCTGGCGGTGGGCGGCACCTCGAAGCGTCCGCCGATGGAATGCGGCACCGACATGTACGGCCGCAGTTTCGAGGATCTCGACGGCCATATCTGGGAGTTGATGTACATGTCGCCGGCGGCCGTCGAGAAAGGCGCGCACGGCTCGTGACGCATCAGGGCGACGAACGCGACGCCTTCGCTGCGACGCGCCGCGCGGTCGAGGCCGTGTGGCGCATCGAATCGGCGAGGGTGATCGCACACGCCGCACGCATCGTGCGCGACGTGGGCGTAGCGGAAGAGATCGCGCAGGACGCGTTCGTCGCCGCGCTGGAGAGCTGGCCGGACGGCGGCATTCCCGAGAACCCCGGAGCGTGGCTCATGACCGCCGCCAAACATCGTGCGCTCGACCGGCTGCGGCGCGCGGCCTCGCATGCGCGCGCGCACGAGGCAATGGGCGCGGATCTCGAAGCGCTGGAAGCGCACTTCGCGCCCGACTTCGTGGAGGCGCTCGATACGGCGCGCGAGGACGAGATCGGCGACGATCTGTTGCGGCTCGTGTTCGTCGCGTGCCATCCCGTGCTGCCGAAGGAGGGGCGCGTCGCGCTCACGCTGCGTCTGCTCGGCGGCCTCACCACTGCCGAGATCGCGCGCGCGTTCCTCGTGCCGGAGGCGACCGTTGCGCAGCGCATCGTGCGGGCGAAGCGCACGCTCGCGGGGGCAAACGTGCCGTTCGAAGTGCCGCGGCTTGCTGACCTGAAGCCGCGTCTTGCTTCTGTGTTCGAAGTCATCTATCTGATCTTCAACGAAGGCTATACGGCCACAGCGGGCCAGGACTGGACGCGGCCAGCGCTTTGCGAAGAAGCGCTGAGGCTAGGCCGCATGCTGGCGGAGCTCGTTCCGGCCGAAGGCGAGGCACATGGCCTCGTCGCATTGATGGAGCTGCAGGCTTCGCGCTTGCCCGCACGCGTGAATGCCGCAGGGCACGCCGTGTTGCTCGCCGACCAGGACCGCAGCCGCTGGGACGCGCTGCTGATCCGCCGCGGCGTTGCGGCGCTGTCGCGCGGCGCGGCGTGCGCGGGCGCGCCGGGCCCCTACGCGCTGCAGGCCGCGCTCGCGGCGTGCCATGCACGCGCGCCGAGCGCGGCGGCGACGGACTGGGCGCAGATCGTCGCGATCTACGATGCGCTGCTCGCGCTCGACGCCTCGCCAGTCGTGCGCCTGAATCGCGCCGTGGCGGTGGGCATGGCGCAAGGGCCGCAAGCGGCGCTCGATCTCGTCGATGCACTGTGCGAGGAAGCCGCGCTGCGCGACTATCCGTGGCTGCCGGCCGCGCGTGGCGATCTGCTGGAAAAGCTTGCGCGGCATGCCGAGGCGCGCGCGGAATTCGAACGCGCGGCCTCGCTCACGCAAAACGCGCGCGACCGCGAGGTGCTGCTGGGGCGGGCGCAGGCGTGCGCGGCACGCGCATAGAATATTCCGGACTTATCCGTTTGCGTTCCTGAGCGATCGGGGTGCGACGCTTGCTGCCTGTGCGCGCGGCGCGTCACGGCGCGGGTCGTGACGATTCCGGCGAAACAGCATGCTTCGTTATGCGAAACGGTTACGCGCGAACATGGCAAGGTCGATGCGGCTCTCGCCTTGCGTGATCCGCTCGGCCAGCGCCTCGCCGATCGCGCTGGCGAACTTGAAGCCATGCCCCGAAAAGCCGGTTGCGAGGTGGACATTCGGACAGGCGGGCATGCGGTCGATGATGAAATGCGTGTCGGGCGTCATGTCGTATTCGCACGCGCGGCCCACGCGCAGCTTGCCCGCGCCCGGCAAATAGCGCTGCAGGAAGGCTTGCAGATCGCCGAGATCGCCGGGTTCGGCGCCAAATGGCGCGAGCGGCGCGTCCACGGAAACGGGCTCGCCCATGTCATGGCGGCCCAGCTTCAGGCCGCTGCCGTCCAGGTCGGGAAACCCGTAATAGCCACCGACTTCGGAGGCGACGAAAAAGCCCGGAAAGCGCTCAGGCGCAAAGAGGCCAGGTGCGGCCTCGAACCACGCGAACGTCTTGCGCACGCGTGTGACGGGCACGTCGAGACCGAGCGGCGCAAGCAGAGAACGCGTCGACTTGCCGGCGCACACGACCAGGTCGCGGGCGGTGAACTTTTCGTTCTTCTGTGTCCAGACGGTGACGCTCTCGCGGCCATGGCAGTCGATGCGCACGACGCGCGTATTCGTGCAGAGGGTTGCGCCGAGCGCGGTCGCGAGCTGGCGGTAAGCGGCGACGGCCCGCTCGCAATACAGCACACCCGCGCCGGGTTCGAAGTTCGCGATCTGGTCGGCCCTCAGCCGCCATGCGGGCCAGCGCTTGCTGGCTTCAGATGCGCCGAGCGTTTCCAGCGGGATGCCGTGCCGTGCCGCGCTCGACTGCACCTCGCGCAGGAACGGGTCATCTGGCGAGCCGATATTGACGACGCCCGTGCGCATGAAGAGGGCGGTCTGCGGGTTTCGCTGCGTTTGCTGCTCCAGGTCTTCCCAGAGCCGCTGCGCCCGCAGCGCAAGCGGCACGTATGCCGCGCCTTCGCCATAGGCGTGGCGGATGAGGCGTGTGCCGCCGTGGTGCGCCCCCTGGTCGTGAGGCGGGTCGCCGGCGTCGAGCATCAGCACCTTGTTGCCGAGGCGGCTCAGGTAATAGCCGGCCGCCATGCCCATGGACCCAGCGCCGACAATGAGCGTGTCGAAGTGTCGATTGCCAAGGTTTGTGTCGTGCATACCTGACCTGTGAGCGGTACGGCGCGCGCAGGGCAGTCCCGTCGATCGGGGCTGCTCATGACGCGCCTTGAAGGGGGTTCATTGTCCGCGCTGCGCCCGCGCCTGTCGAGCGTGCGCGCGGTGGTCAGAAGCGAACAACCACGGCTTGTGCACCGGTCTGGCCGCGCTGCGTGCACGGCGGCCGGCCTTGCGACCGGGCCAGGCGTAGATCCTGCGTGCGCTGCCTACGCCTTGGCGCGCGGGCGCCGCCTGCGTGGCCCCTGGACATCCGGACGACGAGTTCGGGCTGCGGCCCGAACACCATAGGCGGCTGCCGGTCCGGGTGGTCGATCAGCCAGATCAGGCTGCGGATCGACAGCTCGGCCACGGCCTCGGGCTGGATCGCGACGGTGGTGAGCGCGGGACGCATCTGATGTGCGAGCCGAATGTCGGTGATGCCGATCACGGCGCAAATTGTAGAGAGGCGACGTATGTGCGTGGCGAGACCGCGCGTAGCGGTGCGGCCGGGAAGGCGTGCCACGCCGACCCGTGCGCGACCTGGCACATCGCGCATCAAAACAGATGCCGCATTCCGATGCTCGCGCCCACCGTCGAGCCGGTGACGCCAAACAGGGCGTTGTTGATCGACAATCCGGTATCCATGCGCCCGTGGTTGTACACGTAGCCGAGCTGGCCATAGAGCGTCGTGCGCTTGGAAAGATAGTACTGCAAACCGCTCGACGCCATGAGCGAGTGATTGCCGCCGTCGTTGCCGTCATGGGTGTACCAGACTCCCGCATCGACGTTGAGGTAGGGCGTGAGCATGTAGCTGAGGCCGCCCGAATAAACGCTGTTGTCGAACGATTGCGCGACCTTGTAGAGCGCATACGAAGCGGAGATCGTGAGCGAGTTCGGGAAGCGATAGCTCGCGCCGAGCGTGCGCCCGACGAATTCCACGGTGCCCGGAACCGGCGTCGATGCCGCGCTGCCGCCGGCGTTGCCGCTGTAGAGTGCGCCTGTGAGCGTCAAGCCCGCAATGTGGTAGCGCAGGCTCGCCGAATATTGGCGTCCCGCCTGGAAGTTGCCGGCCGCGCCGCCCATCGCGAACATGCCCATCGCCTGGACGCCCGCAATTTCGGGCGATGTGTACGTTAGCGAATTGCTATTGAAGAGGCCGGTCACGAACACGTTATTCACATAGCTCACGAGGCCGCTGCCGAATTGCGACATGCCGCGCGGGTCGGTATGGTAGAGCGAGAGGAAGAATGGGGAGTACTGCAAACCGGCCTTGACGGTGCCGTACGGGCTTTCCATGCCGATCCAGGCCTGGCGGCCGAAGAAGTTGCCGTTGGAGTTGTTGAACTTGCCGTTTGCGACGCTGATGCCGCTTTCGAGCGCGAAAACGGCGTGCAGGCCGCCGCCCAGATCCTCCGTGCCGCGCAGGCCGAAGTTCGAGCCCGTCATGCCGCTGTCCGTGAAGGAGAACTGATGACCGGCGTTCTGGCCCGTCTGCATGTTCATCGTGCGGCTCGTATAGAGGATCGATCCGTCGACGATACCGTACAGGGTGACGCTACTCTGCGCGTTTGCGACGCCTGCTGTCCCCATCGTACCGGCCGCCACGAGGCAGCGGACCAGCCATTTCATACCGATGTTGTCGCGTTGTAACATTTCGTCATCCTTACTGTTATAAGTAGATTGAGGTGATGGTGACAGGTGTTTCGGACGCACGGGCAAAGCGCAGGCAATGCTTGATGCAAAAACCGGCAGGAGCCGAAAAAAACAGCCAGAAAATGGGCGAAGCGAGGCTGCGGTTCCTCGCGGAACCGCACGAATCAGAGTGCTCGGGGTACTACAGGGTAGCGCGGCCGCAGGGGCTCGCGCGCATGCGCAGAAGCTGCGTGGACGAGCGCGTGATCATCGTGGGCTTGCTGGAAGGCATGAGCCGGATTGAATGCGCGTTCACCGATCGCTTCTCCACTGACGAGGGGTGTGCAACGTTGACAGGATGCTACGTTCGATGGAGTCTATTTTTGTACGACCGTGCGGAATCTGTCATCCTGGGAGAAACGATCACATTCCAGGATTCAATTGATGTATCCAGTGCACGGTTTTTCGGCGGGCGTTCGACTCAACCCGCCGGGTTTTCCTCATCCTGCGAAGGCGCATTTCCGGCCGGCGTGCCCAGAATGCTGACCTGGAAAGTCGGGGTTCCCGCGAGCGATTCGAGGCTTTGGTCTTCCGGGTACGTGAGCAGCAGCGGCAGGACGACCGAGCCGCCAATCACGGCGCGGCGGCTGTTGTCGGCGGGACGCAGGCCCCACACGTCCTGGTACACGAGCGGCACTGTCTTGCCGTCGCGCTCCGCGTTGCCGAGATACAGCATCACGTGGCCGCCGATATACACCAGTGTGCGCATGGGCGCGCCATGTTGCACGAGCCAGTCGAGCCGCTGCGCGGGCGTGGACGCCGAAAGGTCGGTCATCGCACCGGCACTCATCTGCGTGGACGAATGGCGCGGCAGCCACACGCCGAACGCCGCGAAAATGCTTTGCAGCTCGGCCGAGCAGTCATTGTCGAAGTTCGTATTGCCCCAGCCGTACGGGCGTCCGATCAGTGCCTTCATGAGCTGCGCGAGATGGCGCGGCGTGGCCGCGAGCGGTGCGGGCACGATCTCGTTCGAATCGAGTCGAGCGGTGCGGATCGCCGCGCGGCCGTCGATGTCGCGCGCCGGCACGAGCACCGCGCCCGGTGCCGCGCCGGATGCGGGACGCAGCGGCAGCAGCGTGCCCGCGGGTGCATCGAAGCGGAACACGCCGCCGCCGTCGCGCAGTGCAGCGGAGGCCACCACCACGACACCGAGCGACTGCCGCGCGGCTGCGCGCCACGCGGTGACGAATGCATCGTCCACGCTCGCCACGCCGTCGCTGCGCACCCAGCCTTGCACGTCCGGCGTCTGCACGTAGCGCCAGGCGCCGTCCGCGCTCGTGCCGAGCACATAGAGCGGCGTGCCCGGCCGCAGCGCGCTCACCTGGAGATTGTCGAAAGGATAGCCCTCGCCCGCGATGCGGTGCGAGTAGAACGATGGATCGATGGTGGGCAGCTCGCGCACATACAGCGCCGTCGTGGCGATCGCGCGTCGCCCGGCGTCGAAGCCGCTGGCCCGCCCGAACTGGCTGACATTGGCGTTGCGCTCGATGGCGTCGATCCACGCCTTCGTGTGCGGCCGGAAATTCATGCCATAGCCGATGCGGGGCGGCGCCTTGCCCGCGTTGTCGAACCAGGCGAGACGGCGCATTTGCAGCGCGGCGATGTCGCTGCCACCGGCGCGATACACGCGCTGCTCGACGAACGCACGATTCCACGGCGAGGGATCGTTCGGGCCCGCACCGAAATAGCGCGCGAAGAGCGCATCGAATTGCGCGCGCTGGACTTCCGGGGAAAGAAAGGGCTTGTCGTAAGTGGCGCTGGCCGGATCGATCCAGTGATCGACGTTCTGGTCGTAGTGCTCGATGGGGAACAGCGTGACCGTATCGGGCGGGAGCGCGTTTGCGGCTTGTGCGTGGCCCGTTTGCGACGTGGGGCCCGTTGCGCACCCCGGCAGCACGCACGCGGCGGCGAACACGAGCGCGAGGAGGCGGGCGCGCGAAGCCCGGGGAAGCGTGCAAAGGCGGGAGGAAGAATCGAGGGCAGTGCGCATGGGCGAGCGGGCGGTTCGACAACCCGGGGATGATACAGGACGCGCCACGCCCACCAGCCTCGAATTCGCGGTAATCCGTGCGCTGGGCGAGGCCCGGGCCGATGGCAGCCGCGTGACCCCGCTCGCCAAGGCCGTGGGGCTCGCTTGTATCTGCGCACGGAGATCGAGCGCGTGCGCCAGCTCGGCTACGCGGGCCGCAATAGCGGCGTGCTGGAAGGCATGGCGGGTGTGGCGGTGCCGATTCTCGACCGCAACGGGTGCGCCGTGGGCGCGCTCAGTGTGGGCACGCTAGCTGCGCGTCTGACCGAAGACCGGCTGCCTACGGTCGTCGAACTGCTCAAGCGGCAGGCCGGGATCATCGGGCCGCAGACGAATCCGTTCGATGTGGCGGTACGCCGCCCCATGCACGGGCTCACGCGCGCGATGACGACGCAACCATTGGCGTGAAAATGGTATTCCATCGGATTCCTGATGAGTTTGGGAGGACCGTAAATCGTTCTCGTCAGGGTGCGCTACGCAGGTAAATAGCGCAGTCGCAGCGATGCTGCGAAGCCGAACCGGAAAGTATGATCGGACAGAAATCGACCAGGGGCATAACCTACCCGTAAGCGTCTTGGTTTTGGCGTAAACGGGCAGGGTGCAATCCGTAGACTGGAGTGGATGTGCCAGAGACAGCTGGCTGGTGAGCCCGGAAACGAAGGGGCGCTGGAGGCGCCATCCGGCATCGCTGTGCATGAACCGGGCCCAAAACGATATTCGTCGCGTGAACTGTCATATTGAAGACGCGCTGTTGCCATATCTTCAAGAAGTCGTTGAGGAGCGTGGGCGTAGGGGTGGGAGGTGAAGCGCACGCGGAACCCCGCGGCGCTTGCAGTCAGAACAGACCGGTGATCGATGACGACCATAAACGACCGGACGTTGCCCGATCTGGAGGCGCCGGCAGCCGCTGTTTCGCCGGTGCCCGTTCGAGCGGCGCCTTCGATCTTCCATGAGCGTTGGTGGCTCGATATCGCCACGCAGGACAACTGGAAGCTTGCCGTAGTGAAGCGCAACGGCGAGGTCATCGGCGAGATGCCGTACGCGATGCAGCGCATGGGGCTGTGGCGTGTCTCGCATTTGCCGCCGCTCACGCGCACGCTCGGGCCGGTGATCAAGCCGGTGACGGGCAGCGCGGCGCGCCAGTTGCATCACCGCCTCGACGTCACCGGGCGGCTGATCGAGCAGTTGCCCGACTGCGACAGCTTTTTCCAGGTGCTCGACCCCCGTATCCACGACGCCCTTGCGTTCGCGCTGCATGGCTATACGGTGTCGGCGCGCTACACGTTTCGCATCGGCGCCCAGACCACGGCTGACGAAGTCTGGAAGCAGCTGAACAGCAAGACGCGCAACGTGATCCGCAGCGCCTCGCGCGCATTGACGGTCGTGTCCGACCTCGCGCCCGAGGAGTTCATCGCGTTCTATGAGGCGAATCTCGCGGCGCGCTCACGTAGCAACGCCTATGGGGAAGAGGTCATGCGCGATCTCATCCATGCGTTCGTCGAGCGCAAGGCCGGCACGCTGCTCGGTGCTTATGGGCAGGGCGGGAAGCTCGTCGCGGCGGTCGGTCTGGTGTGGGACCATCAGGCAATGTATTACCTGCTTTCGTCGCGGTCGCAGGACTCGCACAGCGGCTCGGTCAGCCTGCTGCTATGGACAGGCATTGGCCGCGCGCTCGCGCGCAAGCTCACATTCGACTTCGACGGCTTTTCGAACCCGTCGACATTCAGCTTCCTCAACGGTTTTGGCGCGATGCTCACGCAGCGCCTCGGCGTCGAGCGCCACGGCACGAGCTATTTGCTGATGCGCACGCTCAAGCGCAAGCTGGCGCCTGCACGGGACTTCGCGCCGAACCTGTGAGTCGCGCCCCGTATTGCGAACTAGACGAGCTCGTGCTGCGCGGGGTCTCGTGCGTTACGCGTCGTGACCTCCGCAAGTTCCAGTGCGCTCGCTGCGAAGAGCAGGGGCGTCCAGCGCCGGATCGCGCTTTGCGCACCCGCCGCGAAGCGCTCGCGCAACGCGGGCTCGCCACCTAGTTTGCCGATGCGCTGGGCGAGCGCCGTCACGTCGCGTGGCTCGACGACGAAACCGTTCACGCCGTCTATCACCACTTCGCCGGCTACCCCGCACGTGCGCGTGACGATGGCGGGGCATCCGGCGGCAAACGCCTCGTTCACGCACAGCCCCCATTGATCGAATTCGCTCGCCAGCACGATGAATTCCGCAAGCGCATAGAGATTGGGCATCTCCTGGTTGGCGAGCGAGTTGAGTATCGTCACATGCGGCGTGAGCCCGAGCGCGGCGATGTGTTCGCGCAATTGCGCTTCGAGCGGACCCTGTCCGACCAGCACGAGCCCGATATTCTGCTCGGCCACGCCCGACTGGCGATAGGCCTCGATCAGCACGTCGACATTCTTGCGCGCCACGAAGCGGCTCACGCAAAGCAGGTAGCGCTGCGGCAGCCCGAAGCGCGCCCGCACGGCTTCCGGGTTGTCGCACGCCGCGCGCGCGAGGTGCGAGAAATAATCGACGTCGATCACGTCGAAGCCGATGCGCGAGCGTTCCTTCGGGATGCCAAGCGATTGCGCATAGCGGCGGTGTTTTTCGCCTGCTACCAGCGCGCCGTCGAAGCGGCTCACGATCAGGCGCTTGAGCCGCTCCTTGGCGCGCTGGCGCAGCCCGTCGTCGGCCTTCGAATCCGACATGTAGATGAGCTTGAAGCGCCGCGTGAGATGCCGGAGGAAGCACAGCACCGCCGAATAGCCGGTGTTGTAGCCGAGCGTGATGACCACGTCGGGCATGAAGCGGCGCACCTTCGCTATGAGGCGCGCGGCGCCGCGTGCGCCGAGGCCGTCGCTGTCGGCGCCGTCCTCGACCAGCGTTTCCGCCATTCTCGGCCGGTTCGCGAAGAACGCGGCGCGGCGCTCCTGCGGGAAACCGTAGACGCCGGAGCGCGAGAAGACCTCAAGAAGCGCCACTTCGTGGCCGCGAGTGGAGGCCGCGCTGACGAGGGCCTCGTAGCGAGGGACGTGATAGTCGCCCAGGTTGCCGATGACGAATAGGATGCGCATGGACAATGACGGCTTGGGTGGCTCACGGTTGACGGGGCAACGCACGATGACGGTGCCCGGCCGCATGGGAATCCCCGGCATTCGTCGTGACTCGCCGGGCAGCTTGTCTGCGCCACGCCGCTCGCGCCTTCGCGGCGGGGAACCGCAGTCCGGCTGTTTCGAGCATCCTAACCCGATTAGGAAGTGTTTTTTTGCAATGTCGGCGATCAGCGAATTCTTGTCCGATATGGCTGGAGACGCATCAACTCCGTGCAGGGCAGCGGTCGATTCGTCCAGGGGAATGGAGCGGCGTTGCGAGCCGGGTTTCGCGGGTGCCGGGTGCCGGGCGGCGGCGTGTGGCCGATTTTCGCGAACTTCGGCGGCACACAATGAACTGTCATGTCAGCCGGTCAAAATCAAGGGTTCGCATGTTCGGGCTGGCTCGGTGGGCCGCAAATCAGCGCTCCATCAGCATTTCGATTTAATATCTCGAAGCCACCTGGGTTATGCTCTTGCCTTCAGTTCGCTAACAAACGTGCGGGCCGGAATGGAAATTGAATGCATTGCGTAATGCGCGCCAGCGCGCAACCCGGGTTTACCACACTGCGCGGGCAATCAAGGAATATGAAAACGCTGTTTCTGCAGCAGTTCTACCGGCGGTTCCCTCTCCGGCCTTCGAGGAACCGGGAGATCGTGTGCGAGACGCGCACGGGCTTGGACATGACGAAGCGGCGTCTGCGCGAAGGCGTAGCGTTCTCCCGTTTCTTGCGCGCGCGCGAAGCATGATGGACCGCGCGCACGCCAGGGGACGAACGGGCGCCATCATTGCGGTGGCCGTGACTGCGCTTGCCGTCATGACTGCCTTGTTCGAAGTCGTTCACACGGAACTGCCGGGATTCGCGCATCGGTTTTTCATGTCGCTCGCCGTGTTATGCGGCCTTTGCGCAGCGCTCGGCGTCGTCTATACGTGTACGGCCAGCGTGCTGGTCGGCCGGTTCTTCGCACGCCAGGTCGCCGTGCCGGAGCATTTCCCGGCAATCACGCTTGCCAAGCCGCTGCATGGAGACGAATGGGATCTCGAGCAGCACCTCGCCAGCTTTTTCGAGCAGGACTATCCAGGATCCATCCAGTATCTGTTCGGCGTTCACGACGCGGGCGACGAAGCGCTGCGCGCCGTCGAGCGGCTGCGCGTGCGCTACCCCGATGCGCACATCACCGTGGTCGCCGATGCGCGCCTCTACGGGCCGAACCGCAAAATCGCGAATCTCGTGAACATGCTCGAAAAGGCCGAGCATGATGTGCTGTGCTTCGCCGATAGCGACGTGGTTGTCGATCGGGACTATCTACGCCATGTGGTCGGGGCGTTGCAGCAGCCGGGCGTCGGCCTCGTGACCGCCGTTTATCGCGGCCTGTGTGCGCCGGGATTCTGGCCTCGCGTCGCGGCTGCGTTGACCAACTATCATTTCCTGCCCGGCGTCGTCACAGGGCTCGCAATCGGGCGTGCACGGCCATGCTTCGGCCAGTCCATTGCCATGACGCGCGAAATGCTCGAACGTATTGGCGGGCTCGCACAATTCGCCCATCACCTCGCCGAGGACCACGCGATTGGCGAGGCCGTTCGCCGCGCAGGCGCCCAGGTTTCCATTCCGCCCATCCTCGTGCGGCACGCCTGTCTGGAAAATACGTTCACCAGGCTCTTCGCGCACGAACTGCGCTGGAGCCGCACCGTTCGCGCGGCGGACCGCTCAGGGCATCTCGGCGCCGTGCTGATGCATCCGTTCGCGCTTGCCCTGCTCGCGGTCGCATTGTCTGGCGGCGCGTGGCCGGCGTGGGTGCTGGCCGGCGTCGCCCTGTTGGCGCGCGCGTGGCTCGTCTGCCAAACCGACCGCGCGACCGGCGACAAGACCAGTGGGCTGTTATTCTTACCGCTTTGCGAACTGGTTCAGTTCGCAATCTATTTTGCGAGCTTTTGCTCGTCGGGCGTCGTCTGGCGCGGGACACGCTTTCGCGTCGACAGGAACGGCATGCTTTCGCCCGTTCGCGAGACCTGAGCGTCAAGGCAGATGGGAGAGAGAATGAGACGGGAGCATCCATCAGAGAGCGCCCGCAGATGAAGCATATCGGACGTATTGCCGCACTGTGCGGTCTTGCGATCGCGGTGTGGCTCGTATGGCGCGAGCATCCCGCGGCGGTGTTGCAACTGTTGCGGGGCGCGGGCGCAGGCCTCGTCCTCGCGGCCGTCGTGCACATCCTGCCGATGTGCGCCAACGCCTGGGACTGGCGCACGCTCGTCCGCGCTGCGCAGCGCCCTTCGTTCGCAACGATGCTCAAGCTCGTGTGGATTCGCGAATCGATCAACGGCTTGCTGCCGGTCGCGCGCATCGGCGGGGAAATCGTTTCGTTTCGCCTGCTTGGGCGCGCCGGTGTGCGGCCGGCTCCGGCCGTGGCGAGCCTCGTTGCGGACATGCAGCTCACGCTGATCAGCCAGGTGCTCTTTGCGTTGGTGGCGGCCGGGTATCTGCTCGAACACTCCTCTTCCGATACCGCGCGGTTCGTGGGGCGGCTAGCCTGGGGCATCGCGGCCTTCACTCCGCTGCTGGTTCTCTTCTCGCTCGTGCAGCACGCGCGGCCATTCGAACGGGCTGCGCGCACGCTCAACCACATCACGAGCGGCAAGGTCGTCGATCTCGTGGGCAAGTCCGCGCGTGTCGATCTCTCTCTCAAGCTGATCTGGCGGCAGACCGGCGTGGTCGTGCGCTATCTGTTCATCTGGCAAACGCTGCAATGCCTCGGGTACGCGTTCGAAATCTGGATCGCGTTGCGCGTGCTCGGCACGGATGCAACGTTCATGGAGGCGTTCGTGATCGAAGCGCTGATCCAGATGGTGAGCAGCATTGCGTTTCTGGTTCCGGCCGGCCTTGGCGTGCAGGAAGGCGCCTTCGTCGTGATAGGCGGTCTGCTGGGGTTCGATGCGCCCACGTGTCTCGCGCTCGCGGGGGCGCGGCGCATACGCGATCTGCTGTTCTATTTGCCGGGGCTGCTTGCATGGCAAGCGGCGGAATATGGCTGGCCGTCGAGGCGACGGGCGGGGGGCGTGCACTGATCGAGGCCGGCGCGCGCTCGCAGGCCAAACTGACAGGTCGAACGAGCGCTCTCCATTGTCGAAGGGACTTTGCTGGCGGCGCAGGGGGAAGAAGGGCTTGCGGTGCTTTCGTGCCGGCGCGCAACGATGCAGTGCGCCGCTTAGGGCCGACGTGTACTGGAGCGGGAGACGAGTCTCGAACTCGCGACCTCAACCTTGGCAAGGTTGCGCTCTACCAACTGAGCTACTCCCGCGTATCTGGAATGCGCTTCTGGGATGCATTGCGCACTTTTGGCTCCCCGACCTGGGCTCGAACCAGGGACCTACGGATTAACAGTCCGGCGCTCTACCGACTGAGCTATCGGGGAATCAAGGAGGCCGGATTGTACAGGAGAATGTCCGCCGTTGCAGCTATTTTTTGTTGTCGCTTGCGGGCGGCCGTGGATTGACAGTACCCGAGGCCTGCGATCCAGGAGACCTCCGCGTCGCCGGGAGTAGAGGGCAGAGCGTGCAAGCGCGCGCTTCATCCTTCAGCAATCTGTCGAGACCGTTATGGACTCCCAGGCTTTGATTTCCCTTTCCAGCGCCGACAACTTATTTCTCGCGAGCCAGAGTGCATCGCTGGCAGGCAGAAGATGCGTGGGAGGGGGAGCGGCGCCGATTACGGCGAGCATAGCGCGCGCGGCCTTTCGCTGACCTCCTGGTTGCTGGCCGCTCCTCTCCTCACCGGCTTTTGCGATGACCATTGCCGTGCCGACTCCACGACCCCCGGTCGCGCAGCAGGTCACATCGTTCCGCTGCCGCTGCCAGGACTGCCGCCGCCGGAAGAAGGCGCCGATGTCGCTATGAGCGGATGGGCGAGACCCGCCGAGGAGAGGAGCGAGACGGCGGCCTGATCGGGCATGCCGTTGGCGTCGATGGCGCCCGCAGCAGCCAGCGCGGTCAGATCGCTGTCGACACCTGCCTGGCCAACCGTAAACGATGTCGTCAGAAACGCCGGTACCGCCAGCGTGAGCGCATAGCGCTGCTGCAGGTTCGCGACGACAGCCGATTGCGCAGCCAGCACGTCGGTCTGGTTCGCCAGTACCTGCTGGAACTGCGGGTTGGTCGGGAAGCCCGTTATGAGACCGCTCTCGCTCGTGCCGAGCTGGGACGCGATGTAGACAAGCATCAGTTCGGTCTCCGGCGTCGTATTGAAGGTGCCGCCTGCGAATGCCACCGAATGCAGGCTCGTGCCACCCGACACCGCGGTGAGGATGCACGGAGGCGTCGCATTGGCCGAGATCGAATAGTGCCCGCCGCCGTCGGAAAGCGCAGAGCCCGAGCCCTGCACACAGCTGATGCTGACCGTGGCGCCTGCGAGCGCACGGCCGGTGGCGGCCGTGCCGGACAGGGTGACGTTTGGCGTCACGCTTGCGCCACTGCATCCGTCGAGGCCGACGCAGACACTTCCGCCGCAGCCCGCGAGCATTGCGAGGCAAGCCACGCCAATCGCGGCCCGCGTCGGACGAACGAAACATCCGTAGTGAATGTTCATGGTGGCCTGCCGTAGACAGATCGGAAGGTGGCAATCGGGGCCGAGGACAGGACCGGCGCTGCGTAGAAGTTTAGCGCTCCCTGCCGCGACGCAGGCGGCTGGCGTCCTGCGCGCTGTTCGGCTCGACCGCGTGACGCCGAGACGCACCCGCCAGGTTCCGGATCGCCCGTCGGCACGTCCGCCGGCGCGCGGACTACAGTCCTCGCCCGTCATCAATCGGCGGGGTCCAGGTGCCGCACGAGAAACGCTGTCTGGTCGGCGACTGCGCGCTCCCAGAGCGGTCCGCTGTAGAGGCCGAAATGATCACATGGATAGACCTTCACCTCCGACGCTGGCGTGCGCATCGCTGCGGCATGCGCGAGTTTGGCAGGCGCGAGCCGCTGGTCCTGTTCGCCGATGCAGTAAAGCGTTGGGCACAGGATCCTGTGCACGCCCTTGATGGGGCGATAGGTGCCATAGGCCAGCGCGATTCGTGCGGCCACCTTGTTGACCCAGGTGGTCTTGGCGGGCGTGACCGCGTTGAACCACGGCAAGGCCTCATGCGTGGCCATCGCGGCAAGCGAGCCGGGCGCGCCGGCCGCCGCGATGTAAAAAGGCGACAGGCCCAGCAGCGAGCGGACCACATCGTAAACCCCGGCCAGCACCAGACGCGTGAGGTGAGCGACGCCGAGCGGTGGCAAATTGCGCAGCCCGTCGCAGGTGGGCACCTGCGCGATGACAGCGGCGATGGCCGGGTCGTGCGCGGCGAGCGACAATACATGTCCGCCGCTCAGCGACGAGCCAAAGAGCGCGATGCGCTCGGGGTCGACATCGGGAAGCGTACGCGCAAAGGCGATCGCGGCTTTCCAGTCCTGAAGCTGCCGCCCGATGCTCAGCAACTGGCGCGGCGCGCCGTCACTGCCGCCAAAGTGGCGGTAGTCGAACAGCAGCACGGCCATTCCCGCATCGCAATAGCGTTCGGCATACGCGTCGAGCCGTTGCTCGCGAACGCCTGAAAACCCGTGGGCCATGACGACGCACGGCACCGTGTGACCGGTGTTTCGCGGGCGATAGTGCCAGGCGGCGCAACGCGTGTTGTGAGATGAGAATTCGACATCGGTGCGCATCATTCCCCCTGAAGGCATCTCTTTGTTCCGCGATCGGCATGATGCCGTCGGTCCCCGGGCCTTCGCGCGTCATCCAGCGTTCCCGGAATCAACGAGGCTACTCCTGAGCGCAATGCCGAATTTGGGCAAACGCGCCATCTAGTGGGGCGCGAGCCTGGTGTTTTCTCGCGTTGACCTGGCGTACGAATGGCCCCGACTACCCATTCGGGTGGTGCGCGGTGCGCGTCGTTCTGTCATTGTGAATCCGCAAACGGCAGGAGACTGGAAATGGAAACGACATCATCGAGCGGAAAATCCTTGATGGAGCTATCGGACCACCTGGCCGACATTGCGGCGCGAGTCGGGCCGAGTGTCGTGGCAATACATGGGCGGCACCGCATGCCGTCGAGTGGGGTAATCTGGCGCCACGGTGTCGTGGTGACGGCTGCGCATACGATCAGGCGTGAGGACGGAATCGAGGTCACGCTGACCGACGGCCGTACGGTTGCCGCTGTCCTCGCAGGGCTGGATCCGGGCACCGATGTCGCCGTGCTGAAAGTGGACGGCGTGGAACTGGCGCCGGTCGCGCCTGGCGATGCCCGCTCACTGAAGCCGGGCCACCTGGCGCTCGCCGTCGCGCGTACGGACGCACTCGGCATCAGCACGGATTTCGGCGTGATTGGCAGCGCGGCCGGTCCCTGGCGCACGTGGCGAGGCGGGTACATCGACGCGTTCGTACGTCTGGACGGCGGTCTGCGCCCAGGTTTCTCCGGGGCCGCCCTCGTGGATATGCGCGGGCAGGTTGTTGGCATCTGCACGTCGGCGCTGATGCGCGGCGCCGGCATCGTGATTCCGGATACGACAGTCGAGCGCGTCGCCGAGGAGTTGTTGGCCAAAGGGCGCGTGTCGCGTGGCTATCTTGGGGTCGGCACGCAGCAGGTCAGCCTGCCGGGCGCGTGGGTGAACAAGATGAACCTGTCGTTCAGCAGCGGATTGCTGATCAGTTCGCTTGCGCCGGCCGGTCCTGCGGAGCAGGCGGGCGTGCTCATCGGCGATGTGCTGATCGAACTGGATGGCAAAGCTTGCCGCGACATCGACGACCTGCATGCCGCGCTCGGCTCGGCAAGCATTGGACAGCAGTTGCCAATCGCGCTGATCCGGGGGGGCGAACGCCACGCGTGTGTGGTAACCGTGGGCGAACGCCCTCAGCGGAATTCGTGCAGGTAAGGATCTCGCGGCAGCGAAATGTCGAACGGACAGAGGGTAGGCATGGGGCCGGTGCGGGTCGCGGTGATCGCGGCATCGTCGCAGGGGCGCGCAGATCTGCAAACGATTATCGACGCGCACCCGGCGCTCGCTTTCGTGGACAGCGCAGCCGATGCCGATGCGCTCGCCGAAAACCTCGCCGGTTCCGTGCCCGATGTGCTCCTCATCGACAACGAACCCGGTGCGGGCGACGTGCTCAAGGCGCTATTCGAACTGGGGCAAGCGCCGCCGGCGCTGGTCCTGTTGCTCGACGACCCGGATAGCGACTGGGTGCTCGAGGCGATGCCCGGCGAGGCGTCGGCGATGCTGTCGCGCAACGCGACGCCGGCTGAAATCGTCGCGGCCATCGAAGCCGTCGCTGCGGGGCTGTGCGTGCTGTCGCCCGATATCGTCGCAAGGCGCTTTGCCGGACGAAAGCCGTTGCGCCAGACGTCATCCGGCGGTCCGTTCGAAGCCTTGACGTTACGAGAGATCGAAGTGCTGGCGATGCTCGCCGACGGGCTCGGCAACAAGGAGATCGCGCGGCAACTCGACATCTCGGACAACACGGTGAAATCGCACCTGTCCTCCATCTTCGGCAAGCTCGGCGCGACCAATCGCACCGAAGCGGTGATGCTCGGCATGCGGCGCGGGTTCATCATGGTCTAGATGGGACGTTGAGCCCGGTTGCTGCTTCTTCAGCGAAACACACTCACAGCCTTCACCAGATGCATTGCCTGCTGCTTGAGGCTGTCGGAAGCAGCGGAACTCTGCTCCACCAGCGCGGCGTTCTGCTGGGTAATGTTGTCGAGATCGCTCACCGCGTGATCGATCTGCGTGACGCCGCTGCTCTGTTCTTCGGTGGCAGAGCGGATCTCGGCGATAAGGTCCGTCACCCGTGTCACCTGCATGACAATATCATCCATCGTCTTGCCGGCTTCGTCGACAAGAGTGGACCCGGCCTCGACCGTTTCGACGCTTGCTCCGATCAGATTCTTGATCTCCCTGGCGGCAGCCGCACTGCGCTGCGCGAGCGCGCGTACTTCTCCTGCAACGACCGCGAATCCTCTTCCCTGGTCGCCGGCACGTGCTGCCTCGACGGCGGCATTGAGCGCGAGAATATTGGTCTGGAACGCAATGCCGTCGATAACGCTAGTGATGTCGGCGATCTTGTGCGAGCTCTCTGTGATCGCGTTCATCGTGTTGACGACCTGGGAAACCGCCTTTCCGCCTCTGGCTGCCGCATCGCTCGCGTTGCCGGCCAGGGCGTTGGCCTGCAGCGCCGTGTCCGCATTGCTCTTTACGGTCGCCGTCATCTGTGCCATCGAGGATGCGGTCTCCTGCACGTTCGAGGCGGCCTGCTCGGTGCGCCGGCTGAGATCGCTATTGCCCTGGGCGATCTCGCTGATCGCACGCTCCACGTTGAGGACCTGCTCGCTCACATCATCGATCAGCCAGCGGAACATCAGGCCGAGCTGGCTAATTGTCCGCAAGGTCATACCGATTTCATCCACGCGGTCCATCAGTACCGCTGTCTGGCTCTCGCCTGAGGCAACGCGCAACGCCTGTTCGAAGACCTGTTCGAGTGGACGTGAAATCTGGCGTTCGAGCCACAGCGAAGCGACCACCGAGACGACCAGCGAGACGGCAGCGAATGCTGCAAGCGCAGGCCCGTTCAGGCCGAGCAGCCAGCCCGCCAACATCATGGCCGGTGCCACCACCAGCAGTGCCGAACGGATGCGCCACCTGGCCGGCATCGTTTTGAATGCAGACGCCCATCGCATCAGGCCCGTGCGAACAATCAGACCCTTGTGGAATCGACGATTGTTTGCTTTTCCCTCCCGGAACTCGCGATACAGGGACTCTGCGGCTGCAATCTCGTCGCGTGGCGGCTTGGTCCGTACCGACATGTAACCGACGGGCCGACCGTTGCGCACCACCGGCGTCGCGTTGGCGCGAACCCAATAGTGGTCACCGTTCTTGCGCCGGTTTTTCACCAGTGCGGTCCACGGCTCGCCACCCTGGAGCGTCGCCCACATATCCGCGAAGGCCTCCTTCGGCATGTCCGGGTGCCTGACCACGTTATGGGGCTGGCCCACGATTTCTTCGTTTGAAAAGCCACTCACCTGGACGAACGTGGCGTTGGCGTAGGTAATGTGACTCTGAGCGTCGGTCGTCGACATCAAGGTCGCATTGTCCGGAAGCTCGAATTCGTGCTGCGTCACCGGCTGGTTGTTGCGCATCAATGCCCCCTGTTAAAGACCGTCTGAATTGTCTTTTCGATCGCAGCGATTGGCCGCGGACGACTCGTCCCTTGCGGAATGATTTTCAATATCCGGGCGTTGTTGAATTGGTTTATTTAGTAATGCGAATGACAATTTTATTAAGGCTGCAAGTGTCACGTAGATTTGTCCACGTCGCATTCTATACGCATGGCATTATCATGCAATGAGATTGTTAACACCATATTATGCCAATGCCATGACTAGTATTAAGGGTTTACCCTGGTGGTTGGCGCTCGGCGCGGCTGATTTCTCGATCTCACATGTCCAAACAGCGAACGGCTCGGTGAGCCGGTTAGCACCGATGCCTGATGTAGGCGACGAGCGGCAAAGACCCTGCCTCGATGCGAATGTCGCGAAACGGAAATCGGAGTTCCTACGGAAGGTGTTCAGGCAGTCAGCGACCGTTCTTCCATTCCATTTTCTGCAAAGTGATCGCGGGCTGACCGGATAACGCTTCCCATTCGGGCAAGAACACGAAACCATGCCGCCGATAGAGACCCACAGCGTTTGTGTTGTCCGGCGAAACCTTCAGCACGACTCTTCGATGTCCGCGTCCAATCGCGCGCGCCTGAATTGCAGCGACCAGGCGATCTCCAATTCCCATTCCCCGGCAGTTCGGGGCAACCCACATGGCAATCAGGTTGTATTCGTGGGAGCGATTGATCGCGTCGCCGATAAGACCGACTGCGCGCCCTTGTTCGATGGCTAGCAGATATTGCGGCTGCGTCCGTTCCGAAGCGCAGTCGCGCCATTGCTGCTCGCTATACGCGGCCGCGGTGGCGTAGTTCAGGCCGAAAGCCGCAGGGCTGTCAAGCAGCGCGGCAAGGAGGATCGCCTTTAAGGTTTGCCAGTCTTCTTCCGTGGCGGCGCGAACTAGAACAGGGCTCGACTCTATGGACATCGGGGTTCTCGTGAGTGGGAGGCAATCGACTTTCGAATCACTTCCCGGATCGATTTTCGGTGATTTGAGCAGTCAAGTCGATGAGCGACTGGCATGTACATTGCCCGGACGAATCCGGATCCTGCCGTCCGCGCGCTTGTCGATGACTCTCGCCTCGCGATATTCGAGTACAGTTCCAGTTCGTCTTCGTCGCACGAGTCGATCTTGTCACTTCGAAATCCCCGAATTGCATGAGCAACTACTACGAATCCACCGTTTCTCGCCGTCACTATGGGCAACTGACCGGCAAGGCGGACGCCCAGGTCTGCATCGTCGGAGGCGGCCTCGCCGGGTTGAACACCGCGCTCGGGCTCGTTGAGCGAAGTGTGCGCGACGTCGTCGTGCTCGACGCCGAACGCGTTGGCTTTGGCGCGTCGGGTCGTAATGGCGGCTTCGTCTTCGGCGGTTACAGCCTCGACAATGCCGACTTGCTGAGCAGGCTCGGTCACGACAGGGCACGCTACCTATACCGGCTCACGGTCGACGCGGTGGAACTGATTCGCGCGCGCATCGCACGCTATGGAATCGACTGCGAGATCGTCGACCGAGGCGTCGTACTCGCGAACTGGTTCGACGATCCTTCGCGGCTCGACGCCATCCGCACGCTGATGAAGCGCGACTTCGGGGTCGACTGGGAGCCGGTCGCAAAGGACGTGTTGCGAGCACAGTTGAAGACCTCGCGTTATCACGGTGGCCTCTTCGAGCCCAACGCTTTTCACTTTCATCCCCTGAAATACGTGCTCGGTGTTGCGAACGCCGCCGAACAAGGCGGCGCGCGAGTGTACGAGCAATCTCCGGTGCGTGCGATCGAGCGGGATGGTGCGGGGTACGTCGTGCGCACGCCGCACGGCAGCGTGTCCGCCAAGGATGTCGTATTCGCCGGCGGAGGCTACGCTCGCGGCGTCGCCCCGCGCATCGAGCGCGCGATCTTGCCGATCGCTACTTACGTGATCGCAACCGAGCCGCTTGGCGCGCGCCTGGCCGATGCGATCGACGCGCCGTATGCGGTCTACGACACGCGTTTCGCGTTCGATTATTATCGTCCGCTGCAGGACACGCGCGTCCTTTGGGGTGGCCGGATCTCGGTGCTCGACCGCGGTCCGGAAGCCATCGTGCGACTGCTCAGGCGCGATCTTGCACGCGTGTATCCGCAACTGGCCGATGTGAAGATCGACCACGCGTGGGGCGGCTTGATGAGCTATGCCCGGCACAAAATGCCGCAAATCGGCCGCGATGCCGAAGGCGTCTGGCATGCGATCGCATTCGGCGGCCACGGCATGGCGCCCACGACGGTCGCGGGCGAGGTGCTAGCCGATGCCTTGGCGCTGGACGTGCCCGTGCCGGAAGGTTTTTCGGCGTTCAGCCTGAGCCGCACGTTCGGAATCGCGGGCCTCGCCGCCGCGCAACTGACATACAGCGCCTTCCAGGCGCGCGACGCTCTCGCGGCATACCGCCGCTGAGCCCCGCAGCCGCCTGTTTCGAAGCCGCGTGGCTTTTCCTGGCGTGCGTTCGGCACCTGGCCGCGAGGCGATTCGCGAAGCCCGCCTAGTTCCCGACCTGTTGCGATTCAATCACGAGGTCGAGCACGTAGGCCACGGAGGGTCCGTCGGCGGGCGGATTTTTGACGCTGTAACGCTTTACGCGCAGCACATTGCGGATTCCAGGAGTGTGGGAATAGCCCTCGATATCCTGATCCAGCGGCCGCCATTCACCGGGTGTTCCGCTCGGCAAACCCTGCTCGTCGAAGTGGCGTTCGCGTACCAGCAAACACTTCTTGTCAGGAATCAGCGGATTTTTGCACGGTACGGTCTGTGCGGCGACTTCGAGGAATCCTGTTTCACCGGGGCCGCCGAAACGCGTCTCGGCAGTGGGCACGCCGGTGAAGGTCAGCATATCGCCAGTTTCGGTTACGAGTTGCATGCGCGGGGTGTTATCGCGCGTCAGCAGGTTCACACCGAGGCTGCCACGCAGGCGCTGCGCAATCGCATCGTCGAGCGCGGCGCGAGCCGCATCGGGGCAGGCCATGCTGGTGCTCATCATCGGTCCGAGCTGCAATTGTCCTTTCTTGACGCTGAAACTGGCGCTCATGTCGTTGCAGCTATTGATTACGATTAACCGGTCAGCGGTGAAGTCTAGCTGCACGGGTTCTTCCGCCCCGACGAACAGCGCGTCGATGCGCATGCCTTTGCTATCGAATGCGTCTTTGAGTTGCCAGTGGTACTGACCGAGCACACCGGACCCGGTCGTCGATGCCGCGCCCGCAGTGGCATCGGGCGAATTCATTGATGATCGAACCGGGCTTCCTGCGTCAGGGAGAGGCGAGCAGGCAGCGAGGGCGAACGGCAGCAACAGCAGGTGAATTTTCACGGCGGTACCTCTGTTCATTCGATGGATGTTTCAGGCGGCTCATCGCGTTGAAAACATTCGGCAAGGTAATCTGATCGCCTACATCCGGACATGATAGGGCAACCGTCGGAACTGGCGATCGTGAGTATCCAGGCGCGCGCTCTGGCGGCGTTCCAGCGCCAACGGATCGTTCGACGTCCGCAAACGAACCGTTCCGTACAACACGGGATCCCGGTCCGGCATAGCGCTTGCGGCGCATTTCGCGCAATGCGCAGTAGCCGGTTGTTAGCCGCTTGTGCCCCGCGAGCAGACCGAGGTACGGCTGCCTGAGGCTCGGCGCGGGGCGCCGTCAGGCGAGGAGGGCGGCTCGCGCATGGGGTCTCCTCTCCAGGACGCACGGGAGCACATCGACATGAGCGACACGGCCAAAGACGCCGCCGCCCGCAGGCGGCTCGGGAACTGGATGCCGGACAAGGAGGAACAGGCGGCAGCTTTCCGTCTGGAGATCGCTGCGCGTGCGCGCGAACGTCGCGCACACACGGCGCGCTCCAGCGTCGTTCTGGACCTCGGCAGGCTGATCGAAGGCGATCCGATCCTCCGGATGAACCTGTGTCGTTCGATCGATGAAGCCGTTGCGCGAGGCAAACAGCTCGGATATTCAAACGTCGATGAACTGCTCGATATCATCGATTATCTGACGACATTCAGCCCGCCATTTAGCGAAACCGCGCCGATTGCGACCCCGATGAATGCCATCCTGGAATGGCCGATGTGCATGCCCTCCGGCTATGCGGTATTTCGCGATCCGGCGTTCAACGCCCAGCTCCGGCGAGTGCTCTCGACATGGTCCGCTTTTCTGGGCGGCCCGCGTTCCCGAACCTGGCTTGTCGAAGACGAGCCGAACGGGTGGTTCTGCAAGGCCGCTCTCGCGAAGCTCGGAATGGAAGACTTCGTCCACGATCGGTCGCGCGAGCACTGGGGATTCGATTCATGGAATGCTTTTTTCACGCGCCATCTGCGACCTGGTGCGAGGCCGGTTGCGTCGCCCGATGACAACCAGGTGATCGTGAACTCGTGCGAAGCGTCGCCGTTCGAGGTCCGTGGAGACGTCAAGCTGGTCGACCATTTCTGGATTAAATCGCAGCCCTATTCGTTGCGTGAGATGCTGACGTCGAGCGACGAAGCCCTTGCGCGCAAATTCGTTGGCGGGACCGTTTATCAGGGGTATCTCAGTGCCAACAATTATCATCGCTGGCATGCGCCGGTGGACGGCAAGATCGTCGAGGCGTACAACGTCGACGGCACCTATTATTCCGACGCCGAATCCGAGGGAGAGGATCCCGGCGGACTGAACGATTCGCAGGGCTATACGACTGCGATCGCCGCCCGGGCGGTGATCGTCATCGACAGTATCAATCCCGTAATCGGGGAGATGGCATGCGTTTTCGTGGGAATGGCCGAGGTCTCCTCGTGCCAGATCGTCGTGCGCCCCGGTGACGACGTTCGCAAGGGAGACGAACTGGGCTTTTTCCAGTTCGGCGGTAGCACATACTGTCTGCTTTTCCAGCCGGGCGTCATCGAGCGCTTCGTTCCGCAGCCTCCGTGGCACGATGACGTCCCACCGCTTCGGGTCAACTCCGCTCTCGCCTATGCACGCAAGAACGCCCGTACCGTTTGAGTAAGCGGACGCGGGTGCCACTGTGGCGGCACGGTCAGCCGGCCCGGCCGCGTTCGTTACCGCGGTGCGTTCGGTCATCGATGATCCGCGCTGTATGTCGCCTCGTGCTGCGGCGACAAGGGCGGTCCCCAGCGAACGATGCAGCTCGCGTCCGTTTCGGTGATGCAATCGCAATGGGTCACGCATGCTTGCGTACCCGCGCCAGGCACGAACGCTGCGCATTTCGGTGAGCGCCAGAGCCGGAGTCGTCGCCGTTGCCGGGAACCGGACGGCGGATCTGGGCCAACCCACTGCGACGCATTCCGATGCTTTTCCATTGTGTACTCGAGCGGTGTGCAACCCCATGAAGATCGCGCAGGTCTCCACGCTTTATGAGAACGTGCCGCCGCGAGCGTACGGCGGGAGAGAACGAGTCTTTCGTCAGAGCGCATGTCGCGCGTGTACGCCGACCTCGTACGCGAACACAACTGCGCCACCCGCAATTCGAAGGAGACTGCCATGAAGACCGTAGCAGACGTGATGACGCGCGATGTGATTTCAATCGGATCGAACGATACGATTCGCCAGGCGGCGATGATGATGGCCGACTTGAAGGTTGGTTCATTGCCGGTTTGCGATGGGGAAAAACTGGTGGGCACGGTCACCGACCGCGATATCGCAGTGCGTGGGGTCGCCTCCGGCGTCGAGCCCGTGGCACCCGTCATTGAGATCGCGACTCGCCATGTTCAGTGCTGCCGGGAAGACGACGATCTCGACGCCGTGAAGCAAAAGATGGCGAGCAGCCGGATTCGGCGCGTGCCCGTTGTCGACGGGGAAAATCGCCTCGTAGGCATCGTGTCGCTGGGTGACCTCTCGATGGCCGACGGTGACGCGGGAGAAACCTTGAAGGCGGTTTCGTCACCGTCCAGGCCCGCTCGCTGACCGGCCGCGCGCTGCAGGCGGCTGCGCCGACTTTCGTTGGCTCACTCTCGCAGGATCGATGAGCGGTCACTGACGCGGGAGCGATCGAATATCTCCGCGTTCGCCCTCCGGAGCCGGCGTTGCGCCGCGAGTCAGTCCAATGACGGGCTCGGCCAGGCTCGCTCCGTCCGGCCGCGCTCTGCCGCCAAGGTTCGCGCCAACGTGATCGCCGAAACGGCTTTTCACGAAGGCGCGCAGGAGCGCTTCGCGTGCCGAAATCCCATCGGCCTCGAAATTACCTGTACTTCCTGCAAACTCTGCAACGCAGTGAACTGCGCTCGCGGCATTGACGTCGATCTGCAATCGCCTTGTCCTGTCTAGCACGAGTGACGCCGCCGCCCAGGAGGAAGAGGGCGCGAATCGCCCGTTCCAGTCCCCGCCGCGGTCATATCCCTTGATAAAAACGCTGCCGGGGTCATCGGCGAAGGATATTTCGCTCGCGCATTCATGCAGTGCGCGGGCCACCCAGTAGTCCAATTCGGCGCCCGCCAGTTTCGACACAGACGTAGAAACCAGCATCATGGTCTCGAAGATCGTTGATGCCGCCACGATATCGAGGCGGCGATTCGCTAGCCGTGCGCAATTGCGGTACCCGTCGTTTTCCGCGACGCCAACTCCTGGAACGCGCGATGCGCTGTGGGCCACGCAGGTCTTTCAAGGAGAATCCCATGTTCATGCATAACAAGCGGCTTCAGTACACCGTGCGCGTGTCGTCAACGCATCCAGGCCTCGCCAATCTGATGCTCGAGCAGTTCGGAGGGCCGCAAGGCGAACTTGCTGCCGCCATGCGCTACTTCACGCAGGCCGTTGGCGACGAGGACCCGGGCCGCAAGGACCTGCTGTTCGACATCGCCACCGAAGAACTCAGCCACCTGGAGATCATCGGTTCGATCGTCGCAATGCTCAACCGCGGCGCGAAAGGCGAGTTGGCCGAAGCCGTGGATGGTCAGGCCGAGCTTTATCGGAAGCTCAACGGCGCGGGCAACGACAGTCACGTCACACAGCTGCTTTTTGGCGGCGGGCCGCCACTCACGAATTCGGGCGGCGTGCCGTGGACGGCGGCCTATATCGACACCATCGGCGACCCCACCGCCGACTTGCGCTCGAATATCGCCGCCGAAGCGCGCGCAAAGATCATCTACGAACGGCTCATGAACGTAACGGACGACCCGGGCGTAAGAGAGGCGCTGGGCTTTCTGATGACACGTGAGGTCTCGCATCAGAAGTCATTCGAAAAGGCGCTTTATTCGATTTCGCCGAACTTCCCGCCTGGCAAGCGTCCGCCGGTTCCCGAATATGCGAGCGTCTACTACAAGATGTCGCAAGGTGACGAGACGGTGGCGGCGCCATGGAACAGCGGACATGGCCTCGGCATCCGGCCGGGCGAGCCGGCCGTGGACGGCGGCGATGGAGAGGCATCGGTCTCGCTGGATGGTTCGCAAAGCTCGGCGCTGCAGGCGATGACGCAGCGACTCGCGTCGGACCCGACGAGCGATCCTGAGACCGGCGCGGAACTCGGCGAAGGCCCCAGGCAGCTCGAGTGATGCGGGCGCCCCATTTGCGCGCGGATGATGAGCGGCTATGTGTCCGAGAATGTCGAAATCGCGGCCTACACCGCCCTGATTGCGGCGGCACAGGCGGCCGGCGACCCAGAAACAAGCGCCGCATGCGAGCGCATCTTGCCGCAGGAAATCGCGATGGCGAAGTGGCTGCTCGACCATCTCCCGGACACGTGACGAAATTCGTCGCGCGCTCGGCGTCAGACCGCGACGACGCCAAACGTTGATCGAGGGGTGGCAAAGAGGAGGCGGCGCGCCGCCTCCCTGAGAATTTTGGCCACCAGCGTGTGAGTGGGGGTCGAGATTTGCCTCGCGATGCAGGCGGTTGGGGCACATCGAGCACGCTCGGCTCGATGGGGCAGGCCTTCTCATGCAAAGGATTTCCGCGCGATCTCGCGTAGCCGTTCGCATGCCTATCCAATTCGCATTTTTTTCTCTACTGTGCCAAACGCACACGTTTCGAACAGACCCGGACCGCCGCGCGCCCACTATACTCCGCTCGTCCCAACGGTCGAGCCAACCGCTGAAGACGCGGGGCGGACCGCTCATCGCCGCAGCGCTTGCCCGACAAACGAATTACGGCGTTCAAACAAAAAGTCATGTTTCGCGAGGGAACCGGCATGGCGATCGATGAAACCAATCTTTGCCCGTCCTGCAGGCTGCTGCAAAGCCACCCCGATTTCGACGTCACCCACTACCTCCTCGAGGTTGGGCAGTCGATTCAAAGCGGTAGTGAGCGAATTCAGGACTTCATGTGTCCGGGCTGTGGGGCCAGGTGGTGTCAGTCTCGCGATAGCGAACGAAGCAACCGGTTCCACTGGACGCTTCGTTGAAGGACCACCGGGCGCCCACAATCGACAAGGCGCGTCGAATGCACTGGCTTGCGTTATCGCGTGCCTGAAATACGCGTGAACCGGGCGTGCGCGTCGTCACGCGAATTCGCGCGTCGACACTAGAGGTCTCGGGGCGGAGTGCTTGTTGACCGCAGCCGCTGTCCAGCGTGCGGCCATCGCTAGCGGTTTTCCAGTTTGAACACCTCCACCGAGTTGCGCAGTGCCTCGGCCTGTTCAGCCATCGATTGGGCGGCCGCAGCGGCCTCTTCAACGAGCGCGGCGTTCTGTTGCGTTACCTGATCCATCTGGCTGACAGCCTGATTGACCTGCTCGATGCCCGTGCTTTGCTCATGCGACGCCGCGGAGATTTCGCTCATGATGTCCGTCACGCGTTTGACGGACTGAACGACTTCCTGGATCGTGTTGCCGGCTTTTTCAACGAGTTGCGAGCCGACATCCACGCGCTCCACCGAGTCGCTGATGAGTTGCTTGACCTCGCGAGCGGCCGTCGCGCTGCGTTGCGCGAGCGTGCGGACCTCGCCGGCCACCACGGCAAAGCCGCGACCCTGCTCGCCGGCACGGGCCGCCTCGACTGCCGCATTGAGCGCGAGAATGTTGGTCTGAAACGCGATGCCCTCGATCACGCTGACGATATCGGCGACCCTGGCGGAACTATCGGAAATCTCGCGCATGGTCTCGACCACGCGGCCAACTTCTTCTCCGCCGCGTTCTGCGACCGCCGATGCGGTGCTCGCAAGCGCGCTGGCCTGGTGAGCATTGTCCTCGTTCTGCCGGACCGTCGCGGTCAGTTCTTCCATGCTCGATGCCGTTTCCTCGAGCGAGGCCGCTTGCGCTTCCGTGCGCCGCGAGAGGTCGGTGTTTCCCGCCGCTACCTGCCCGGTGGCGGCCGCGATTGACAAGCCTGCGTGCTTGACTCCGCCGACGAGCGTCGCCAGCCTGGCGATTGCGCGGTTCACGGACTCGGCCAGATCGCCGAGTTCGTCGCGGCGTTGCACGTCTATCTGGATACGCAGGTCACCCTGCGCCAAAGCATGTGCACCGTCGACCACCAGCAGCAAGGGGCGAACGATTGAACGCGTCACCGCCGTGCACAGTGCCAACGCCACGACGAATGCCAGTGCCGCCGCCGCCCAGAGCATCGCACGCGCCGTGTCGTAGGCATCGCGCGTGTCTTTCGCGGCGCTGTCCATCAAGCCATGGACCAGATTCAAGAACTCGTCTTGCTGCTGCAAAAGGGCGGTTCGTTGAGGTCTCGCATTCACGAGCGTTGCTCGCACCGCTGCAACATCGTGGGCCGCCAATTGGGCGTAAGCCGGCTTCAATGCTTCACGATAGCGCTCACGCGCCTGAACCATGCGGTCGAAGAGAGCGTGGCCCGACGCCGTGGTGAGCAGCGGTGGAATGGCCTGATAGATCGAGTCAACCTTCTCGTCCATGGCCTGCTCCTGTTCGAGCGCGGCTTGTTGCGCTTCAGGTGTGGGTTCGTCGAGCGCTACGTAGAGCAAGACCGTCCGTCTAAGCGTCCCTTCTCGAATCTGGTTCACGAGCTTCAGCTCTTCGGCACGAACGCCGACGATGGTTTGTGTCGTTGCGCTCATGCGCGCCATCTGCGCTGTGGCTGTCAAGCAGATCGCGAACAGGAAAGCCAGGACCACACCGAATGTGATCATCAGTCGTGCACCTATCTTGAGCTTCATGCTTCATCACCTGTCTTGAGTTCGCGAGAGAATGGGTTGGGCTTATGGCGGCGATCCCCGGCCGTGCGTCAGCGTGCACCACGAAAGCGGCGCTCGCGTGCATGGCGCGTTGATGCGCGAAGCGTGGTGCGAGGATGCTTGCCGGGGAAATGACTCGCATCTGCTTGACGTCTTTCGTATTTCGGCTGGGATCGCTCGAAAGTTCATGGCGCTAGCTGGAAGAGACCTTTCTGAAAAGTGGTCTTATTCATTGCGCGACTCTATGGTAATTCTCCGGACAGCTATTTCCATGTGCTGAAACTGTTCGCGACCTCGGTTCATGTGGCTTTGTGGCTGGCTTGTCTCAATGCTTTTTTTATCGGATTCTTCATTTGTTATATTTGCACTCCTGATCATGATCATCGTTGGTCTCATAGATTCCTGGCCTCCGTGGCGAGGACGCTTTCCTCAAAAACCAGTCGAGCCCATGAATCAGTGCGATTCATCGAGAATCTGGAAAAGATCATTCCTGTAAGTTTAATAATAAAAAACAGTCTTGTTAATCCGTGGCTTGAGCGCCATTCAGCCGAAATCGCCGCTTGGCAAACAAGCAACAATGTCGAACAGACGCTATGCGTCAAAATTGCGGCAGCCTATTATCCCGCCGACGGTTTTATCGCGTTGCTCGAACAGAACTGATCGAGCCGCAAAGAATTAATCACGCTTGGGGTAAAAAATGAAGAAGGTCGCAATTTCCGGTGCTGTGGGTGCACTGTTCGCTGTCGCAGCCACATCGGCGTTCGCTCAGAGTTCGGTTACGTTGTACGGTCTGGTCGACAACGCCATTCGCTATCAGACGAATGCCGCTGCCGGCGGAAGTGATCAGGTCTCGATGACCTCCGGGCCGGAAACTCATAGCCGCTGGGGTTTGAGGGGCTCTGAAGATCTGGGCGACGGCCTTTCTGCTGTCTTCCGGCTCGAAAACGGCTTCGAAGCATTCAATGGACAACTCCACGAGTCCAACACGATCTTCAGCCGGCAGGCCTACGTGGGGCTGTCGAGCAACAAGTGGGGCTCGCTGACCTTCGGCAGGCAGTATGCGCCGGCCTACGATACGTTGGGGGACGTCTTCGATCCGCTGACCGTGGGCAACTACTGGCAAAACAGCTGGATGTACAACGGCGTCGGCAGCTACCTGACCGTCAACAACTCGGTCAAGTACAAGGGTACCTTCGACAATCTGTCGATCGATGCGCTGTACGGCTTCGGCAACCAGCCGGGTTCGGTGGGACTTGGCGCTACCTACGCCGTGGAATTGACCTATGCGTATGGTCCCGCGCAACTCAACGTCGGTTTCCAGCAGGTTTCGGTACCGACGTCGGCGACAGGCTCATCGGTGGGCAACAATATCGGCAGCGCGATCAATGGCGGCAAGAACACGTTCTATCACGTCAGCGGCGCCTATCAGCTCAACCAGGATATCCGCCTGCTGGCCGGCTGGTTGCACGGGCAGGATCAGACTGGCTTGACCGACTACAACATGCAACAAGGGGGCGCGCCGGCACTGCATGGCTTCAGCCGTAACCGTATCGACGATACGTACTATGTTGGCGCGAACTGGCAAGCAACCGCTCCGCTGCTGTTTACGTTTGCGTACTACTACGGGCAGACGCGCAACGCGCTTCTGCTCGATGGCAGCCTCGGGCGAGGCACCAACCAGTCGGCGACCGTGCTTGCCGAGTACTCGTTCTCGAAGCACACGGAAGTTTACGGAATCGCCGACTGGGCACGCGGCACGGGCGCCTTCTCTGCCGACTATCCTGGCGGTGTGGACGCCAACAACAAGGCGACCAACAACATTGGCCGCACCAACCAGTTGGGCCTGGCAGTCGGTCTGCGCAAGATGTTCTAACGCGTCTCATGCCCTCTGACGCGCTGCGTGTCTGAGGGCTCGCGCCGGCGCAATCGCGTCGGCCCATATCTGTCGGGCTCCTGGTGCAAACGGGGGCTCGGCTGCGAAAGCCCTTGGCTGTCGTTGTCTCCAAAGTAGGGGAGGCCGCGACGCGTTTGCTCGTCGGAACGCCTCGCGCATGAAGCGTCGATGCGACGCCTCGCGCGCGATTTTGTCGATCGCGACATTGACGTAATTTTGATCGGCTATCATCCGGGAAAACCCGGACCACCCGCCTCGCGTCCTACCCTCGACGCAGATTGGGCGTAGCCCGGGACCACGCCTCACCGGGCGCGCGCCAGACCGGAGATCCCGGAAGGCGTGCGCATCAGGTGTCCACCCCAACGCCGGGCTGCTCTGCCCGGACATCGGCCACGGCCACAAGCCCGGAGCCGACACGCACGGATATCGTCGACCATGATCGCCGCCGCTTGCTCACGCGCGTTCCAACGCGCACTTGTCGAGGACCCCGAATTCGCGCGCCTGCGCGGTGCCGCGCGCTCGACGCTCGCTTGTCTGCTCACGGCGGGCGTGGGCGTGTCCTGGGCGCTGCACCATCACGAAACGCCGACGCTTGCCGTACCTGGCGCGTTGTTCGCGATGATTGCGCCTTTATTTCTGCGCGAAGCGCGCTGGTCGAGCTGGCTCATCTCGATACTTGTTCTCTATGTGTGCACCTGCGCCTCGTTTGCCGGTGCCGCCGCGCTCGCCTCGCAGCCCGCGCTGCGTGACGCCGGGGCGCTGCTCGTCGTGTTTCTGGGCATCTTGTGCCAATCGCTCGGCGCTCGCGCGGTGGGCGCAGCGATGCTCACGCTGGTGTCGTTCTACCTCGGCCTGTATCTGCATCCTTCACACACGCGGCTGATGACAATGCTGACCGCCATGGCGATGGCTCCTTTCATCGTCGCATTCGTCGGGCGCGTCGTCATCCCGGTGGCGCGGGGCGGTGCGCCGGCGCCGTCGTTCATGCGCGCGTTGCCCCACACCCTGGCGGCTGCGACGGCGTGGGGCCGCGCAGCCATCCATGATGTCGCCGACCTCCTCGTGACCGGACGCCCGACCGGGCGGCCCCTCTCCACCGTGCTCGCGCACCGGCTCCACCGGCT
>NZ_JAYMRY010000046.1:0-57924 GCF_038900695.1 Paraburkholderia sp. JHI2823 | reverse complement strand
ACCATAGCGAGTCGGTCCCACCCCTTCCCATCCCGAACAGGACCGTGAAACGACTCCACGCCGATGATAGTGCGGATTGCCCGTGTGAAAGTAGGTAATCGTCAGGCTCCTCATGCCGTACCGTCCAGAACCCCGGTGTCTCTCAATGAGCGCCGGGGTTCTGGCGTTTGGGCGTGCGCAAAAGCAGCAGCCGGAAAATGCCCCTGCGGATTTGCCTGCGACACCTTTCTGATGCCGCCCCAGCCATCCTCGACCCAATTCTCAATATGGTCTTCTGTACGGCCTTCGGCACGCCGGCTGCGCGCGCCGCGTCGTTCGCCTGCTTGATCTTGAGTCAGCTATTCGAGCAGCGCGAGATCGCTTGATGACCTTGCGCAAGAGACACGCGATCACGGCCGCGCTTAACTTGACGCTAACAACAGCCCGACCCCACTAAGGTTCCCTCGTCTCGAAGACATTTGATTGCTCCGCATACTACGCGCGTGGGCTGTGTTGTCGACCCGGGTTCAGAATACATAGGAATACATACGATCTATTCTTTTGACGCAGTCGCGTGCGAATTCACTGTAGGCGGCCTCTGTCAGTATGCTCTGCAGAAACTCCGTGTGTTGAGACGCTCCTCGAGTTTTTGCGAGGGCCTCTGCGGATACGCTAGCACCCGTCAAATGGGTCATTGAAGTGGTGGCGGTGGGTGGCGAGGCCATCGCCGTGGGCATCTACATGGGCTTCTGGTTTCCGGGCGTGCCCGTCTGCATGTGGTCGATCGCGTTTGGCATCGCGCTTGTGTACGTGAATTGCCGCTCGGTAAAAAACTTCGCATCGTTCGAGTACTGGTTCGCACTTGTCAAGGTGGTGGCGATTCTCGCCTTTATCGTGGTTGGTCTCTCGCATCTGTTCGGCATCGGCACGGGCACGGCGGCGGTGGGCATGCGCAACCTCACAGGGCTCCCGGGGGGCTTCATGCCGCACGGTTTTGGTGGCGTCTGGATGGGCGTGTTGATGGCGATTTTCTCGTTCTATGGCGTGGAGATCGTGGCAGTGACCTCGGGCGAGGCGAAGGATCCATCGAAGGCGATTCCTCAAGCATTGCGCTCGATGGTGCTGCGTCTCACCCTGTTCTATATTCTCGCGCTGGGCATCATGGTGGCGTATCTGCCATGGACGGAAGCGGGGGCGAAGGTCGTGCAGCAAAGCCCGTTCGTGAAACTGTTCGCCCATGCTGGCATTGCGCACGCGGCAGGTGTCATGAACTTCGTGGTGATCACGGCGGCCCTGTCGAGCATGAATACGAATATCTATCTGTCGTCGCGCACACTGTTTTCGCTGGCGCGTGGCGGCTACTCGCCGTCGTGGATCGGCAAGCTCTCGGCCAACGGCACGCCGCTTGTCGCGACGCTGATTTCGGGTGTCGGCACGCTGGTTGCCGCAGGGGTGTCGTTCTTCAGCCCGCTCGCGTACAACTACCTGTTCGGCATCGCGCTCTTCGGCGGCATCTTCGTGTGGATCGTGATTCTCGTCACGCACCTGCGTTTCCGGCGCGCGTGGCGTGGCCGCACGCTGCCGGTCCGGATGCCGTTCTTTCCGGTGGCGCAGATCACGGGCATCGCGCTGCTCGTGGCGATTCTCGTCACAATGGGCCTCGACACCGAGTTCTGGAACATCTCGTGGATCGTGGGTGTGCCATGGCTCGCGGCGGTCTCGGTGGTCTACTTCGTCTATCGCAAGCGGATTGCGCAGGCTCTGCTCGCCGATGTCGCTGGCACCTGATTCTGGACGAGGAAGAGGGGGTCATGCGTCAATTACGAGAGCAGTTCTCAGCGGATGTCGAGCAACACCGCAACGTTGGGGCGCCTCATGCTGCGATTGTGGAACTTATCCGATTGTCACATTGCAGGCCCGAGTCGCGGGCCCCGCGCCGTGTCGGCATCTCGTGCGTCCTGACGGGGCCGCCACCGGGCAGATGGCACTCTTCCGGCGTCAATGCTGCCGCCCGGCGGCCGTCTTTACTTAATGTGACACGAAATCATGACCGATTCCCAATCTTTGATCGATGATATCCGCGGCTTCCAGGTTCCGATGACCTGCACGGATCTCGTTGAAACGATGAAATTATTCACCGATCAACTCGGCTTTCGGATCGACGCGATTTTTCCGGCCGACAGCCCGAAGACAGCGATCCTCTCGGCACACAACCTGACGCTGCGGCTTTCGGTTGGCACACCTGATCGTGGCGTGCGTGAGCTACAACTGTTGTGCGTCGATCCTGGGCGACACCTCGATGGCAAGCGCGAACTGGTTGCGCCGAATGGCGTTGTCGTCCGGCTTGTCCATGCCGACCCGCCGATGCGGCTGCCGGCCACCCGCCAGGAATTGGTGCTGGCTTCGGCGACTGACAACGTATTGTGGAGCATCGGCCGGGCTGGCCTGCGCTATCGAGACCTGCTCCCGAACCGGCACGGCGGAGCTTTTATTGCGTCGCACATCCGCATTCTTGAAGGAGGTCCGGTGCCGGACTACGTGCATTATCACAAGGTCCGGTTCCAGGCGATCTTCTGCCGTAAGGGCTGGGTGCGCGTTGTCTACGAAGGTCAGGGCGAACCGATCGTGATGAAATCCGGCGATTGCGTGCTGCAGCCTCCGGAAATCCGTCATCGCGTGCTTGAAAGTTCGGCAGGTGCGGAGGTCATCGAAATCAGTAGCCCCGCCGAACACATTACGATAGTCGATCACCAGATGACATTGCCGACGGAAATTTATCCGCGCGATCATGATTTCGGCGGCCAGCGCTTTGTGCGCCATGTCGCCGGGGAAGCGCAATGGCGGCCCTGGAATTCAGACGGATTCGTGATGACCGACACGGGAATTGGTGCTGCGACGAATGGGCTGCTCGCCGGCATTCGCGTTGTCCGGCCGGCGCAGGCGAAACCGGCAACGGTGCGCTGCCATGCCACCGAGTTTTGCTTCTTCTTCGTGCTGAGCGGGTCGTTGACTCTCGAGCATGAGGGTCGTTCGCACGCGCTGCGCGCGGACGACAGTCTGACTCTTCCTGGCGGTCTCGCATATGGTTTTGCCGCTTGCAGCGCGGATCTCGAACTGCTCGAAGTGACACTGCCTGCCACGTTCGAACTGGCCTGATCGACACGCGCCGGCAAACAAAGAAGCCGTCCTTTGGACGGCTCTTTGTGTCCGCAGCATTCAATGACGCAACCTATTGCACGGCTTTCGGTCCGGCGGCTGCGAGCGCCGCGTCCTTCGCCAATGCCACATGCTCCACCTCGTCCGCAAGCTGCTCTTGCGTCAGCTCTTCGAGCAGCGCCAGATCGCGCGCGATGACCTGCGGAAGATGGGCGCGCAGGAATTCCACCCACGTCTTCGTCTTCGCATCGACGAACTTACGCGATGGATAGAGCGCGTACACGTTCGACTTCTGGAGCTTGTGCAGCGGCAGTACCCGCACGAGTGTCCCGTTACGCAGCCCTTCGATTGCCGCGTAGACCGGCAGCATGCCAATCCCCATGCCTTCGCGTATTGCGACGGCGAGCGATTCGGCGATATTCACCTGCACAGGTCCGTCCACGTGCATCTCGACGTTGCCCTCGGGCCCTTCGAGCGTCCACTCGTGCGCCGGAAACGCCGGCGACTTCAGAATCAAACAATCGTGATGCGAGAGATCGGCGGGGGTGAGCGGCGCGCCGTGCGTATGCAAGTAGCCCGGCGATGCGCACAAGATGCTGTACGTCGAACCTAGCTGGTGCGAGACGAGATCGGAGTTCGGCAAAGACGACGCCGTCACCACCGAGACATCGCTGCTGCCTTCGAAGAGATCCGGCATGCGTTGCGAGAGCGTCAGCTCGACCGTTACCTCGGGATGCAGCGCGCGGTAACGCGAAATTGCGGGCAGCACGTACTGCTGGCCAATGCTCGCGAAGCTGTGCATGCGCAGCGCGCCGGCCGGGCGTTCGTGCGCGCAGCTCGCTTCTTCTTCTGCGCTATCGACGTCCGCGAGAATCTGCGAGCAGCGTTTGAGATACCGCTCCCCCGCTGGCGTGAGCGCTAGCCGGCGCGTCGAGCGGTTGAGCAGGCGGGTGCGCAAATGCGCCTCGAGTTCGGATACCGCGCGTGACATCGCGCCGGTAGTCGAGTTCAGTGACTGGGCCGCAGCGGTGAAGCTACCCGCTTCCACGACCCGAACGAACACGCGCATGTTTTGTAACGTATCCATCAGACCTTCTTGACCTTGTTTTATTCGGTACAGAAACGATATTGTCCGCCTGCCGGGCCTCGCCATTGTTGAGCGTTCTGGAACGGAGGTTCCCCGCGCGTCCCATTAATGCGGCGCATTGACGCTCCTACAATCGGCCCCTGTCTTCGAAACAGCCCGAGCGTTTTTCATGAGCCGCCAGCCTGCGATACATCGAGCGATCGACTCGCGTCGGCGCGCGGAAATCATATGGCGCGCCGCCAGAAGGGCGCTGCGCGACTGGCATGTCAGTGATGGCGCGATCTGGATTCATCTGCTGAAAACGGTCGCCGCCGGATTGCTCGCCATGGGCATTGCAATGCTGCTCGATCTTCCGCAGCCCCGCATTGCAATGACGACGGTGTTCGTGCTGATGCAGCCGCTCTCGGGCATGGTGTTCGCGAAGAGCGTCTATCGCATCGTTGGCACCGCCGTGGGAATGATCGCGGCGGTGGTGCTGGGCGCCGTGTTCGTCCAGCAGCCCGAACTCTACATTCTTGGGATGACGGGCTGGGTGGCCGCCTGTACGGCCGCTGCAATGAGAAATCGCCATTTTCGCTGGTACGGTTTCGTGCTCGCCGGCTATACGGCGGCGCTGATCGGTATTCCGCTCGTGATGCAGCCCAACGGTCTCTTTCTTGCCGCGCTTGGGCGCGGGGCCGAAGTGGCCGTGGGGATTCTTTGCTCCGGTATGGTCAGTGCGGTGATCGTGCCCCGGCAGCTGGGCTCGCTACTCGATCGCACCTTGCGATCACGCTATGTCAATTTTACTGCGTTCGCCTCGGCGGTGTTGGCCGGGCGGCTCGAAAGGGGCGTATTCGAAGGGCGATTTGCGAGCCTCGTCGACGATGTCGTCGGTTTCGAAGCCACGCGCGCTTTCTCGTTTTTCGAAGACCCGACGATGCGCTCGCGCAGCGGGCTGCTCTCGCGCCTGAACTCCGAGTTCATGGACGCTTGCGCGCGGCTGCATGCGTTGCGTCAGCTGCTCAAACGGCTGCATTGGAGCGACGCGGCGATCGCGCCGCTCGCGCCTTATTTCAGCGAGCTCGCGGCACTGCTCGCGCAGCGGCCGCGTCGCGAAGAGAGCGATCGGACCTACGCCCTGCGACTTGCGGAAGGACTCGAGGCCTTCCAGCGCACCTTGCCGCGTCACGTGCGTGAGACGCGCCGTCCACTCGAAAGCGCGCTGCCCGATGCGCTTCCTGACTTCGATACTTCGGCCGAACTCATCTACCGCTTCACGACCGAGATCGTGCGCTACAGCCGCACCTGGGCGTCGCTGATGGAGGCGTGGCCCGCGCAGGAGTCACGCGTCGCGCGCTACATGCCCCGCACGAGCTGGTACGTCGTGGCGTTCACGTTCGTGCGCACGGCCGTGGTGGTGGCGGCCCTGGGCTGGTTCTGGGTCGAGACCGACTGGCCGAGCGGCGGCCTCGCCATGATCGCCGCCGCGATCACCTGCGCGCTGACCTCTTCGTCGCCGAGCGCGTCGCGCATGGCCGTGCAGATGGCCGTCGGCGCGGCGTTTGCCGCGGTGACCGGCTATCTCTTCACCTGCTACGTGTACCCCAATGTCGATGGCTTCCCCCTGCTGTGTGCAACGCTCGCCCCGGTGCTGGCAATCGGCGCCTTTCTCGCCACCCGGCCGCGCATAGCGGGCTACGGCATCGGTTTCGCGGTGTTCTTCTGTCTGCTCGCGGGGCCGGATAACGTGATCGCCTACACGCCGGATCTGCTGCTCAACAACGGCATCGCCGTCGTCGCCGCGATGCTGGTGGCCTCGCTAGCCTTCCTGGTGGTATTTCCGCCGCATATGGACTGGCTCGTCGAGCGCATATGCGTGTCGTTGCGCGGCCAGGTCGTCCTGGCTTGCCATGGCGACATAGAAGGCCTCGGGCAGCGATTCCAGTCCGGTACGCATGACCTGATGCACCAGTTGAGGTTGCTGCTGAGCGGACGTCATCAGGCTCACCGGCGCGCGTTGCGGTGGATGCTCGTCACCCTCGAAGTGGGTCATGCCGTCGTCGATCTGCGCAACGAGGCACAGACGGCCGCCTGGCTCGGCCGTCATGACCCGCGCTGGAACGCCGCGCTAGAACGTGTGCTTGAAGACCTTGCACGCCTTTTTGAGCATCCGGACGGGGCCTTGCTCGAATGCGCGCTCATCTCCGTGCGTGCGGCGACCTGGATCGGCCAGGAGGCCCTGGCAACGGTGCATCACGAGCGCGAGCGGCGGCACGAGGTGCAGCGACTGCTCAGCCATCTGCACTTCATCCGTAGCGCGCTGCTCGACCGCGACGCGCCGCTTGGTCCTTTGGCGCGCCGCCAGCTTGCCAGGTCGTTGAAAACACAATGAAAAAGGCGGCTCGCGCGATCTTGCCAAAGTCTGGAAGTATCCGTTCCAACCAGCCTGCTTAATCAATACGACCCCGAGTCATATAGTCACATCACTGCTTTCGCAGTACCCGTTAGCACTGGAGAGGAAAATGAAGTCCGTAAAGATCGCTGTTGTTGTCTGTTCGCTGTTTGCCGCTGCCGCTGCTCATGCACAGAACGAGGCACCGGCAGCGAGCGGTCCCGGGCAGGTCGCGCAATCGGCTGCCCCGCAGGCCGCGCAGGCGCCCGCCAATCGCGCTATCGCGAAGCCCGCAGGTCAGGACGAATGCGTTGGCCCGGTCAGCTTCTGCACGATCTACTTCGGTAGCTGAGACCGGGAGCCCGCACACCATGTGCCGGCGCACGCTGACATCTTTCGCCGCGACGCCTTCACAGGGGCGCCGCGGCTTTGCGCATTGTGGCTGCAAAAAACTTGCAACAGTGTTTTGTCAAACCGCAGTGCACGGCCGCCGATCCGAGACCTGAAAATGGCCACCAGGCGATCAGAGAGTTTGTGGAGACTATGATGTACGAAGACCGTATTCGTTGTGCCGCTTTGCGCGGAAAGATCACGTCGGCCGCCGAGGCGGCTCAACTCGTGCGCAATGGCATGCGCGTCGGCGCAAGCGGCTTTACGCGCGCCGGCGACACGAAGGCCGTGCCGATCGAACTGGCGCGCCGCGCACGCGAAGAGAAAGAGCCGTTGCGCATCACGCTGATGACGGGCGCGTCGCTCGGGCACGACGTCGACCGCATGCTGACCGAAGCAGGGGTGCTCGAACGCCGCCTGCCGTTCCAGGTCGACGCCACGCTGCGCAAGGCGATCAACCGCGGCGAGGTGATGTTCGTCGACCAGCATCTTTCGGAAACCGTGGAGATGCTGCGTGCGAACCTGCTCGGCAAGCTGGACCTCGCGATCATCGAGGCCGCGGCGATCACCGAAACCGGCGCGATCGTGCCCACGACTTCGGTCGGCAATTCGGCGAGCTTCGCGATTCTCGCGGAAAAAGTGATCGTCGAGATCAACCTCGCGCAGCCGCTCGCGCTCGAAGGCCTGCACGACGTGTGGATCCCCGGCCGCCGCCCGCATCGCGATCCGCTGCCGATCGTGCGGCCCGAAGACCGCGTGGGCACGACCGCCATCGAGATCCCGCCCGAGAAGATCGCGGCCATCGTCATCACGAACGAAGCGGACAGCCCTTCGACGGTGCTGCCGGCCGACGAGGAAACCGCGCGCATTGCCGGCCACCTCATCGAGTTCCTGCAACATGAGGTGAAGCACGGCCGCATGAGCGCGCAACTGCCGCCGCTGCAGGCCGGCATCGGCACCATCGCGAACGCGGTGCTCTCGGGCTTCGTGGATTCGCCATTCGAAGCACTCACGATGTACTCCGAAGTATTGCAGGACTCGACGTTCGATCTGATCGACTCGGGCAAGATGGTGTTCGCTTCGGGCGCTTCGATGACGCTTTCCGCCTCGCGCCAGGCCCAGGTGCTAGCCGAACTGGACCGCTATCGCGACAAGCTCGTGCTGCGCCCGCAGGAAGTCAGCAACCATCCGGAAGTGATTCGCCGCCTCGGCTTGATCGCGCTGAACACCGCGCTCGAATGCGATATCTACGGCAACGTGAATTCCACGCATGTGGGCGGCACGCACATGATGAACGGCATTGGCGGCTCGGGTGATTTCGCGCGCAATGCCTCGTGCGCGATCTTCGCGACGAAGGCCATCGCAAAGGACGGCCGCATCTCGAGCATCGTGCCGATGGTGCCGCACGTCGATCACAACGAGCACGACGTGGACGTGATCGTGACGGAGCAGGGTCTCGCCGACCTGCGCGGCCTCGCGCCCCGCGAACGCGCAAGTCTCATCATCGAGCGTTGCGCGCATCCGCTCTATCGCGACGTGCTGCGCGACTATTATCGCGATGCGCTCAAAATCGGCGGTCAGACGCCGCACGATCTCGCACGTGCTTACGAAATGCATTTGCGCTTCAATCAAACCGGCTCGATGCTGCCCAACGCGACGGGAGAAGGTGGACTTGCCGTCAACGCATAAGGGATGACGCGCCAGCGATTCTGACGCATCCAAAACAAAACGGGAGCAGCTGAAGGGCTGCTCCCGTTTTTTATTGATACCGCGGATTCGCTATGCTCTTTTAAACAACCGGATAACGAAGAGCAGAATGACCGCGCCAATGATCGCGGTGATGATCGAACTGATCATGCCGGTGCCGATATGGATGCCGAGCAGCCCCGCAAGCCAGCCGCCAATGAACGCGCCGACAATGCCGACGATGATATCGACGAACAATCCGAAACCGCCGCCCTTGACGAGGACGCCAGCGAGCCAGCCCGCGATTGCGCCGATGATGAGCCAGGCAATGATGCCGTGTTGCATATGAACAGACTCCCCTTTGTTGGCGTGAATGAATCACGGTGAGTGGAGCTTAGTCCAAGGGCGCATACGCGTCCACGAAACCTGCCCAGAATTGACGCTTCCTGAATATTGCCGAGGATAATTTAAAGAATCGCAATGAATCGGAAATGCATTCGTAAGGAATGCGGTTGAATGCAGACCCGCAGCATTACTCCGGCGCGATCTCGGGTTCCGCGGCGGTCCAGCTCACACTGGAAACGCCTTTCTCCATGCTCAGGCGGCTCGCCATGAGTTCGAGCTTCGACTGGTATTTCGGATGCAGCCGCATCGTCGCGGTCACGCGCAGGCGCTGCGGATCGCCGGGCATGTCTTCGCTCGTGAGGCTTTGAAACGAAAGCGGCGTGGAGTACATGGAATTCGAAAGCACGGTGCGGATATGCACCTCGTCTTCCTCGCGGCAAACCACGGTCAGCACGTAGGCGCGCACGAGGTCGGCATTCGAAACGGGCGTTGCGTTGATGATGCGGCTCACCTCGCGCAGCACCGTATTCGTGAGCAGCACGACGGCGGTGCCGGCGACCGCCGGACCGTAGTGACCGGCGCCGCACAGTACGCCCACGGCCGCGGAGCACCACAACGTCGCGGCGGTATTGATGCCCTGAATCGAGCCTTTCTCGCGCATGATGACTCCGCCGCCCAGAAAGCCCACGCCCGAAACGACATAGGCCGCGATTTGCGTCACGCCGCTCGACCCATTGCCGGTCAGCACGCCGAGCGTGACGAACAGGCACGCGCCGCTCGCCACGAGCGTGATCGTGCGCAGGCCGGCCGTGCGCTGGCGCATCTGGCGTTCGAGTCCGATGGCGACGCCGCAGGCGAATGCCGCGAGGAGGCGAATGGTGAATTCGAGAGTCATCGTTTTGTCATGAAAAGCGCCAGACGGCCGCCCACGTCTTGCGGCTCTCGCGCAAGGCTTGACGGGGGCATCGGCGTACACCCCGTGGGCTCGTGGATCATACGCGGGACGGGGCGCTGCGCCAAGCTGTCCGCGCTGTCATGTTCGAGTCAGCATGAGGCCACGGCTCCTGAGCGAAACTGGTCCCATCCAGTTCGAGACGGGGGCTGGCCGAATGGAAAGCAATCAACTTGCGTGGGACCGGAGCATGGCGCGAAAGCGCCAGCTTCGGATCGACAGGAGTCTCTGATGGATACGCTGCGCAATATGCGGGTCTTCATGCGGGTGGTGGAGTCCGGCAGCTTCACGCGCGCTGCGGCGAGCGAAACGATGACGACGGCGCAAGTCTCGCGCGCGGTGACCGACCTCGAATCGCGGCTGCGCACGCGGCTTCTCAATCGGACGACACGGCGCATGTCGCTCACCGAAGCGGGCGAGCGCTATTTTCAGAGCTGCAAGCGCATTCTCGCCGACATCGAGCAGGCGGAGGCCGAAGCCGCCGCCGCCCAGGCGAACCCCGCGGGCAAGCTGCGCGTGTATGGCGGCACGAGTTTCGGCCAGCACTATGTGATGCCGCTCATCGCGCGCTACCAGCAGCATTTGCCGGAGGTCTCGGTCGACCTCACGATCGCGCAGCAGATGCCCGACATCATCGAGGAGGGCTTCGATGTGGCGGTCGTGGTCGCCGCAGAACTCGAGGACTCCGCGCTGATTTCCCAGCATCTGGGCAGCACGGCTGCCATTCTCTGCGCCTCGCCCGCCTATTTGCAATCGCGCGGCGTGCCGCGATCGTTCGACGATCTCGCGGCGCATACCTGCCTGCATCTCACCGATGCGAGTCTGCCTGCTGGCCAATGGGTCTCCGAAGGCCCACTCGGCGAGACCTTCCGGCACACGGGCGTGACGCCGTTCCAGGTGAACAACCCGGAAGCGCTCGCGCTCGCGATACGCGAAGGGATGGGCATCGGCCCGCTGCCGGTGCCGGTGGCGCTGCCCGGTCTCGCCGACGGCACCCTCGTGCGTGTGCTGCCCACGCACACGCTTCAGAAGCTCAATATCTACGCGCTGTATGCCTCGCGCCGCTATCTGGATGCGAAGATCCGCACCTTCGTCGAGTTTCTCCGCGAAAAAGTGCCGCTCGTCCTTGCCGAACAGGAAGCCGCGCTCATCGCCCGCGACGCGCCGGTGCGCCGCCAGGCAGAGGCGCACGCGGGCTCGCACGGTTCGCATGCGCGGGAGCAATCCAGACGCGGCCGCAGCGGGCGCCAGTTGCACGACCAGGAGCGATTGCGCCTCGTGAATTGAAGCAGTTACAGAGGGATGTGCTCGCGAAGCGCCATTCTCGCGGGTATGGCCGTACGGCGCGTCGCGAGGCCGCTTTCCACCGTTTTAGCAGCGATCGCTCTGCGCTCTCGCGCGGCTCGTGTGTTCTCTGTCAATTTCGTCATGTCGGCGCCGGCGATCCGCCACCGCCATTGCCTGGCATGCGGCACCCGATGGACGAATGCGTCTGCGTCTCAACCTCTCGCCTGAATTGTCCAAAACGCTGACATGTGGATTGTCGATCTCGCGCTGAAGCGGCCCTACACGTTCATCGTGATGGCCATTCTGATCGTGCTGGCTACGCCGTTCGTGCTGATGTCGATGGCCACCGACGTGCTGCCGAACATCAACATTCCGGTCATCAGCATCATCTGGTCGTACAACGGCTTCTCCGCGAAGGACATGGCCGACCGCATCACCTCGGTCAACGAGCGCAGCCTCACGACCACGGTCAGCAATATCGAGCACATCGAATCCCAGTCGCTGCCGGGCATCGCCATCATCAAGCTGTTCCTGCAGCCTCGTGCGAGCCTGCAAACGGCCATCGCGCAAGCCGTTGCCTCCGAACAGGCGCAGGTGAAGCAGATGCCGCCCGGCGCCACGCCGCCGCTCGTCATCAGCTATTCGGCGTCGAGCATTCCGGTGATCCAGCTCGGACTTTCGAGCAAGTCGATGAGCGAGCAGGCCCTGGCCGACATTGCGATGAACTTCCTGCGCCCGCAGCTCATCACGATTCCCGGCGCGCAGGTGCCTTACCCGTACGGCGGCAAGACGCGTGTGATCTCGGTGGACCTCGACACGCGCGCGCTCATCTCAAAGGGCCTCACGCCTGCCGATATCGTCAATGCCGTCAACGCGCAGAACCTCATATTGCCGACCGGCACGGCCAAGCTCGGACAAACCGAGTATCGCGTCGACACGAATGCGTCGCCCGATACGATCGCCGGGCTGAACCGCATTCCGGTGCAGACTGTGAATGGCGCGACCACCTATCTAGGCGAGGTGGCGCACGTGCGCGACGGTTTTACGCCGCAGACCAACGTCGTGCGCCAGGACGGGCAGCGCGGCGTGCTGATGTCGATCCTCAAGAGTGGCGATGCTTCCACGCTCCAGGTGGTCGGCGCGCTAAGCGATCTTTTGCCGAAGGCGCGCGACACGCTCCCTGCCGACCTCGTCGTCAAGCCGCTCTTCGACCAGTCGGTGTTCGTTTCCGCCGCCGTGCAGGGCGTCATGCGCGAGGCGCTAATCGCCGCCGTGCTCACGGCGGCGATGATCCTGCTCTTTCTCGGCAACTGGCGCAGCACGCTCATCATTGCCGTGTCGATACCGCTGTCGATTCTCGCTTCGATCATCGTCCTCTACGCACTGGGCGAGACCATCAACATCATGACGCTCGGCGGCCTCGCGCTCGCGGTCGGCATACTCGTTGATGACGCAACGGTCACCATCGAAAACATCGAGCGCCACCTGCATCTGGGCGCGGGGCTGCACGACGGCATTCTCGATGGCGCCGGTGAAATCGCGGTGCCCGCGCTCGTTTCGACGCTGTGCATCTGCATCGTGTTCGTGCCGATGTTCTTCCTCACCGGGGTGGCGCGATTTCTGTTCGTGCCGCTCGCGCAGGCCGTGGTGTTCGCGATGATCGCGTCGTACATCCTCTCGCGCACGCTCGTGCCGACGCTCGCCATGCTGCTGTTCGAGGGTCACGATCCTGCCGCGCATACGCAGCGCGCGGATCGTTCGCTCTTCGCGCGCATACACTGGCGCTTCGATCACGCGTTCGAGGGCGTGCGCGCCAACTACATCGCGCTCCTGAGCCTGCTGCTCTCGCGCCGAAAGTTTTTCGGCGGTACGTTCCTCGCGTTTTGCCTGCTTTCGCTCGGCCTCGTGTTCTTCCTCGGCCGCGATTTCTTTCCCTCCGTCGATGCGGGCAACATTCGACTGCACATGCGCGGCCCAACGGGTTTTCGCATCGAGGAGACCGCGCGACTCGCAGACCAGGTCGAGCAGACGATTCGCGAAGTCGTGCCGCCCGACCAGCTCGAAACGATCGTCGACAACCTCGGGCTGCCGTATAGCGGCATCAATCTCTCGTACAGCAATGCAGGGACGATGGGCACGCTCGACGGCGAGATCCAGATCGCGCTGAAGCCCGACCATGACCCCTCGCGCATCTACATCGACAAGCTGCGCGCACTGTTGCCGCAGCGCTTTCCGGGCGTCGAGTTCTTCTTCCAGCCCGCGGACATCGTCACGCAGATTCTCAACTTCGGGCAACCCGCGGCAATCGACGTGCAGGTCGTGGGCGCCAATCCCGGGGAGAACATGGCGCTTGCGAGCACGCTGCTCAAGAAGGTGCGGCAATTGCCGGGCGCCGTCGATGCGCACATCGAGCAGCGCAACGACGAACCCGCGCTCACGCTCGCGATGGACCGCACGCGTATGCAGCAATTGAATCTGAGCCCGCAGAACGTGGCGCAGGACGTGCTGATCGCCCTCTCGGGCAGCACGCAGACCTCGCCCGCGTTCTGGGTGAGCCCGCAAACCGGCGTGGAATACCCGCTCACCGTGCAGACGCCGCAGTATCGCGAAACCTCCGTGAACGAGGTAATGGGGACGCCCGTTTCCGCGCGCAGCGCGAACGCCAACGCACCGCTGCAGCTGGTGAGCAACCTCGTGCAGCTCAAACCGCACGATGGACCTGCCATTGTCACCCACTACAACATCCGGCCCGTGATCGACCTGCTCGTGAGCGTGGAGGGCCGCGATCTGGGTTCCGTGGGCGGGAACATCAACGACATCGTCCGGCAGGTGCAGGCGCACGCGCCGCGCGGCACGACCATCACGATGCGCGGGCAGATCGGCACGATGCGCTCATCATATGTGGGTCTCGGCATCGGCATTGCGATGGCGGTGGTGCTCGTCTACCTGCTGATCGTCGTGAACTTCCAGTCGTGGGCCGATCCGCTCATCATCGTCAGCGCGTTGCCCGCTGCGCTCGCAGGCATTGCGTGGATGCTGTTTCTCACCGGCACGCACCTGAGCGTGCCCGCGCTCACGGGCGCGATCATGACCGTGGGCGTGGCGACCGCGAACAGCATTCTCGTGGTTGCGTTCGCGCGCCAGCGTCTCGCCGGCGGCGCGACGCCGCTCGCGGCCGCGCTCGAAGCGGGCGCCACGCGCATACGCCCCGTGCTGATGACGGCGTTCGCAATGATGATCGGCATGGTGCCGATGGCACTCGGTCTCGGCGAAGGCGCCGGGCAGAATGCGCCGCTCGGGCGTGCGGTGATCGGCGGCCTGCTGTTCGCTACGGTCTCCACACTATTTTTCGTACCACTTATGTTTGCGACCGTGCATACGCGGCTCGCCCGCCGTGCCGTCGCGAAGCGCGAGCGCGAGGCGCGCAGGCATGGTGCGCGTGGCGACACGTCAAGTCAAAACTGGCCGATGACATGAACGAACCTCACCACCATTCATCTCTCGACTTCACCGTGGGCGGCGAGCAGGGCATGGACCTGCCGGCGCGCGGCCAGGCGGCCAAGCGCGCGCGCCTCGCGGTGATCGTGGTCGCGCTGCTGCTGGCGGCGGGCGCGGCGCGCACGGTCGTCTCGAACCTCATGAACGCCCACCATCTCGCCGAGGCGACGAAGCAGAACGCGAGGCAGTACGTGAGCGTCGTGCAACCCGTCGCGGCAGGCGCGGATGGTCGCGTCGTGCTGCCGGGCACGCTGCGCGGCTATGTCGAAGCACCCATCTATTCGCGTGCGAACGGGTACGTGCGGCGCTGGTACGCCGATATCGGCGCGCACGTGCAGCAAGGCCAGCTGCTTGCCGAGATCGATACGCCCGAGATCGATCAGGAACTCGCGCAGGCCGAGGCGCAGCGCGAGCAGGCCGCGTCGACACTTGCGCTGGCGAAGACCTCGTTCGATCGCGCGCAGCAACTGCGCCAGCGCGATGCCGTCTCGCAGCAGGAGCTCGATGATCGTCAGGGTGCGTTCAACACGGACGAGGCGAACCTCGCCGCCGCCGAGGCGAACGTGCGCCGCCTCGCCCAGATGAAATCGTTTCAGCGTATCGTCGCGCCCATCACGGGCATCATCACGCAGCGCAACGTCGATATCGGCGACCTCGTGAACGCGGGCAATGGGGGCGCGGGGCATGCGCTCTTTTCGATCGCGCAGGCGGATCCGCTGCGCCTTTACCTCGACGTGCCGCAGACCTACGCGCAGCAAGTGGCGGTTGGCCAGCACGTGAGCGTGACCGAGCAGGAGCTGCCGGGGGTCACTTTCGACGGCACCGTCACGCGTACGGCAGAGGCCATCGACGTGGCTACGCGCACGCTGCAGGCCGAAATTGCGCTGCCCAATCACGACGGCAAGCTGCTGCCTGGCGCGTACGTACAGGCCGCATTGCAGACCGACGCGAAAGGCTTGCTCACGGTGCCGGCCAACTCGCTACTGTTCCGCTCCGAGGGCCCGCGTCTCGCAGTGGTCGATGCCGATGGCAAGGTCAAGCTCAAACCCGTTGAAATCGCGCTGGACCTCGGGCAAACGCTCGAAATCAGCGGCGGGCTCGAAGCGACCGACCGCGTCGTGCTGAACCCGAGCGATTCGATCGCCGATGGCGACAGCGTCGTGGTGGTCGCGCCGAACATGACCAAAGCGAAGAGCGAAGCGAAGACCGATGCGGCGCGCGAGGCGCCGAAACGGAGCGCGACGTGAGCATGCCGCGACACACGCCGCAACGGCTGACGTGGCTCGCATACGCCGCGGCGCTCAGTGCGATCGGTCTCACGGGCTGCACCGTGGGCCCCGACTACCACGCCCCGCAAACCGAAAGCCCGGCGGCGTGGCGAATCGATTCGGCCGATTCATACTGGCACGCGGCGCAGCCCTCGCATGCGCCGCTCGATCCGCAATGGTGGAAGGCGTTCGACAACGCCGAACTCGACCGCCTCGAAACTGCCGCGCTCGACGGCAACCAGACGCTGCGCGTGGCCGCCGCTCACTACGCCCAGGCGCGCGCCACGCTGGCATCGGTTTCGTCGCAGCAAAGCCCGCAGGTGGGCGTCGATGGGAGCCTCGCGCGCGAGCGCATTTCCGCAAACCGGCCGCTCACGAACTACGCGACGCCCAATACATCGACGGTGCAAAACCAGGTTGCCGTCGGCGCGACCGTGAGCTACGAGCTGGATCTGTTCGGGCGCATCCGGCGCATGGTCGAGTCCGCTCAAGCCTCGACGCAGCAGGCGAGCGACGATCTCGCCAACGCGCGCCTCGTGCTCACCGCTGAACTCGCCACCGACTATTTCGCCATGCGCGAACTCGACAATGAGATCGACGTGGTGAATCGCTCGGCGCAATCGCAGCAAAGGGCGCTCGATTTCGTGACCGCGCAGCACGATCTCGGCGCTGTTTCGGGTCTCGAACTGCTGCAGCAGAAGGCGCAGCTCGCCGCGACGCTCACGCAGGTGCATCTGCTCGAAAATCAGCGCCAGCAGGAGCAGAACGCGATTGCCGTGCTGGTCGGCCAGCCCGCGCCCGAGTTCTCGATCGCACGGAAGGTCACGCCGTTGCCGGTACCGGCGCTGCCCACCGGCCTGCCGAGCGAGCTGTTGCAGCGGCGGCCCGACGTCGCGTCGGCCGAGCGGGCCATGGCGGCCGCCAATGCGCAGATCGGCGTCGCGCGCTCGGCGTACTTTCCCGACATCACGCTCTCCCCCACGTTTGGCTGGGAATCCACGCGTTTCGGCAGTCTTTTCTCGGTGCCGAGCCTGATGTGGTCCGTGGGCGCGACGGCCAGCGAGGTGCTGTTCGACGGCGGCAAACGCGCAGCGGGTGTGGATTTCGCGCAGGGCGGTTACGAGTCGGCGCAGGCATCGTATCGACAGACCGTGCTCACCGCGTTCGAGGAGGTGCAAAATGCGGTAACGGGTCTCTCGGTGCTAGAGCGCGCATCGACACAGGGGCAGTCGGCCGTGGATGATGCACGCAAGTCCCTCGATCTCGCCAACGACCGTTATCAGGGCGGACTCGTCGCGTTCATCGACGTGCTCAATGCGGAGCAGCAGTTGCTTGCCAGCGAGCGCCAGGAAGTGCAGATTCACGGGCAGCAGGTGGCCACGGTGGTCTTTCTGGCAAAAGCACTGGGCGGCGGCTGGAGCGCCAGCGAGCGTGAGGTGGCGTGCAGCGCGGGAACGTGCCGCGAAGTGCAGAAGGCGGCGGATAGAGGCTGAGTCGTGAAAAAGGCTTATGGCAGGGCTTGAACGAGCCCGGCATCAGGACCGAAAAAAGCGCGCGAAACCGCGGTCATGAGCCGCGGCGGCCCGCTGGCGGAATATGAAAGAACGCCGGGCGAGATCGCAGGACACCGCGCGAAGAGGAGGGCGGGCATGAAAGTATTGGTAATCGAAGACGAGCGCAAGGTCGTGGACTATCTGCGCAGCGGACTCACGGAACAAGGCTGGGTCGTGGACGTCGCCATGGATGGCGAGGAAGGCGCGTGGATGGCCACGGAATACGACTTCGACGTGATCGTGCTCGACGTCATGCTGCCGAAGCTCGACGGCTTCGGCGTGCTGCGCGCCGTGCGCGCGAAGAAGGACACGCCGGTCATCATGCTGACGGCGCGCGACCGCGTGGACGACCGCGTCCATGGCCTGCGCGACGGCGCCGACGACTATCTCACGAAGCCGTTCTCGTTTCTCGAACTCGTCGAGCGCCTGCGCGCGCTCACGCGCCGCGCACGCTCACAGGAATCCACGCTGATTTCGGTGGGCGATCTGCAGGTGGACCTCATCAGCCGCCGGGCGACGCGCGACGGTGTGCGCCTCGATCTCACGGCGAAGGAGTTTCAGTTGCTCTCCGTGCTCGCGCGCCGGCGCGGCGAGATTCTCTCGAAGACGCTCATCACCGAGCTGGTCTGGGACGTCAATTTCGAAAGCAACGCGAACGTGGTGGAGACGGCGATCAAGCGGCTGCGCGCGAAACTCGACGGCCCGCATGCGGCGAAACTGCTGCACACCATCCGCGGCATGGGCTATGTGCTCGAAGTGCGCGAGGAAGGAGGCCAGACGCCATGAAACGCTCGATCTCGCTGCGGCTCTCGGCGATGTTCGCGGCGGTGTCGCTGATCGTGTTCACGCTCACGGGCGCGGGCCTTTTCCTCCTGATGCAGCGTCAGCTCTTCAACGAGCTGCGCGAGACGCTCGACACGCGGGCGCGCATCGCGAATCTGATCGTTGCGCACGCACCCAACGTTGAGAAGTGGGCCTTCGTGCAGGAAAAGCTGCGCGACCTCTCGCCCGCCGACAGCCGCATGCATTACTACGTCGAGGGGCCCGATCCGCGCTTTCGCTTCGGCTCACCCATCGTCGGCAAGGTCACGGGCGATGTTGGCCCGAATCATCTGCGCGTGCGCCCGCCCGGCAGCAGCTACGACATCATCACATCGACTTATATCGTGCCGGCGAGCGGCGAGCGGCCCGAGGTGAAGCTCGTGGTCGGCACTGATTGCGTGCGCACCGAAGGCATGCTGCGGCGCTTCGGCATGGTGCTCGGCGTGCTGATCGTGCTTTCCACGATCGTGGTCGCGCTCCTGAGCCGTGCGGTCACGCGCTTCGGGCTCGCCCCGCTCACGCGCCTCTCGCGCGAGGCGGCGCAATTGAGTCCGTCGAACCGGCGCCAGCGTCTGCATTCGGACGCGCTGCCCGAGGAGCTTCATGAACTCGCCACGTCGTTCAACGGCGCACTGGAGCGCCTCGACAAGGCCTATGAGCGCCTCGAGTCGTTCAACGCCGACGTGGCGCACGAATTGCGCACGCCAGTGAGCATTCTGATCGGCCAGACCCAGGTGGCGCTCACGCGCGACCGTTCCGTCGAGCAGTTGCAACAGACACTGCAATCGAATCTTGAGGAATTCGAACGATTGCGCGTGATCGTGAACGACATGCTGTTTCTCTCGCGCAGCGACCGCGGCGAACGGGCGACGGATCTCGCGGAAGTCTCGTTGCGCGCCGAGATCGAGCGCATGCTCGACTTTCTGGAGATGCCGCTGGAAGAAGCGCAGTTGCGCGTGCAAGTGCAGGGCGACGCCCGCGCATGGGTGAACACGTCGCTGATCGGGCGCGCGGTGAGCAATCTGTTCGTCAATGCGATCCAGCATTCGCAGCCCGGAACGACGCTGTGCGCCACCGTCGCGCCGCAGGACGGACACGTGGAGATCGCCGTTTCGAATCCCGGTGAGCCGCTCGATCCGGTAGTACGCGAGCATATCTTCGACCGCTTCTACCGCCTTCAGGAAGCGCGCTCCAACAGCCACGAAAATCACGGGCTAGGGCTTTCGATCGTCAAGGCCGTGGCGGAGATGCACGGCGGCACGGTGTTCGTGCGCAGTGCCGACGGTGTGAATACATTTGGCTTCTCGGTGGCCGTGGACGGCGGCGATGCGCAGCAGTCGCCTGTCGATGCCGGGATCGTGCGTCAGGGTCGCGCCGGCTTGCCGCTGCACGTTTCGCCCTGACGTTGCGCATGACGTCCGGCGCCGACGCCGGCTAGACGATCGACCTCATACGGGCTCGTCCTCAACGGGCGCGCGCTCGTTTTCGATGTCGTGCTGACCCTTGCGCAGGAGATCCCAGCAACTGATGAAGAGCGCGGCCACCAGCGGCCCGATCACGAAGCCGTTGATGCCGATGAGCGAAATACCGCCCAGCGTCGAAATCAGCACGACCCAGTCCGGCAGGCGCGTGTCCTTGCCCACGAGCAGCGGGCGCAGCACGTTGTCCACGGTGCCGATGACCACCGAGCCGAAGACGATGAGTCCGACGCCTTTCGCGATCGCGCCCGTCGAAAGGAAATAGATGGCGACCGGCCCCCACACCAGCGCCGCGCCCACGGCCGGCAGCAGCGAGAGCAGCATCATGACGAAGCCCCAGAGCAGCGCGCCCTGAATGCCGAGCACCCAGAGCGCAACGCCGCCCAGCCCGCCCTGCACGACCGCGACGACCAGGTTGCCCTTCACCGTCGCGCGTATCACCGTCGTGAATTTGCGTATGAGATGCAGCTTGTGCTGTTTGTCGAGCGGAATGGCGTCGCGTATCAGCCGCGAGATTTCGCTTCCGTCGCGCACGAGAAAGAAGAACAGATAGAGCATGACGCCAAAGCTCACCAGGAACTGCAAGGTGTTCTGCCCGACGCTCAGCGCGCGCGTGGCGATGAACTGGCTGATTTCCGCGGCGCCCGCCGAAAGCCGTTGCTGCAGCCCCGGCAGATCCATGAGGTCGTAGCGCGCCAGCAGGTTCTGGATCGAGACGGGCAGTGCATGGACGATCTGGCTGAAGTACGCCCCGAAATCGAGACTGCCGGCGCGCACCTGCTGGTAGGCCAGGGCGACCTGCTGGACCAGCGTTCCCGCGACGAGCGTGAGCGGGAAGATCACGATCACAAGGCAGATCATGAGTGTGATGAGCGCGGCGAGATTGCGCCTGCGCCCGAGCTGTGCGACGAGCCTGCGCTGCACCGGCTGAAAGATCAACGCGAGAATGGCGCCCCAGAGCACCGTGCTGAAGAACGGCGCGAGGATGAAGCACAGCGCGACGGATACCGTCAGCAGCAGCAGGTAGAACGATGTCTGGTGAAGAGCCTTGTTGCCTTCCATGAGCGATAAATTCCCGTTGAGGCCGAATAGTGGACTAACGGCGGACGAGTGGCGACATTGCCCAATCATACCGACAAGATCGTGCCGGCCGTCGCCGGTTGCAATGCACGCTCAGTCCGCGCTCAATACCGCACCCACGAGCCGCACGCGCGTGATCTCCGAAGGCGCGCCAAGGCGTTTGGGCGGCCCCCAGTAACCGGTGCCCCGGCTCGTATAGACCCAGAGGCCGCCGAGCTTTTCCAGCCCCGCGGTGAACGGCTGCTGCAGCCGGACGAGGAAATTCCACGGGAAGATCTGGCCGCCGTGCGTGTGGCCGGACAGTTGCAGCGTGAAGCCCGCGGCGGCGGCGGCGTGCGCGGTGCGAGGCTGGTGCGCGAGCAGCACGCGTGTGTGGATGTCCGCGGGCGCGCCGCGCAGTGCTGCGGCCGGATCGCTGCGGTGCGCGGGATCGAACTGGCCGCCCGTGAAGTCGGTCACGCCGGCCAGCACGAGCCGCTCGCCGCCATGTTCGATCACCACGTGCTGATTCATCAGCACCGTGAGCCCGATGCGGCGGAACTCGGCAATCCACGCGTCCGCGCCCGAGTAGTACTCGTGATTGCCGGTCACGAGATACACGCCGTGATGGGCATTGAGCTTGCCGAGCGGCGCGGTGTGATCGGCGAGATGGGCCACGCTGCCGTCCACGATGTCGCCGGTGATGGCCACCACGTCGGCGTCGAGCTGATTCACGGCGCGCACGATCGCATCGACGTAACCGTGCTTGATCGTGGGCCCGACGTGAATGTCGCTCAGCTGCACGATCGTGAAGCCGTCGAGCGCGGCGGGCAGGCCGCGAATCGGCACCTCGACGTTGCGCACGCGCGCGCGCCGCCGCGCATTGAAGAAGCCGAATCCGGAGGAAACGAAGGCCAGCGTGATCACCGTGGCGGCGCTCGCGGTGCGCCAGTTCGCGAGATCGATGGCGCGGGGCCACAGCGCCTCCACGGTCATGGCGGAGGCGAGCACGATGTCGCGCGCGATCGTCAGCATGAGCAGCGACGAGAAAAATCCCATGGCAAGCATGCCGATCCACGCGAGACGGTCGCCGAGCGGCTGGCGCTTGAAGCGCCGCGCGAGCATGCCGGGCGGGATGAACAGCACCGAGAGCACGAGCCACAGCACCGCGAGCCACTTGCCGGCGGCCGGCACGGGCAGATCGGGGATCAGGCGAAAGCCGACATAGGCGTGCAGCAGCACGCCGATGGCAATGAAGCGGACCAGAAACGAGAGTCGGGGCATGGCGGCGGGAACGGATGGCAGGGGCGGCGCAGGGCGCTGCGGCAAAGGCCCGGACACCGGGAACGCGTAAGGACGGCGTTCAGGCAGGCTGCGTTGGATTTTACCGGGACGGCTGCGTTTGCGCTGTGACATGGCGGCGTCCCCGGTGCTTGCTGCGATGCGCCATCGAAGCCCTGAGGAACGCGGACTCGACATACATGCATGCGTGTATGAATGGGGCTCGCGCGGTACGCGGGGCAGGGTTGTGGCGCTGCGGCATTTCCCTGGATTGCCAATGCGATCTCGCTGGTTGCACTATTTTCTTGCGGGGCTGCGCCACACTATTAAACGTCCATTGAATTAGCCTCGGCGATGGACTATGCTTGAATCGAGGCCCGTGCTTTTCGGGCGCTCCTGGGGGAGACGAATCATGAAAATCATCCGGCCTGCGCATGGGGTGCACGAGGGTCTGCATGGTCGTCACGTCGGTTATGAGGGCAGCCACGTCATGCTGCCGATGGTCGTGCTCTCGATCATGGCCGTCGTAGTCTATTTCGCCGTCAAGCGAGTCGATATCCTCGATATCGGCCGAAGCGCGTTATTCGACGTCGTGATGTTGTTCGTCGCGTTAGGTATCGCGGGCATGTTCGGCGTAGTGGGCGCGTGGCTGCGCTCGCGCACCACCGACGAGCCCGCCGAGGGCTTCTGTTTCGTCGGCGCGCTCATCGGTGCAGCGGTGTTCTATATCGCGCTGCTTACCTGATCCCGCAAGCACAACTGCTGAAATGGGCGGCGCGCGGCGGGCGCATTCGCGCCGTGCGAAACTGTGCGTTTCCCGCTCGATTCAAGCGTTCGCGATGTTCGATCTCTTCGACGACACGCCCCAGTCCGCGCCTCACCCCGACGTGAGGTGGCATCCGTCATGGCTCGCGGACGATGCGGCGGCCGAGGCGCTCACCCGCATCATCGCCGAGGCCGACTGGCGCCAGGAGCGCATTCGCACGCCCGGCGGCTGGGTGGACCAGCCGCGTCTCACGGCCTGGCAAGGCGATGAGGGCGCGGTCTACGTCTACTCTGGAATTCGCAACGTGCCGCAGCCCTGGTCCGCCACGGTGGCCGAATTGCGCGACGCCATCTCGGCGCTGTGCGGCGTGCGTTTTAACAGCGTGCTGCTCAATCGTTATCGCAGCGGCGCAGACAGCATGGGGTGGCATGCCGATCACGAACCCGAGCTGGGCCCGGAACCGGTCATTGCCTCGCTGAGCCTCGGCGCGACGCGGCGTTTCGATCTGCGCCACAACGCAACGGGCGTGGTGCGCTCCTTCCGGCTGACGAGCGGCAGCCTGCTCGTGATGCAGGGCATGACTCAGGCGCAGTGGCGGCATCGGGTGCCGAAGGAGCCCGCCGTGTGCGGTGAGCGCGTCAATCTGACGTTTCGTATTGTGACCGCAGCTTTGCGTAAATAAGACGCTAGATGGCGCCAGATGGCCGCGAAATCAATGAACATGCGATTAGCCTCGAGCTTCCACGCGTCGCCGTAGAAATCAAATAAGACTTTATGCGCATAAACGCCCTATTTGGCGGCGGCGCGCACGACTCAAGCGAAGCTCAACCCAACCGCCGCCGCACGATAGCGACGAGCCGCTCATGAGGCAACGTCGATGCCGCGAGCGCCGTCGTTTCTTCGGGATAGTGCTCGCGCGCGATGTCGGTGAGTACCTGGCCAGGCGGCGCCTCGACCAGCACACTGGCGCCCGATTCGATCACGACCGTCAGTGCGTCGTACCAGCGCACCGTATAGCGCATGTTGGTGGCGAGATCGGCGCGGATCGCGTTTGCGCTGTGGAGCGGGCGGCCGCCGCGATTGTCGACGTAGACACTGCGCGGCGCCGTGAAGGGGATGTCTTTCGCCCACGCGGTGAGCTTGTCGGCGGCATCGGCCAATAGTTCGCAATGCGAAGGAACCGCAACCATGAGCCGTTGCGCCTTGCGCGCGCCGGCAGCAAGCGCGCGCGCGGAGAACGCCGCGAGCGCCGCGTCGGCCCCGGCCACGACGATCTGGCGCGGGGCGTTGACGTTCGCCACGTACACGGGTTCGCCGCCTTCGCGCGCATGTGCTTGCGCGAGCGCTTCCACCTGCGTCTCGCTCAACCCCGCGACGGCCGCCAGGCCGTAGCCCGAGGGCCACGCGTTCTCCATCAGCTCGGCGCGCTTGCGCACCATATGCAGCGCGTCGCCGAACGACAGGGCTTCGCACGTTACCGCTGCCGCATAGGCGCCCACGGATAGCCCTGCGCAGAACTGGGCAACGAGACCTTCGTGCGCGAGCGCGCGCGCAACGGCAACGCCAGCGACCGTCAGCCCGATCTGAACCGCAACCGTGGAGCGCAAGCTGTCGTCGCTATCGAGCGTGAGGACGTCCAGGCCAAGCGCGGCCGATGCCTCGGCGAGCGTCGCCCGCACCGCGTCGTGCTGCGGCAGCTTGTGGAGAAAGCCGGGGCTTTGCGCGCCTTGGCCGGGAAAGAGCAGCGCGAGCGTCATGGTGTGCGCCAGGGATCGGTAACGAGCTGCGCGCCGCTCGAAGCGCGCGCCAGCACGCGCGGCTTGTGCGCGGCGAGTTCGGCCAGCGCGACGCCGCCCGATGGCGTTTCGAGTTGCGCGTCGATGCGCGTGCCGGCGCGGCTCGCGGCTCGCGCGAGCGTTTGCGCAAGCGAGTCGATCGCGGCGCGCGAGACGCGTTGCGGCAGACGAATCAGGACGTCGAGATCGCTCGACGCCGTGAGCGTGGGGATGCCCGCGGCGAGTTCAAAACCCGCGCTGCCCGTGGGGCCCCAGGCGTAATCGCGTAGCGGCGAGGCGGTTTCGCGCAGGGCGGCCAGCGCGATGAACGCGGGCAGTGCGCGGCGCTCGCGCAGCGGCTCGATATCGCGCAGGTCTTCCGGCGCAGAAGACGATTCGATATCCTCAGTATCGAGCCACGTGCCGAAACGCTGTGATCGTGCACTGCCGCGCACGCCGACCGCCACGAAGCCTGCCGCCGCGCGCGTACGCCGCACGACCACCCAGGGTGCGCGCGCGAGGGCGTCGCGTACCCAGTCCGGCTCGTCGCTCGAGTGCGCAATCGATGCGCCGCGTCGAATCTGCAGCAGATCGTGGGCGTGCCAGCGCGCATCGTCCTGGCGCGGCGCGTCTTCTGCGAAGGGCGGGGCAGCGCAGACGCGCATCAGCTAGCGTCCCATTGTTGCGCAAGGCGCTTGCGCACCTCGATCGACGCCACACGCGTGCGCTGTGCCGATTCGCCCTGCAAGCGATGCGCGAGGCCGCTCTTGTCGCCGCGGGCTTCGCGCACCTTCTTCGCGAGCACGTCGCGCACGCGCGCGGTTTGCGCGTTGCTGGGCGCGTCCGCGTCGACGCCTTCGATCAGCTCGTCGAGCAGACCGAGCTTCGCGAACGACGCCATCGAATAGGACATCGGCACGATCTTTTCGCCAAGTTCGTCGAGCTCCTCGACGCTGCGCCGCGTGACGCGCGCCGCGGCTTCCTTGCCCATGGCGTGGACCATCGTGCCGGGCGCGTCGAGCGCGACGATGCGGTTGGCCTGGTAGCCGTGCGCGAGGAACGCGCCCGACATCGCGGGGCCGACGATCAGCGCCACCACGGGATGCCCGGCGAGGCGCGCGCTCGCGTAGGCGTCCACGGCCGATGCGCACGCGAGGTGGATGCCGAGCATCTCCTCACGGTAGCCGTATGCCTGGCTCTTCACGTCGACGATCGCGATGATGGGGCGGCGCTTGCCGCTCGCGGCATCTTCGGCAATCGCGTCGCGCACGGCCTTCGCGAGAAGCCAGCCTTGCTCGAGGCCCACCACGTTGTCGCGCGCGCGCGGAAAGCGGTTCGCGGGATCGGGCGCCACGGTGATGAAGCGCGCCGTTTCGTCGCCGAGCGGCGCATCGGCGTATTGAACGCAGGCGCCTCGTGCGTCAACACCCGCCAGGGCGAGCAGCCAGCGTGTGCCGCGGCTCGTCGTCGTGTCGTTCATGCCGTTTCTCCGCGGAGGTTCGTGGGCGATGCGGCAAACACCGCGCGCATCGATTCTGGGGTGACGCTGGCGGGATCGATTTGCGCGAGCCTGGCGAGCATCGCATCGACGTTCGCCGAGCGATGCGAGTGCGGCACGCCTTGCGAAAACGCCGCGCGCACGGCGGTGCGCACGTCGTCGACGGCATCGTCCACCAGCGCATCGGCGAAGCCTGTCTGCGTGCGCTGCTCGCCGCCGATCAGTTGCCATACCTGGCGGCGGTCGCTCGAATCGAGTTCCTCGATGCCGGCTTCCTGCTCGATCACCTCGGGGCCGTTCATGCCGAGGCGGCCTTGCTTCGTCATCACGAGCATCGAACACAGTGCCGCAGCGAGCGACATTCCGCCAAAGCAACCCACCATGCCCGCGATCACGCCGACCACGGGTACGTGAGCGCGCAACGCGACGATGGCCGACTGGATCTCCGCGATCACGGCGAGGCCGAGATTCGCTTCCTGCAAGCGCACGCCGCCCGTTTCGAACAGGATGACGGGCCGCACGATCTTGCCGCGCTCGCAGTCGGCGAGTGCGAGTTCGAGCGCCGCGGCGATCTTGCTGCCCGACACTTCGCCGATGCTGCCGCCCTGGAACGCGGATTCGATGGCGGCGACCACGGCGGGCTGGCCGTCGATGGTCCCGCGCGCGATCACCGCGCCGTCGTCGGCCTGGCAGACGATGCCCTGCAACGGGAGCCACGGCGATTCGATGCGGTCGAATGGGCCGAGGAGTTCGCGGAACGTGCCCGCGTCGAGCACGGCGGCCGCGCGTTCCCGGGCGCTCAACTCGATGAAGCTTTCGCGCAGCAGCGCGCCCGGCCCCACTTGATTAGCGCTGCTCATGACTGTGCTCCTCGTTCACCGCCCTGAGCCGCTTCCACAGCCTCCGCGAGCCGCAGCGCCACCACGCCGGGCGTCGCGCCGAAGTCGTTGATCTCGATGAGCGCCGCGCCGTCGTAGCGCGTGAAGAAGCGGTCGAGCACGCTCTTCCAGATGTGCCCGTAGCCGTCCACGCTCGTATGCACGACCACGCGCGCCTGCATGTCGCTGGCGGGTTGCAGCAGCACTTCGAGATCGCCCGAACCCACCACGCCCACATGGGCGCGCGTCGTCACGGCGCGTTGCGCCGGGTAGTCGAATGTCAGTTGTTCCATGAAGCCGTCCTCCCGCCCATGCGGTGCTGAAGCAGTCTGTCGATGAAGAGCGTCGCGGCGAGCAGATCGGCCGCGCCGCCCGGCGATGCGTTGAGCGCGAGCAGCGCGCGTTCCAGCGCATCGAAGGCCGCGCGCCCGGCCTGTGTCGCAACGCCACCGGCGTCGCGCACGCGCCGCGCGCCGGCTTGCGCGGCCTCGCGCCCGGCGAGCCCCGCGCGATGGAGCACGCAGGTGTCGTCGAGCGACGCCATGATCGCGAGCAGTGCGTCCACGCGCGCGTGGGCTTCGTCGCAACCTTGCGCCCGTGCGGCGTGCAGCGCGGGTAGACCCACGCGCACGACGTGCGGAAAACCGTCCTGTGCTTCGCCGCGCGCGCCGCCTACCTTGAAACGCTGGCGCACGCGCTCGCCGTGGCTTTGCGTGGGTCGCGCGAACAGGTCGTCGAAGCGTGCAATCGTCGCTGCGGTTGCGCAGATGTGCGCCGCATGGGCGTACGCGCCATGGCTGACGTGAGGCGTGTGCACGATCGCCGCGCCCGCCACGAGCAGGCCGACGATCCAGATCGCGCCGCGATGCGCATTGCTGCCTTGCGTCGCGCGCATCATCGCGGCTTCGCCGGCGCGTCCGATGCGCGCGAGGTCGGTGCGCAGCGCCGTGCCCGGCGCGGCGCCGCACGACGCGCGCGCGAGCGCTTCGAACGTGGGTTCGAGCGCGTGCGCCGAGCGCAGCATCGTCGCGAGATCGAGATCGTTGTGCGCGCCACTACCGCGCGCGTCCACGAGCGCGGGCTTGGGCGTGAGGCGCGCCTCTTCGATCAGTGCGTCGCGGGCGAAGCGTGCGAGCTGTGCGGCCGAACCCGGCGACGGTGCACCGGCGCTGCACGGGACGCGCCGCGCGAGGCCCGCCGCGCCCTCGGCGAACGGCGTAAGGGTGAACGTGCGCATCGCGCTCACCAGCTGCGAAAGCGCGCGGGCGGCGTGTAGAGGCCGCCCGACCAGGTCACCAGATCGTCGATGCTGCGCGCCGCGAGCAGCGAGCGTTTGGCGTCGCCGCGCAGGATGCCGAGATCCTCGGGGAACTGCACGATGCCGCGGCGGCGCAGCTCGTCGGTTTTCTGCTGCTGTGCGCGCAGCCCGATGGGCGTCACGCCCGCCACGGCCGCAAGCGCCGCGCGGCGTTCGTCGATGCCTTCGGCGCGATGCAGGTGCGCAATGCCTTCCTCGGTCACGACGTGGCTCACGTCGTCGCCGTAGATCATCACGGGGGCGACGGGCATGCCGCTCTTCCGGCCCACGGCGATGGCGTCGAGTTCGTCGACGAAGGTCGGCTCGCCGCCTTTCTTCCAGGTCTCCGCAAGCTGCACCACGAGCTTGTGGCCGCGCGAAACCGGGCCGTTGTCCCTGAGCAGCTTGAGCCACGCTTCGCTCGCGTGGCGCCGGCCGCGTGGATCGTGGCCCATGTTCGGCGCGCCGCCGAAACCCGCGAGGCGCCCGCGTGTGACGGTGGACGAGTTCGCGTCGGCGTCGATCTGCAGCGTCGAGCCGATGAAGAGATCGACGGCGTATTGCCCCGCGAGCTGGCACAGCACGCGGTTCGAGCGCAGGCTGCCGTCGCTGCCGGTGAAGAACACATCGGGCCGCGCGGCGATATAGGCCTCCATGCCCACTTCGCTGCCGAAGCAGTGCACGCTTTCCACCCAGCCCGATTCGATCGCTGGAATGAGCGTGGGATGCGGATTGAGCGTCCAGTTACGGCAGATCTTGCCTTTCAGGCCGAGCGATTCGCCATACGTGGGCAGCAGCAATTCGATCGCGGCGGTGTCGAACCCAATGCCGTGATTGAGCGACGCGATGCCATAAGGCGCGTAAATGCCCTTGATGACCATCATCGCGGTGAGCACCTGCAAGTCGCCGATATGACGCGGGTCGCGCGTGAACAGCGGCTCGACCGCGAACGGCCGGTCGGCTTGCACGACCACGTCGACCCACGAGCCGGGGATATCCACGCGCGGCAGTTCGTCGACAATTTCGTTTACCTGAACGATCACGATGCCCTGGCTGAACGCAGCGGCCTCGGCGATGGTGGGCGTGTCCTCGGTGTTCGGGCCGGTGTAGAGGTTGCCGTGGCGGTCGGCCTTCTCGGCGCAAAGCAGCGCGACCTGCGGAATCAGGTCGACGAACATGCGCGCGTATAGCTCGACATAGGTATGGATCGCGCCCACTTCGAGCTGACCGTCTTCGAGCAGCTGCGCGACGCGCAAGCTCTGCGGCCCCGCGAACGCGAAGTCAACGCGATGCGCAATGCCGCGCTCGAACAGCGTGAGTTGCTCGGGCCGGCTGATGCTCGAAATCAGGAGGTGGATGTTGTTGAGCTTTGCGGGATCGGCTTTTGCCAGCGAGCGCGAGAGAAAGTCGGCCTGCTTCTGGTTGTCGCCTTCCAGCGCGACGCGGTCGCCGGGGCGGATCAGCAGTTCGAGCGCTTCGGTCGTGCGCGCGGCGGGAAGGATGCCGTCTTCGAGCCAGTGCGAGATGGCGGCGAGGCGGCGGGCTTTCTCGTCGCGGCGCGTGGTCCACGAGCGCGGCGCGAGGCCGGGCGAGGGTTGCGTATCAGCTTGAGGCTTCATCGGCGGTTCGGCTCCGTGAGCGGGAAGAGGCGGCGCGCGGCTTCGGTGCAGCAGGGGGCGCTGAGGTCGCCGCCGCAGGCGGCGCGGCGCGCTCGGTCAGGAAACGGTAGATGAGTTCGCCCGTGCCGAGCAGGTGCTCCGCCACGAGCTTTTGCGCGGTGGGCACGTCGCCGCGCTTCACGGCGGCGAGGATCTCGGCGTGCTCGCTATCGGATTCGCCCTTGTACTCGGGAAAGCCGAATTTCAGACGCAGATAGCGTTCGCCGCGGCGATGGAGCGTCGTGAGCATCTCCATCAACTGCGGCCGGCCGGCGGGCGCGTAGAGGTTCATATGAAAGGCCTCGTTGCGCGCGACATAGAGCGACGGATCGCGTTCACGCTTCGCGGCCGCGGCGAGCGCGCTCACTTCGCGCAGCGTGGCGCTCGTGTGGTTCGGAATCGCAAGGCCGAGCGCGAGGCTCTCCAGCGCGGAGCGGATCTCGTAGATCTCGCGCGCTTCGTCGGCCGAGAGCGAGGCGACGCTCGCGCCCTTGTTCACTTCGATCTTGGCCCAGCCTTCGCTCGCGAGCTGGCGCAACGCCTCGCGCACGGGAATGGCGCTGACCGAAAAATGCCGCGCGATCGCGTCCTGGCGCAGCGGCGCATCAGGCGCGAGCTTGCCCTCGACGATCGCGCTGCGCAGGGCGTCGGCGATCATGCGCGAGGTGCTGGTGCGGGGCGCGCTAGCGCCTTCCAGGGGAAAACCATCCGTTGCGTCGTTCATAGGATCACATATTATATATAAAAAGACGAAGGCGAAAGCCTCGAAAACCCGCACCACAGAAGCATCGGATTCACTATAGACGGGTAGGGAGAACGGGGGCTTACAGGAAGTTCCTGACGAGGGCCGGCTTCTGCAGCGGCCTGCATTTCCGCGTTTCGCGGCGCGCACGCATACAGGCATGCGCGCAGGGCGAGACATCAAAGGAGAGAGGAGCATCATGAATTCGATCACCGAGTCCGCGCGGCGTACTCGCAGCAAGACACCGCTCAACCGGTCGCAGATCGCCGGTTTCTGGGGCGCCTGGGCGGGCTGGACGCTCGATGGGATGGACTCGTTCATCTACGCACTCGTGCTCACGCCCGCGCTCACCGAACTGTTGCCGCGCTCGGGCTACGAGGCCAGTGCGGCGAACATCGGGCTCGCCGGCTCGATCCTGTTCGCGCTCTTCCTCGTGGGCTGGGGCCTGTCGTTCATCTGGGGGCCGCTCGCCGACCGCTTTGGCCGCACGCGCGTGCTGGCCGGCACCATCTTCATGTTCGCTATCTTCACGGGCCTCTCCGCCACCGCGCAGAGCGTCTGGGCGCTCGGCATCTACCGCTTTCTGGCGGGCGTGGGCATTGGAGGCGAGTGGGCGCTCGCGGGCACCTACGTGGCCGAATCGTGGCCCGAAGATCGCCGCAAGATGGGGGCGGGCTATCTGCAGACCGGCTATTACGCGGGCTTTTTCATCGCGGCCGCGCTCAATTACACGATCGGCGTGCACTTCGGCTGGCGGGCCATGTTCCTCACGGGCGCGGTGCCGGTGGTGGTGGCGATTCTGGTGCTCACGCGCGTGGAGGAGCCGGAGACGTGGCAGAAGTCGGAGGCGAGCCATGTGCACCACGGTCACCCGCTGCGTGAAATCTTCGGCAGCGTGTATCGCGTGCGTACCGTGGTGGCGTGCGCATTGCTGACGATCGCGATCATCGGCCTGTGGGCGGGCGCCGTCTATGAGCCTTCGGCCGTGATCCAGCTCGCGACGAAGGCGGGCGCGAGCAAGGCCGAGGCGATCCGCACCGCTTCGATCGCTACCGGCATTCTCTCCATCGGCACGATCCTGGGCTGTCTCGCGCTGCCGCCGCTGGCCGAACGCATCGGCCGCAAATGGACGCTCGCCGTCTATTTCGCGGGCATGGCCGTGGCGATCGCCGCGAGCTTCGGCTGGGCGTTCTACCTCAAGAACGGGCTGGTGCCGTTCATCGCGCTGCTGTTCGTGCTCGGCTTCTTTGGCGGCAACTTCGCGCTCTTCAGCCTGTGGTTGCCCGAGCAGTTCGGAACGCGCGTGCGCGCCACGGCGTTCGCGTTCTGCACGTCGTTCGGCCGCTTCGTGGGCGCGGGGGTGAACTTCCTGCTGGGCGCCGCGGTGCTGAACATGCACACGCTCGGCACGCCGGTCGCGCTCACGGCGCTGGCATTCGTCGCAGGACTCCTGATCATTCCGTTCGCGCCGGAAACCAGGGGTAAGACGCTGCCGACCTGAGGCTGTGCCTTGACGTGCGCCGCGCGCTTTAGCGGCGCACCTTCACGAGCCTCGGCGGCAGCAGGCGCCAGCCGAGATTCACGCCGAGGCTCGCCGCCACGATCAGCGCCATGCCGGCGAGTTGCAGCGCGCTCAACGCACGCCCGTAGACGATCGCATCGACGGCGATCGCCGTGAGCGGATACACGAACAGCAGCACGGCGATCACGGGCGTGGTGAGCATCGGCAACGCGCCGTAGATCAGCACGTACGAAAGCCCCGTGTGCAGCACCCCCATGCCGACTAGCCAGCCCCATTGCACGGCCGAGATATGCGCGAGCTGGAGCGGCGCGAAAAACGGCGCGATGAGCGGCAGACACACCGCACCCACCGCGCATTGCGTGAGCGTGAGCAGATGCGGGCGAAAATCGCGCAGGCCCTTGGCGATGAGCGTGACGCTCGCGTAGAGCACCGAGCCGCCCAGCGATTCGGCGATGCCGATCGTGTAGCTCGTGCGATCGGCGATATGGCTTTCCGCGAGCACGCCCGAAGCGAGCACGAGGCCCACGAACGCCATGCCGATCCAGCCCAGCCGGTCCGCGCCGAGCCGCTCGTGGAAGAGCGCGGCGCCCATCAGCACGACCCAGAACGGCTGCACGTGGAACACGACCGTCGAGACCGCGATGCTCGTGCGATGGATCGCGTCGAAGAAGGCCACCCACTGCGTCACCATCAGCACGCCCGAAATGAGCGCGAGCGCGAACGTGCGGCGCGTGAACTGCCGGGGCGTGAGCCAGCCCTTGTACGCGCAGTACGCGGCGAGCGCGAGCATGCCGAAAAAGCAGCGGAAGAACACGAGCGTGAGCGCGCCAAGGCGCGCCTCCTCGACGAACACGCCGATCGTGCCCATCAGGAGGCCGCCGCCCGCGAGCATGAGGACGCCTTGCTGACGGTTACCTTGATGATCGGATTGCATGGCTTACGCGGCAAAATCGAAAGGGGGTTGAAAACGGCTCCAGTATTTGCCAGTTGCTGGGCGCGGGCAAACGAATTAAATTGAAGAATTCCATCAATTCAGCTTATGAATCGCCGCCCCCACCTGTAGCCCGGAGCCAGCCCCGCTTGAACCCCGAATTTGACATCGACTTGCTGCGCACCTTCGCTGCCGTCGCCGACGCGGGCAGCTTCACGAAGGCCGCCGTAGCCGTGCACCGCTCGCAGGCGGCCGTGAGCATGCAGGTCAAACGGCTCGAGCAGATGCTCGGCGCCACGCTGTTCACGCGCGACACGCGCAATCTCGCGCTCACGCGGCCGGGCACCACGTTGCTCGAATACGCGCGGCGGGCACTGGACTTGCAGGAGGAAGCGTGGGCGGCGATGGTGCGGCCGGAAGTGACGGGGCGCGTGGTGCTAGGTGCCCCCGACGACTACATGGCCTCGCTGCTCTCGCCGGTTTTACGGCGCTTTTCGACGCTTTATCCGCATGTGGAGATCGAGATCGTATGCGCGCAAAGCTCGGCGCTCGGGCCCATGCTCGCGGACAACAAGATCGACATCGCCTTCGTGACGCGCGACCGCAAGTTGCGCGGCGAATTCGTGCGCGCTGAGGAACTGGTATGGGTGGGCTCCGCCACCGATCCCGCGCCGCTTGCCATGTCGCCGTTGCCGGTGGGTCTATACGAGCACGGCTGCGTGGCGCGCGCGCATACGGTGGCGGCGCTCGATGCCGCGCACATCCGTTATCGGGCGGCATATAGCAGCGCGAGCCTTTTGGGGCTCCTGGCGACCGTGGAAGCGGGCATTGCGATCGTGGCGCTCACGCGCTGCAGCGTGCCGCCGCGCTTTGCGATTCTCGGCGAGGCGCAGGGCCTGCCGAAAATAGAGCCGCTGGAAATCGTGGTGGCGCGCAGCGCCAAATCGAACCGGCCCACGTGCGACTACCTCGCGCAGCAGATGGTGCAGGATCTTTCGGTGCCGCGTCAGCGCGGGTAGACGCTCACTTCGCCGCCCACCGCGAGCCGCACGCGCTTGCCTTCACGCGGCGTGCGATAGCCGGGCACGCGTGCGCGGATCGTTGTGTCCGCATCGATCAGTTGCAGCGTGAGCGCGGCGTCCTGGCCGTGGAAGGTGATGGCGCGCACGATGGCTTCGAGCGTGCCCTCGCGTTGCACGGTTTCGGGCAGCACGTCGATTTGCTCGGGGCGCAGCATCACGTCCACGGCGCCATCTTCGGCGTGCTGCTCTTGCTGGATCGGCAGCGCGCCGAGCACGCAATGCGCCCGTCCGTTCGCTACCGTGCCGGGCAGCAGCACCGCCTCGCCGATGAAAGCCGCGAGTTCGGGCGTGGCCGGGCGGCGGTAGAGCGTTTGCGGCGGCCCGCTTTGCAGAAGTCTTCCCCGCCACAACACGGCAACTTCATGGCCGAGTGACAGCGCCTCGGCCTGGTCGTGGGTGACGAGCACGGCGGTCGCGCCGGCCGCGGCGAGCGCACGCGCCACGGCTTCGCGGGTTTCGACGCGCAACGCGGCGTCGAGCGACGAGAACGGTTCGTCGAGCATCACGAGGCCGGGCGAGGGCGCGAGCGCGCGGGCCAGCGCCACGCGCTGCTGCTGCCCGCCCGAGAGCTGCTGCGGCGCGCGCGATGCATACGCTTGAGGCAGCCCGACGAGTTCGAGCATCTCGGCCACGCGATGGCGTGCACGGCGCTGTGCGCGCGGCAGGCCGAACACGATGTTCCCGGCGACCGAGAGATGCGGGAAGAGGGCGCCTTCCTGCGGCACATAGCCGATGCGGCGCTGTTCGGTCGGCAGATGCAGGCCGTCGCCAGCCACGCGCTGGCCCTCGATCGTGATCGTGCCGGCGTCGGCACGCTCGAAACCGCACAGCAAGCGCAGCAGCGTCGTCTTGCCGCTGCCCGAGGGGCCGAGCAGCGCGACGAGCGAACCCGAGCGCACGGCGAGATCGATGCCGTGCAGGACCGGATGACCGTCGAAGGCCTTTTGAAGGCCGGAGATGCGAAGTGTGCTCATGGGGATGCGAAACGGGACTCAGGCGCCGTTGGCGGGCATATCGGAAGGGGCGGCCGGCGTCGGCGCGGCCGCATGGCCCGCGAGCGCCGAGCGGCCAGCAAATGCGAACAGCAGGCCCGAAGCCGCGAGCGACAGCGCGGTGAGCAGGGCGGCGTAGGGCGCTGCGGCCGCGAAGGCGAGCGTAGAAGTGTCGGTCCAGACTTGCGTGGCCAGCGTGTGGGTGCCGATCGGCGCGAGCAGTAGCGTGGCGTTGAGTTCCGTCACCACGGAGATGAAGACCATCGAGGCCGCCGCGCCGAGACCGGGGCCCGCGAGCGGCAGCACGACGCGGCGCAGCGTCGCGAACCAGCCCAAACCGAGCGCGCGTGCGGTTTCTTCGAGGCGCTGCTGCGCCTGCATGAGCGCGGCGCGCACGCTCACCAGCGCGAGCGGCAGAAAGAGGATGGCGTAGGCCGCGATCAGCAGCGTGGTGCCCTGGTACAGCGGTTCGAGCGCGCGCACGGCGAGCGAGACGATCGCAAGCGCAATGACGAGGCTCGGCACGCCTTGCGCGATAAAGGCAGTACGTTCGAGGAACGTGGCTGCGTGGCCCGGGTAACGCGCCAGCAGATACCCAAGCGGCAGCGCGAGCAGCGTGGTGAAGCATGCGGCCGTCAGACCGAGGCGCAGCGAGGCGAAGGTGGTCGAGACCAGCAACTCGGGCGAGACCTCGGCCGGCGTGATAGCCGCTGCGCCCGGCTGCGTGAGCCAGTAGCCGATCATCGCGAGCGGGACGCCCAGGGTGGCGGCGTTGAGCGCGACGAAGCCCGCCGTGACAGGCCAGCGCCAGCGCCCGAGTGCATGGCGCACGTTCGCGCGCCGCGTGCCGCGATCCACGCGCGCATAGCGGGCGCGCCCGCGCACGCGAAACTCGAGCACGAGGCACACGAGGCAGAGCAGGATTAGCACGCAAGCGAGCAACGAGGCGCCGCCGCCATCGAAGCTCGTGCGGTATTCAGCATAAATTTCCGTGGTGAACGTGCGAAACCGCAATAGCGTGAATGCGCCGAATTCGGAGAGCACGCCGAGCGCGACGAGCAGCATCGAGCCGAACAGCGCGGGCCGCAATTGCGGCAGCACAACGCGCACGAAAACGGCCCAGTGGTTGCAGCCAAGCGCGCGCGCCGACTCTTCGAGCGCCGGGTCGAGACCGCGCAGCGCGGCGGCCACGGGGAGATAAACGAGCGGGAAGTAGGCCGTCGTGATGACGATGAACGCGCCGAGAAAGTCCTGCAAATCCAGGCTCATCGAGACCCACGCATAGCTCGTGACGAACGCGGGCATGGCGAGCGGCGCGGCGGCGAGGAGCGCCCATGCGCGCCGCCCCGGCACATCGGTGCGTTCGACGAGCCATGCCACGGCCGTGCCGAGCATGGCCGAAGCGAGCGTGGCCGAAACGGTGATCGAGAGCGTATTGACGAGCAGCTCGCCAACCAGCGGCCGGAAGATCAGCTCGGCGGCATCGGCGAAGCTGAACGAGAGCGCGCGCCAGAACGTGAGCGCGAGCGGCAGCAGCACCAGCAGCGGGCCGAGCGCGGCCGTCGCGAGCAGCGCGCGCGGCGCATGGCGTCGCGCGCTTTGGGACGGCGCCCTCGCGATAGTCTCTTGATGAGACTCAGGCACGGCTTGCACCGTAGTGACGGCTTCGCTCACGATCTTGCTTCGGACTCCGTGGTGATTAAAGCAGGCCTGCCTGACGCAGCAGCTTGCCCGCCTGGCTGTCGTCGCCTAGCTGCTGGATGGTCAGTGCGGGCGGCTTCAGCTGGTCGAACGGCTTGTTGATGGGATCGCTCGCCACGCCGGGCCGCAACGGATATTCGAAGCTGATGTGGTCCTGCGCCATGAGCTTCTGCGCGCGCTCGCTCACGAGGTAGGCGAGAAACTTCTGCGCGCCGTCCACGTTGTGCGCCGACTTCGTCGCTGCCGCGCCCGAGACGTTCACGAGCGCGCCCACGTCGCCATCGGCGAAGTGCGCCACGGCGCTGCGCGTCTTCTGGTCACCTAGCTCGGCGTGCAGGCGGGCCCAATAGTAATTGTTGATGATGCCCGTCGCCACGGCGCCGCGATTCACGGCGGCGACCACGCCTTCGTCGTCGTCGAAAATCTGCGCGTTGGTCTTCAGGCGCTTGAGCCATTCGAGCGTCGCCGCCTCACCCTTCATCGCGAGCACGGCGTCGACGACCGGCAGAAAGTCGGCGTCGCTCGGGGCGATGCCGACCTTGCCCTTCCATTCCGGCTTCGCGAGATCGAGAAGCGATTGCGGCAACTGCCCCGCTTGCACCTTGGCGGTGTTGTACGCAAGCACGTTCTCGCGCGCGGTCACGCCCACCCACTGTCCTTGCGGCGAGTTGTAGCGCGCGGGCACGACGGCGAGCGTGGCTTGCTGCACGGGCGAGAGCAGGCCCTTCTCCTCGAGCAGCATCAGCTCGGGCGAGTTCTCGGTGAAGTAGACGTCGGCGGGCGTCTTCGTGCCTTCGGCGACGAGTTGCGCCGCGAGTGCCGGGCCTTCGCCGCTGCGGATCTTCACGCCAATGCCCGTCTGTTGCTCGAAGTCCTTCGCGAGCTGGTTCACGACCTGCTCGTGCTGCGCGTTGTAGATCGTGATTGAGGCGGCGTGGGCGCCGGGCGGCAGCATGACGGCGATGGCGAGCGAGAATGCGGCGGCGCGCAGCGCGGCGCGCTTCGAGGAAAGTTTCATATTGATTAGAGATCCGATGTTATCGACCGATATCAAGCGCTGAACAGCTCCGCACCGATGAACGAGCCCGGCTTCGCACCCGGCGGGCACGCGAAGATCGCGCTGCCCACGTGCGTGGTGAACTGGTTCATCATGTCGAACTTCGCGAGGCGCTCGTTGATCGGAATGAAGCCCGTGCGCGGGTCGCTCTGGTGCGCGACGAAGATGAGGCCCGCGTCGTATTCGGTTTCCTGGCGCCACGGCGGCCACCGCTCGATATAGAAGTCCGTGCTGTCGTTGTACGAGTACGAGCGGCGCAGGATCTGCGCGCCGTTGTTCGATGCGCGGTTCGAGAGGCGCACGTGCGAGTTCTCGGGAATCAGCAGATTGCCGTCCTCGTCTTTCGCGTCGAGGTCGACGGTGTCGAACTCCTTCTTCATGCCGATGGGCGCGCCGCTGTACTTGTGGCGGCCGAACACCTGCTCCTGGAAACCGGGCTCCATCTGGTCCCAGTGCTCCAGCGTGATGCGGATGCGCCGCACCACCGTATAGGTGCCGCCCTGCATCCACGGCGCGTCGGCAGCGGTGGCCCAAACGAACTGGTTCATCGCTTTCGGATCCGCGGTCGGCGGATTGTTGGTGCCGTCCTTGAAGCCCATGAGATTGCGCGGCGTCTGCGCGCGCGGGCCCGAGAGAAAGCCCGCCTGGCCCCAACGCATCGTCAGGACTCCATAGCCTTGGCGCGCGAGCTGGCGCACCGCGTGGAAGGCAACTTGCGCGTCGTTAGCGCAGGCCTGGACGAAGAGATCGCCGCCGGTTTTCTGCGCGATCAGCTGGTCGCCGTTGAAGCGCGGCAGATCGACGAGCGCGGCAGGGCGCTTGTGTGCGAGACCGTAGCGGTCCTTGTCCTGCGAGGTGAAGAGGCCGGGGCCGAAGCCGAACGTCACCGTGAGGCCGGCCGGGCCGAGGCCCAGCGCGTCGCCGGAGTCGGGCGCGGGATGATCTTCGCCCGTACCGTCGAGCGATGCCGCGGGCTGCGCCTGGCTCATGCGCGCGGCGGATTGCGTCCACTTGCGCAGCAGGTTGATGACGTCGTCGCGCGAGGTCGTCGTGAGGTCGAAGGCCGCGACATAGGTGTGCGCCTGCTGCGGCGTCACGATGCCGCCTTGGTGCTCGCCGTAGAACGGCTCGACGGCGAGCATCGGGTCGACGGGCATGGCGTGATGCTTCGCCTCGGCGGCCTGGGCGAGGCCGCTCGTGGCCGCGCCTGCGCCGAGGCTCGCCCCGAGTGCTGCGCCAGCTTTCAGGAAGCCGCGCCGCGCGGGGCGCGACGGGTTGTCGAGGGTATCGTCGGAGGACATGTTTATTGAGCCAGCACGAGAGTGTTCACGTCGTCTTCCACGTAGTAGAAGCCGTCGCCTGACGGGGTCAGCGCGATGCCGAACAGGTCGCCGTTGCCCGGCGGGCTTTGCGCCTTGTCGGTATCGAGCCAGCGCGCGTAAAGCTGTTTGGCCGCCACGGGGTCGATCTCGACGACCTGGCCGTTCAGCGCGTTCGTCACTAAAAGGTGACCGTGGGGCGTGGCGATCATGGCGAGCGGGCGGTGCAGCAGGCCGTCGGCGGTGAGCTGGCGGCCCACACCTGCACTCGTGTCGCGCGTGAGCGGATCTTCGATCACGTTGATGCGGTTGCCGATCGCGTCGGACACGTAGAGCAGCTTGTTGTCCGTCGAAAGCGCGAGGCCGGTGGGGCCGACGAGGAATACGCCCTTGTCTGCCTGCGCGCCAAAGCCGCTCGCCACCACGGTTTCTCTCTTTACGACCGGCGCCTCGCCGCCCGGGATGTCGAGGTCGAGGCGCAGCACCGTCGCCTGCTTGAACACAGGCGGGTTGCCATCCGCGCGGCCCACGCCGAAGCCGGCATTGCTCACGAACAGCGTGGCATGGTCGCCGTTGTCCAGCACGGCCATGTTGCCCCAGGGATCGTTGATATTCGGACTGCTGATGGTCTTCGCAATCCTGCCGTTGCTGTCGAGCACGATCAGGCAGCCGGCGCCCTTGGTGCTGGTCGTGCCGTCGTTGCTCGGCGTGCTGCCTACGATGATCCAGCCCGACTTGAGCATCGTCATCGCAGTCGAGAGACCCACGCCGCCGGGGCATTCCTTGAGATCGCGCGGGATGGTCGCGAACAGCGTCATCTGCTTCGTGTCCGGGCGATAGTCGACGATCGTGCTGCCGGTGCCCTGGAGGTTCGACGCGTTGTTGAAGTTGTCCACCATCACGTCGCCTTGCTTCACTGTGCCGGACGAGACCGGCGCCACGACGATCGCATACGGGTTCTGGTCGCCGTTGTCGGGTACGGTGTTGATGAGCGTGGTGTGGTGCTTGACGGTCTCGAGCAGGCCCTGCGGGTCAGCGTGGGCCGCGAGCGGCGCGCCGGCGAGCGCGGCTGCGGCGGCAAGCGCGAGTGCGGACCGGACGGCGTGGACCGTGCATCGCAGGAGCGTGCGCGTAGCATGTTTCATTTTGAATCTCCGTGCCTCGCGAATCCGGCGCGCAGGCCGGCGGAAATACGCGAGGACTTGGGGTGGATATGGACCGGTAGCGCTTGCCCGGGTTAAAACGTGATGTTGGTCCGCACGCCGATCACGAACGTGTTGCGCAGCGGCGCCGTCGGGTCTTGCGGGTTCTGGCCCGCGCCCGCGTTGAACGTGTACTGCGCGTCGGCCTGGAGAATCCACCACGGCGTGACCTGGTACTGATAGGTGGCTTCGAGTGCCGTTTCCTGCGTGCGCACGCCGTAAGGGCCGCCGCTAAACAATCGCTGATCGAGGTCGAGGTTGTGCACGTTGTTGCCAACCTTGATGTACGTGGCGGCAAGGCCCACGCTGTCGTTGTCGCGGCCCTTGAACGGCGCCTTCATGACGATGCCGAGGTTGGCCGCGAGGCTCACCAGATTGCGGTCGCCGGGCGCGCCCATCACGCGCGCGAACACGCCGATGCTGCGCGGTTCGTCCGGATCGGGACGCCAGATCATCTGGTCGGCCACCGCGTAGACGCTGTAATTGCCACGATGTGTCGCCGCAATGCCGGTCGAGGCCGGATTCGCGAGCGAAAGGCCGGTGTTGTCGTGGCGCTGGTCGTCGAACGGGTTGTTGTTGTACCAGAAGCCAATCTTGTAGGTGCCCGGCAGGCCGCGACCGTCGGCGCTCACGAGCTCGCCTTCGGACGGCTGGTTGATGGCGTACTGCAGCTCGCCAATCCACAACGTGCCGTTGCGAAGATTGAGGTTCGTACCACTAAGGTTATTCGGGTCGTTGCCGAGCGGGTCGCCAGCGAACACGCCCGCGAGCGCGGTGAGCGATGGCGTGATCTGCCCGCGCACGCGCACGCCGAGACCCGCGAGCGGATAGGCCGGCCCGCCCGAGGGCATGTCGTACGAAGGCAGCGCGGGCCAGCCGAACATCGTGTTGATGAAGAGCGCCGCATACTGGCTCGTGATGAATTCCTGGTCGAGACTCTGCTGACCGATCTTCACGTCAAGGCGCTTGTCGAGGAACGATTGCTGGTACCACAGCTCCCAGAGGCGCGTGGTGGGCGTGGCTTCGATGCCGCTCGCCGTGTTCAGCGTGCCGAGGTTCGACGTGCTCAGGTTGGTGCCGTGAATCTGCAGGCCGCTCACGTTGAAGAGACCTCCCGGAATGCCGAGCGCCTTGCTCGTATCGACCTGCACGGTCGCGGTCGTGAGGCCGTCATATGCGCCGCCAGTCTTGAGGCCGCCGCGCAGGTTGGCGAGGTATTCGCTCGTCTCCGTGAGCTGAAAGGTCACGCCGTATTTGCCGAGCCACGGCCGCAGTCCGCCCATGTCGCCGAGCATGGTCTGGCGAGTCCAGAAGCCGGTCCAGAAGTTCGACGGCTGCGCCTGGATGGCGAGATCGGCCTCGGGCGCTTCAGGGGCGGCGTCGGGGTTGGCATTGCTTTGCGCATGCGCCGCACCGCAGGCGAATGTCGCGCTGGCGGCGAGCGCCGCGATGGCGTGCAACGCCGGCGCACGCCGCGGCGCCGGACGGCGGCGCGCCGCACTGCGCGAGCAGGCCGGCGAAGTGACCTGGACGGATCGGCTCAATTTCATCGGATTCCTTACTTATTGAAATGAATGCTAGATCGGTCGCGCTGGCGTTTGCTATTCGCGAATCGCTGAATACCCGAGATCCCAGACGGCGCCATCGTACTGATAGAAAATGCGATCGTCAACAAAAACGAGAATGATTCGCAATCGCCTTACGTGGTGCGGCGATATTCTTTCAAGTTGCTTTCTCTGCTGAGGTTTGCCATTACAGATAGTCAGTCCCGCCGAATCGATCAGATGGCCGGACTCGCTTATCATCAAAGGCGGGAGCGTATGCACATCAATCATTTCGTCAACAAGAAGAGCCCATGACCGACCTCACGACTCGCCAGGAACTCGATCTGGACGCGTACTTCGCCCGCATCGGTTATGACGGTCCGCGCGCCGCGACAGTCGCCGTGCTGCGCGAACTGCACCGGTTGCACCCGCTCGCCATTCCTTTCGAGAATCTCGATCCGCTGGCGGGGCGGCGCGTGTCGATCAAGCTCCCGGACATCGTCGCGAAGCTCGTGACGCGGCGTCGCGGCGGCTACTGCTTCGAGCACAACACGTTGCTTGCGCACGCGCTCATGCAATTGGGCTTTACGGTGACACCGCTCGCCGCACGTGTGCTGTACGGACGTGAACCGCAAGCGCGTACGCCGCGCACGCATATGCTGCTGCGCGTGGAGGCGCAAGGCGACGCGTGGCTCGTCGACGTGGGCTTCGGCGCCGCGACGCTGCGCGCACCGCTTTCGTTCTCGACCGACGCGCCACAGCCAACGCCGCATGAACCGGCGCGGCTCGTGACGTTGTCGGCGAACGAGCGCAAGTTGCAGTTGCACGATGGCGACGAATGGATCGACCTTTACCGCTTCGAATTGACGCCTGCCGAGTGGGTCGATTACGAAATGGCGAACTGGTACACGTCCGCTTCGCCCGATTCGTTCTTCACGTTCAGCGTGATCGCGTGTATTGCGCGCGAAGGCGGTCGGGTGATCCTGTTCAACGAGCGCTTTACCGAGCGCGACGCCCAGGGCCGCGTAACCGAGGAACGTACGATCGCCAATGGCGAGGAACTCGCGCAATGCTTGCGTGAGCGCTTCGGCATCGACTGCGCGCGTGGCGATGCGGCGCAGCGCCTGGACGCCGACGCGCTCTTCGCACGCATGTCGACGCATATGGAGAAGGGATAAGCGCGAGCGAGCGCAAGCAGTCGCGCACCGTGCGAAGCGCACACTGCGCCGCCGCGCAAGGAGGGCATCATGACTGAGCCGCAGATGACCAAACCGCTGATGACGAAGCTGATCGTGAAAATCGTGATCTGGTTCGGGCTGATGGGCGTGCTGCTCTTCGGTTCCGCGGGCACGATCGCGTGGACGGCGGCTTGGCTCTGGCTGCTCGAGTGGGCCGCTTGCGGCGTGTGGATCGGCTTGTGGCTCGCGCGCGAGGATCCCGGCTTGCTGGCCGAGCGCCTCGCGCCGCTTGCGCAACGCGAGCAGCAGGCGTGGGACCGCGTGTTCATGCTGTGCGTGTCCGTGGGGTTTTGCGCGTGGCTTTGCCTGATGGGCATCGACGCCGTGCGCATGAGCTGGTCGCGCGTGCCGCTGTGGCTAAGCGTGCTGGGCGCCGTCGCCATCTTCGTCGATATCTATGCGACGCGTGCGGTCTTCGCGGCGAACCGCTATGCGGCGCCGGTCGTAAAGATCCAGCGCGAGCGCGGACATACGGTCAGCGACAGCGGCCCATATGGCTACGTGCGCCATCCGATGTATGGCTTCGCGCTGCTCTTTCTCGTTGGCACGCCGCTCATGCTCGGATCGTGGTGGGGGCTCGCGTGCGTGCCGTTCATGGTCGTGGGCCTCGGCTATCGCGCCGTGCGCGAGGAAGAGACGCTCGCGGAGAACCTGCCCGGATACCGCGCGTATCTGGACCGCGTGCGTTACCGCTTCGTGCCGGGCGTGTGGTAGTGCGCAGCTATGGCGTGGCCGGTGCGGCCAGGGCGTCGGCGTAACGGCGATAAAGCCAGGCGAGCGCCGTGGTGGTGAGCAGCGCGAACACGATATTGCCGATGCTCTGGCCGATCGCGAGCGCCGTGAGCCAGCCGGGCTTCTGCACGATCGCAGGGGAAACGCCTGCGAGGCCCATGACGATCAATACGAGCAGGCCGCACACGGCAACCGGCAGCGCGGCGACGAATATCACGCCAAAGAGGCTCCAGAAGTGACCGCGGCTATCGCGCCAGGCGGCGCCGAAGGCAATCGGGCTGCCGATCGCGAGTGCCGGAAAAAGCAGCGAAAGGCGCACGGCCACGAACACCCAGGCCGCGATGACCACGAGCATGAGAAACGCCGCGCCGCCCTGGTATTGAGGCCGCAGCACGAACCAGAGCGTGAGCGCGAACCCGATGAGCGCGACCGCCAGAATGAGGCCGACCGCGAATATGCGCAGGAACGGCCTCGCTCGCGCCGGCATGAGCGGCGTGGTGCGCTCGCCCAGCAGCACGAAGCGCGAGATCTTGAGCGTGAACCAGAGGTAGATCAGTGAATTCAGAAGCGAAGCGAGATTGCCGAGCGCGATGAGCGCGCCCGAGGGAGCCACGCCCTCGGCCGGCACGGGCCGCCCGGCGAGCCCGAACCAGCCGAGCACCGCGTAGGCGATGAAGGTGCCCACGACGAGCAGCGGCATTTGCACGGCGGCCTGCCAGGCGCTCGCCCACGCGCGCTTGACGCATTCCATGAAGGTCATCTGTTGCATGGACTTTTGACACGGATAACAGAGAGCCTACAGTCTAACGCGGCACGCCGGAAACGAAGGTGCGCCTGCCGCCAGGTTCCGTTCGCTTTTACGCCTGGTTGACGGCGAACAGCGTGAGGTTCATGAAGACCTTGAACGCGAAGCCGAGCGAGACGGCCGCGCCGGCGCCCGCACACCAGAGAAGTACGAACCAGAGCCAGCCAGGGAAGGCTCGGCTGGAGCGGCTGGATCGACTCGAGCGGCGAAGGCGCCCGCGCTTCGCATTAGTGGTAGTGATGGGTGTCGCCATGACGCACTTTCCCTCTGAAAACCCAGTAGCTGAGCGCCGTGTACGCGAGGATGACGGGCAGAATGAACGCCGCGCCCGCTAGCGTGAACACCTGGCTTTCGCGCGGCGCGGCCGCTTCCCAGAGCGTGAGGCTTTGCGGAATCGCATAGGGCCACAGGCTCACGAGCAGGCCCGCGTAGCCGAGCAGCACGAGGCCGATGGCCGCGATGAACGGCGTCTTGTGATGGCGCGCGTGCACGGCCCAGCGCATCCATGCGGCGCACGCGAGCACGAGCAGCGGCACCGGCGCGAGCCGCCAGAAGAGACCCGAGCCGAACCAGCGTTCTGCGATCGCCGGGTCCTGCAGCGGCGTCCACAGGCTGACGAGCGCGATGAAGCCGAGCAGCATGACCGTGAGCGGCCATACGAGCTTGTGCAGGCGGCGTTGCAGGTCGCCCTCGGTTTTCGCCACCAGCCAGCAGCAGCCGAGCAGTGCATAGGTCGCGACGAGCCCGAAGCCCGAGAGCAGGCTGAACGGCGTGAGCCAGCCGAAGGCGTCGCCGGCGAAGCGGCCGTCGTCGATCGGAATGCCTTGCAGGAAGGCGCCGAGCGCGATGCCCTGGAAAAACGCCGCCCCCGTGGAGCCGCCGATGAACGCGAGATCCCACAGATGTTTCGTACGATTGGCCTTGGCGCGAACCTCGAACGACACGCCGCGGAAGATCAGGCACGCGAGCATGAAAACGAGCGGCAGGTAGAGCGCGGAGAGCACGGTCGAATAGACGACCGGGAACACGGCGAAGAGCCCCGCGCCGCCGAGCACGAGCCAGGTCTCGTTGCCGTCCCAGACGGGGGCGACCGTGTTCATCATGAGGTCGCGTTCCTCCTCGTCGGGGAACAGTGGAAACACGATGCCGATGCCGAGGTCGAAGCCGTCCAGCACCACATAGAGAAGAACGCCGAGCGCAATGATCGCGGCCCAGATGACGGTGACATCCATTTGCTTGCTAGCCTCGTAACGATGAATGCGGGGAGCCTCAGGCGTCGATCAGCTGATCGGCGGCGGACATGGGGCGGCGTGCTGCCTGATTCGCGGCGAGCGCCGGGCGGGCAAGGCGCGGTTCATGCGGCTCGTGCGGCTCGTGCGGCGTCTCGCCGGGCAGCGCAGGGCCAGTGCGAAGGAGCTTGAGCAGGTAGTAAATGCCCGTGCCGAACACGAGGAAATAGACGGCCACGAACGCCATCAGCGAAACGCCCACCTGTTGCGCCGTGAGCGGCGACACCGCTTGCGCCGTGCGCATCACGCCATAGATCACCCAGGGCTGGCGGCCGGCTTCGGTCGTGACCCAGCCCGCGAGCAGCGTGATGAAGCCGGTCGGCCCCATCGCGAGTGCGAAGCGCTGGAAACCGCGCGATTCGTAGAGCGTGCCGCGGCGGCGCAGCACCCAGCCGGTCACGCCGAGCGCGATCATCAGGATACCTAAGCCAACCATGACACGGAAGCTCCAGAACAGGATCAGCGAATTGGGCCGCTCGTCGGCGGGAAACGATTTGAGGCCCTTGATCTCGCCGTCCCAGCTGTGCGTGAGGATCAGGCTGCCCAGGTGCGGAACGGAAACCGCGTAGCGCGTCGTTTCCGCCTGCATGTCGGGAATGCCGAAGAGGTTGAGCGCAGTGCCGCCCTGTACGGTGTCCCACAGTCCTTCGATCGCGGCGATTTTCGCGGGCTGATATTCGCGCGTGTTCAAGCCGTGCGCATCGCCGACGAAGGCCTGCACCGGCGCGAGCACGAGCAGGAGGCCGAGCGCCATCGAAAACATCTTCTTGATGGCGGGGTCACGCCGGCCCTTGAGCAGGTGCCACGCGCCGCTCGCGGCCACGACGAGCGCGGCCACGATGAACGCGGCGATCGCCATGTGCGCGAGACGGTACGGGAACGACGGATTGAAGATGATCTTGAACCAGTCAGTCGGCACGACCCGGCCGTCGATGATTTCGAAGCCTTGTGGCGTTTGCATCCAGCTATTCGAGGCGAGAATCCAGAATGTGGAGATGAGCGTGCCGACGGCGACCATCAGCGTCGCGCCGAAGTGGGCACGCGGGCTCACGCGGTTCCAGCCGAACAGCATGATGCCGAGGAAGCCCGCTTCGAGAAAGAACGCGGTCATGACCTCGTACATGAGCAGCGGCCCGGTGACGGGGCCCGCGAACGACGAGAATCCCGCCCAGTTCGTGCCGAACTCGTAGCTCATGACGACGCCGGAAACGACGCCCATCCCGAAGGCGACGGCGAAGACCTTCGACCAGAAGAGGCAAAGGTCCTTGTAGAACGGCTGGCGCGTTCTGAGCCAGCAGCCTTCGAGCACGGCGATGAAGCTCGCAAGACCGATGGAGAGCGCCGGAAAGACGATATGGAACGAGACGGTGAAGGCGAACTGCAGCCGGGCCAGGTCGAAGGCGGAAAGTGACGTGTGCATGTGCGTGCCTGTTGCTTACGTACCGGAGTAACGCTGGTGAAATCTTCGCGAGGCGCCTTTAGCGGGGCGCGGCTCTGCGTGCGATGGACGTAAGCCTAGGGGAACCGCGGCGATTCTGCTGCACTGCGACGTGTGCCAGCATGTCGCACTGGTCAAGCTCGATGAAACTAAAACATGCGCTAATGCATTGATAACGATCAATTTAGATTAAACGTTCATTGCGCTGAGGGGCGGCAGAAGGATGGCTCGCTGCGTCAATAGACCGCGCGGTGGAGCGGGGTGCGTCGATGGGCCTCGGCGTGCGGCGCCAGGCTATCGTGTGGGAATTCAGGCGCGCCTTGCCGCGCGAGCGCTGCGAACGCGGCAAGGAAAGATAAGGAATCCGATTGAAATCGAGGCGTCAGCGCGGATCGCTCCACAGCTTGCCGGCCGTCGCCCAGTTTTCCGGCTTCACGTCGTGAAAGACGATGTCGACGGATTGCGGCTCGACGCCGAGCACCTTGCAGGTCGTCTCGGTCAACGCCGCGGCGAGCTGGCGTTTTTGCTCGACGCTGCGGCCTTCGAACATCTCGATATGGAAAGTCGGCATGGGGGTCTCCGTGGCAAGGTTGGGATGGCGATGAAAAACGAGGCCTCAGTCGAGATACGACGAATCGATGCGATCGAGTTTGCGCAGGAGCGCTGGCCATTCGAGCGCGCCTTCGACGGCGCCGCCGTCGCGCAACTGCTCCGCTGCGCGTTCGGCGACCCCGGCCGGCGGCACGACGAGCGGCACGCCGCCGGCCTGCGCCTGCAGCTGGATTTCGCAGGCCTTGATGAGCGTCGCCATCAGCACATAGGCCTCGGCCACCGTGCGGCCGGTCGTGAGCGTGCCGTGATTGCGCAGCAGCATGGCCGGGTGTGCGCCGAGGCTCTCCGTGAGGCGCGCAGCTTCGGCGGGCGTGAAGGCGAGGCCTTCGTAGTCGTGCCACGCAAGCTGGCGGTAAAAGCGCAGCGCGTGCTGCGAGGCCGGCAGCAGGCCGTCGCGCTGGATCGATACCGCGATGCCCGCCGTATTGTGCAGATGCATCACGCATACGGCGTCGGGCCGCGCGAGATGCACCGCGGCGTGCAGCGCGAAGCCGGTCGCGTTCACGGGGTGCTCGCTCTTGCCGACAATGCGCCCTTCGGTGTCGATCTTCACGAGATTCGAGGCGCGCACTTCGTCGAAGGCGAGTCCGAAGGGATTGATGAGAAAACGGCCGGGCTCGCCGGGCACCGCAGCCGAGACGTGCGTATAGATGAGGTCGTCCCAGCCGTTGAGCGCGATGAGGCGGTAAGCGGCGGCGAGATCGATGCGCAACTGCTGCTCGGCGGCCGAGCGGGGCGCGGTTTCGGCGCAGGTGCTCGTCGGGCGATGGGCGAAAGACATGGCGACTCCTTCAGCGGGCGATGGGCGTTTCAGATGGCCTCAGTGGCGCGCGCATGGGCCGCGAGCGGCGCGACGCGGCTTGCGCGCACCAGCTTGCCAGCACGAACGGCGCGCTCAGCGCGGGCAGTCCGCAGCGCACGGCGGCCAGATGCAGAGCCGCAGCGAGCATGGTCGCACAGATCGCGGCGCGTGCGCCGAGCGCGCAGAGCGCGAGTGCGGCGAGCGCGCCGTTGAAGCCCGCGAGACCCGCGCCGACGGCGTCCGGCGTCGTGCCGCAAGCGAGTTCGACGACGCTTGCGAGCGCCGCGCCGCAGAGCGCATAAGCCGCCGCGCGCCGCGACGACCACGCGATCCCCGCAAACACGCACAGACCGGCCGCCGCGCCCGAGGCGAACGTGGTTTGCGCGAGGCCGCTCAATGCGCCGGCTGCGGCGTGCGTAGCGAGCACGAGCAGCGTGCCATCCGGGGCGGACAGTGCAGCGGCGTTCGCTGCAGCGGTGGTTACCGGGCCGGGATGCAGCGGCAGCCAGATCCAGGTCGCAACGAGGCAGGGCGCGGAATAGAGCGCGAGCCGCACGCGCAGGAGGTGCCGGCTCAGCGGCTCGGCGATCCACGCAGTCGCGCCGCCCGCCATGAGCGCGATGGCCGCCGCCGTGCCCGCATCGCCGACGAAGGTGTACGCCGCGAGCGCGGCAAGCGCGCCGTTGTAGCCCGCGAGGCCGTCGCGGATCGACGCTTGCGCGTGGCCCGCCACGAGCGCGCAGACGTTGGCCGCGGCGGCGCCGAGCAGCGCGGCCAGGGCGAGCCGCAAGTCGGTGAGCGCGAGCGCCGCGAGCAGGCACGCGCCCGTTCCCGCATGCGCTTGCAGCACGACCTGGCCCAGGCTGCGCAACAGCGCGCCCGAAGCGCTGCCGGCGGCGTCGGCCGGTTGCGCTGATGCGATGGTGCCGGAATCGGCGGGAGAACGGGCGGGCATCGCGAACGCGTGGCTTGCGGGTATGGGTGGATAAGGCCGGATCCTGAGCCGTCGAGGCGCGCGCGGACGGCCGGAGTGGCGATCATAGGCGATGCAGGCGGTCTCGGGCATGCTCGCAGGTTGATAGTCGATATTTTTCGCGCGGGCCATGCGGGTGGCCACGCCGTATTCGCTTCGCGAGCACCCGCGTTACGATACGCAAGCGGCGATGACTGTTACCACAGCTCCGCATGGGGCCGGAGAAGGGCTTTGCACCCACTCCGCCGAACAGGAGGCGAGCAATGCGTGAAGTGCGTTGGGCATCCGAGACGGGCGAGGGCATCGAGCACCTGGCGTTCGATGCGAACTACGGCCCGAAGTCTGGCGAGAAAGGCGCCACGATCCGTGCCGAAAGCGTGGTCGCAGGCGAGCGCTACGGCAAGTCCTATGGCCTGTGCTACGCGATCGAGTGCGATGCGCGCTGGCGCGTGCGCTGGGCGGCGCTGCGCGTGATGGGCGGCCGCTCGCTCGTCCTTCACGGCGACGGCGAGGGTCACTGGCAAGACGGCGAGGGGCGCGTGCTGCACGCGCTCGAAGGCTGCATCGACATCGATATCGCCGCGACGCCGTTCACGAACACGCTGCCCATCCGGCGCCTCGGCCTCGCACGCGGCGAGCGACAGCCGATCCGCGTCGTGTACATCGCCGCGCCCGAACTGGAGCCGAGGCCCGTCGAGCAGGCGTACGTCTGCATCGAGCGCGACCGGGAATACCGTTACGAGGGCATTTTCCGCGACTTCACGGCAAATCTGCGTGTGGACGAAGACGGCCTCGTCATCGACTATCCCACGCTGTTCCGGCGCTTGCCGTTGCCGCAGCGGTAGGGCCGGGCCAGGAGAAACGAAAGACGCAAAACGTCAAGCCGCGGCGCCTGTGCTCTTGCCGAACAGCAACTGCTCGATCAGCGTGTTGTCGATGGTCTCGTTGTTGAGCGTGCGCGCGAGCAGTTCGCCTGCGAGCAGTTGCGGCGAAAACACCATGTCGGGTTGCAGAAGGCGCAGCCGCTGCAGGTTGCGGCTGTCGTTCACGAGCGCCACGGTGCGCACCTTCGGCGCGATCTCCTTGATCGCGAGTATCACGAAGGCGTTTTCCGCGTCGTCCGAGCGCAGCGCGAGCGCGGCGAGCGCCGTCTCTGCGCCCGCGTTGTGCAGCGTGGCGGTGTCGCTCGCATCGCCGACGATGAGGTCCGCCTCGTTCGGATAAGTGTGGGGACTATTGGGCGCGACGATCACGGTTGCCGAATAGCCGCGCTTGAGGAGCCCCGCGTACACGCTATGCGCGAGCGGCGACGCGCCGACGATCAGATAGTGGTTCTTGCGGGTCACGTTGGAAATCCCTCCTTTCACGATGCGTTTCAGATGCCCGCCGATCACGGGCCCGATCACGGCGCTGATCGAGGTCGCGAACACGGTGATGCCCAGCACGATGACCGAAGCCGTGAACAGCCGCGCGGTGTCCGAGTGCGGCACGATATCGCCGTAGCCGACCGTGGACATCGACACGATCGAGAAATAAAACGCCGTGACGAGGTTGCGGATGGGCGGTGCGAAGTCGTCGCCGAGATACAGTGCGCCGAACACCGCGTAGACGATCAACGAGCCGATGCTCAGGAATGCGAACAAGGAGCCCGCGGCGACGCTCGCGCGATCGAAACGGCGCCAGTAATAGATGAGCGCGCAGGCGATTGCAAGCGAGAAGGCGGCGAGCGCGTGGCTGCGATAGTCGCCCCATAGGCAAATGCTGGCCGCGCCGGCTAGCAGCACCAGCGAGAGCACCCACGCCACGCGGGCCCGCAGCGCGATGCCGAATGACATCATCGTGAGGCCGGTGGCGGCCAGCGCCTGCGGCAGGGCGAGCACGCCGAACGCGTTGATGAGCGTGATCCAGTCGTCGAACCAGTTGCCGCGCGCGTGTTCGAGCGCTTTCTGTGCGACGGGGCGCACGAGCAACAGGCCGTCGAGCACCATCAGCAAGGCCAGGTAGCCGTGCGGCACGAGTCCTCTGGCGTAGCCGCGCAGGCGGCGCGCGAACGCCTTCATTGCGGCGATTGCTGAACCCGTCGCTGGTCTTGTCCGGCATCGGCCGCTTGCGTCTGCACGATGTGCAGCTCGCGCGTGCGCAGCGGCAGTGAGCATTGCGCGTCATTGAGCGTCTGACGCACCTTGCGGGAAAGCTCCCAGCGCATTTCCCAGAACGTGTCGATGTTCGACCACACGCGGACATTGAGCACGGCGATGCTGTCGTCGAAGCGGCTCACCATCACCTGCGGCGCGGGCGAAGCCAGCACGCGCGGGTCGGCGGCGGCCAGCGCGCGCAGCGCGTCGATCGCGTGGTTCACGTCGTCGCGCACCGACACTTCCACTTCGAGGTCGAGCCGCCGCGTGGGATTGCGGCTGTAATTGCGGATCGAATTGCTCCACAGCGCGCCGTTCGGCACGTATTCGCAGATGCCGTCGGGTTTCGTGAGGCGCGTGGTGAAGAGATTCACTTCCTCGACGGTGCCCGCGACGACGCCGCTCCCGCCGCCGCCGTCGATATAGTCGCCCACCCTGAAGGGCCGCAGCAGCAACAGCATGATGCCGGCCGCGATGTTCTGGAGCGTGCCTTGCAGCGCGAGGCCGATGGCGAGACCGGCCGCGCCGAGCACCGCGACGATGCTGGCGGTCTGGATGCCGATCTGCGAGAGCGCGCCGATCACGGCGATGAGGCGCACGCCCCACACGGCCGTATCGCGCACGATGGGGCGCAGCGTGGGGTCGATGCCGCCGCCGCGCCGCGCGATCCAGTTGGCCACGCGCCGCGAGACCCACCAGCCGATCCACAGGATCGCGGCGGCCGCGCACAGCCGCAGCGCGAGCGCGGCGAGCGCGTCCCACAGGAAGCTCCAGTTCGACGGGTGTACCTGGACGAGGAGGGATTGCATGGGTGAAAAGTCCTTGTCTTCGGAGCGGCGGCACGAGGCCCGGCTCCGTTGCGAAAGGACGTATTGTACGAGCGGCGTTTCACTTGCGGCGCGCGCGCGCCCGAACGCCGGGCGTTTTCGGGCGCTGTGTCAGCCGCTGTGTCAGCCTTTGGGCGGTGCGTCCGCGCCTTGCCCGAGCGTGCGCTGCATGAGCGCCGTGTCGCGCCACTCGCCGTGCTTGAAGCCGACGCCGCGCAGCGTGCCGGTCAGCACGAAGCCGTGGCGCTCGTGCAACTTCAGCGAGCCGCCGCGCGGGTCGGCGACCACGGCGATCATCTGCCGCCACGGGCCCGCCTCGCAGCGATCGATCAGCGCGCCGAGGAGCGTGTGTCCGAGACCGCGTCCGCGAAAGGCCTCGTCGATGTAGATCGAATCTTCGACCGTGAAGCGGTACGCCGGGCGCGGCCGGTAAGGCGTGGCGTAGCAGTAGCCCGCCACGCGGCCGTCGATCTCCGCGACGAGCCAGGGCAGGCCGTGTTCGCGCACGGCGGCATGACGGCGCAGGAGTTCGTCGAGCGAGGGCGGCGTTTCCTCGAACGAGGCCGCGCCGTGCAGCACGTGGTGCGCGTAGATCGCGGCGATGGCGGGAAAGTCGTCTGTGGTGGCGTCGCGCACATGCGCTGGCGCGGCGGAGTGTGGGTTCATCGGTTCGAGCAAGACGCGAAGGAGAGTGGCAACTCGCACTATGCCCCGCCCTGGCGCGCTTTTGAAGCGCGCCAAAAAACAGGCGGCTCGCAAGTCGTCAAACCGTCGTCATGCGCGCTGGGTCTGCGTGCCGTTGCGGGCCGGGGAGGTGGGCGTCGCGCGCCCGAAGCGTCGCGCCCCTGCCACGCACGCGATCACGACCGCGGTGACGGCGATCATCGCGGGCGGCACGGTTTCGTGCAGCAGCAGCGCGGCGAGCACGAAGCCGAAGAGTGGCTGCAGCAGTTGCAATTGCCCGACGCCCGCGATTCCGCCGAGCGCGAGCCCGCGATACCAGAACACGAAGCCGATCAGCATGCTGAAGAGCGACACATAGGCGAGCCCCCACCACGAGGCGGCGCCCACGGCGGCGAGCGATGCGGGCCACAGCCACCACGCGAGCGGCGCCATGACGGGCAGCGAGATCACGAGCGCCCAGCAGATCACCTGCCAGCCGCCCAGGCGCCGCGAGAGGCGCGCGCCTTCCGCATAGCCGAGCCCGCAGACGACGATCGCAGCGAGCATCAGCGCGTCGCCCAGCGGGGAGGCGTCGATGCCGTGGCGCATCGCGAAGGCCACCACGGCCGCGCTGCCCGCCGCGGAAAAGAGCCAGAAGGCGGCCTGCGGACGCTCGCCGCCGCGCAGCACACCGAACACGGCCGTGGCGAGCGGCAGCAAGCCGACGAACACGATGGCGTGAGCCGAACTCACGTGTTGAAGCGCGAGGGCGGTGAGGAGCGGAAAACCCACGACCACGCCGAGCGCAACGATGACGAGCGGCCCGACCTCGGCACGTGCGGGCCGCGCCGCGCGAAGCGCAAGAAGCAGCAGCGCGCCGAGCACGCCCGCGATGGTGGCGCGCGCCCCGGTGATAAAGAGCGGGTCGAGGCCGAGCACGGCGAGCCGCGTGGCGGGCAGCGAGCCGCTGAAGATGAGGACGCCGGCGAGGCCGCAGAGCCAGCCGTCGGTGGTGGAGTCGAGCGTTTTGCGCATGGGTAGTGAGCCGGAAAAGGCAGCGGGAAATCAGCATCGATGATGCGCGCCTCGCCAGCAGAAGGTAAGCTACAGATCAGTACAATTCGTCCGAACTGTATTGAACATGGAGCAGTACAGATGAATGGCAAAACGGCGGTGCAACCCGTGCCCATGACGCGCGTCGAGCAGGTGATGCACGCGCTGCGCGAGCGCGTTGCCGCGCGAGCGCTGGCGGCGGGCGCGCGCGTGCCGTCCATCCGCGCGATGGGCGAGCAGCTTGGCGTATCGAATTCGACAGTGGTGGACGCCTATGAGCGCCTCGTCGCCGAAGGCGTGCTCGTCGCGCGGCGCGGGGCGGGGTTTTTCGTGGCCGGGCACGTGCCGCCGCTCACGCTTGCCGCGCTCGGGCCGCAGCTCGACCGCGAGATCGACCCGCTTTGGCTCACGCGCCAGTCGCTCGAGACCGAGCCTGGCGCGCTGCGGCCCGGCTGCGGGTGGCTGCCCGCCTCGTGGCTGCCGCAGGACGCCGTGCGGCGCGCACTGCGCGCCATCGCGCGCGATCCGCGGGCGCAACTCACGGATTACGCTTCGCCGCTTGGCCTGTCCGCGCTGCGCCAGCAGCTCTCCTGGCGGCTTGGCCAGCACGGCGTAGAGGCCGCGCCCGAGCAGATCGTGCTGACCGACGGCGGCACCCAGGCGCTCGACCTCGTGTGCCGCTTTCTGCTGGAGCCGGGCGACACCGTGCTGGTGGACGACCCGTGCTATTTCAATTTCCAGGCCTTGCTGCGCGCGCACCGCGTGCGCGTGGTCGGCGTGCCGTACACGCCAGCGGGACCGGATCTCGCCGCGTTCGAGCGCACGCTGACCGAATCGCGACCGCGCCTCTACGTCACGAATTCGGCGATCCACAACCCGACCGGCGCGGTGCTCGCACCCGCTGTCGCGCATCGGCTGCTCAAGCTCGCGGAGGAGCACGACCTGCTGATCGTCGAGGACGACATCTTCGCCGACTTCGAGATCGAGCCCGCGCCGCGTCTCGCGGCCTTCGACGGGCTCGCGCGCGTCGTCACGATCGGCAGTTTCTCGAAGACGATGTCGGCCGCGGCGCGCTGCGGCTTCATTGCGGCGCGCGCGGACTGGATCGAGCCGCTCGTGGATCTCAAGCTGGCGGTTTCGTTCGGCAATGGGGAGATGGCGGCCGAGCTGGTGCACCGGCTGCTCCTGGACGGCACGTACCGGCGGCACATGGACGGCCTGCGCGCGAAGCTGGCCGAGGCCATGGGCGAGACGCTGCGGCGGCTTTCGGCGGCGGGCCTGACCGCGTGGACGCGACCCCAGGCGGGACTCTTCGTGTGGGCACAGCTGCCGGACGGGCTCGACGCCGCCCGCATCGCGCGCGAGGCGCTGGCGGACGGCGTGGTGCTCGCGCCCGGCAATGTGTTCAGCGTGTCGCGCGGCGCGGGCGCGTTTCTGCGTTTCAACGTTTCGCAGTGCAATCGACCGAAAGTCTATGAGACGTTGCAGCGTGCGATGGAGCGCGCGGCGCAGCCGGCGTGAGACACCGGCTGCGCGAGCGCCGGATCACGGCTCGTGGCGCAGATACCCTTCCTTGCCCGGATCGCGCATGCGGCACGACACCACGAGCGCGACCGCGCAGAGTGCCGTGACGTACCAGTAGAACGTGGTCTCGCTGCCGACCGACTTGAACCACAGCGCGACGTACTCGGCCGAGCCGCCGAACAGCGCGTTGGCGACCGCATAAGAGAGGCCGACGCCCATCGCGCGCACTTCGGGCGGGAACATCTCGGCTTTGATGAGGCCGCTGATCGACGTGTAGAAACTGACGATGGCAAGCGCGACGATGATCAGCACGAACGCGGCCACCGGGCTCGAGACGTCCTTGAGCGCGTGCATGATCGGCACGGTGGCGAGCACCGAAAGCGAACCAAAGAGGATCATCGACGTGCGGCGGCCGATCTTGTCGGAGAGCGCGCCGAACACCGGTTGCATCAGCATGTAGACGAACAGCGCGCAGGTCATCACGTTGCTGGCGGTTTTCGCGTGCATGCCGGCCGTGTTGACCAGGTACTTCTGCATGTAGGTCGTGAACGTGTAGAAGATCAGCGAGCCGCCCGCCGTGAACCCGACCACCGTGAAGAACGCGCCCTTGTGCTGCCACACGCCGCGGATCGTGCCCGCGTCGCGCTTGCGGCGCGACTCGCTCGTCGAGGTTTCGTCGAGCGACTTGCGCAGGTAGAGCGAGACCAGCGCGGCGCACGCGCCGACCACGAACGGAATGCGCCAGCCCCACGCTTTCAGCTCTTCAGTGGAGAGCGTCTGCTGCAGGATCACGAGCACGAGGAGCGCGCAGAGTTGCCCGCCGATCAGCGTGACGTACTGGAACGAGGCGAAAAAGCCGCGTCGGCCCTTGAGCGCGACTTCGCTCATATAGGTCGCGCTGGTGCCGTACTCGCCGCCCACCGAGAGCCCCTGAAAGAGGCGCGCGACCAGAAGCAGCAGCGGGGCCAGTGCGCCGATCTGCGCGTAGGTGGGCAGCGCGGCGATCACGAGCGAGCCGCCGCACATCATGAGCACCGAGATCATCATCGCGGCGCGGCGGCCGTGGCGGTCGGCGATGCGGCCGAACAGCCAGCCGCCGATCGGTCGCATGAGAAAGCCGGCGGCGAATACGCCGGCGGTGTTCAGGAGTTGCGTGGTGGTGTTGCCGCTCGGGAAGAAGGCGGGTGCGAAATACAGCGCGCAGAACGAGTAAATGTAGAAGTCGAACCACTCGACGAGATTGCCCGACGAGGCGCCGACGATGGCGAAAACGCGTCGCCTCGTATCTTGCGCGGATAGCGTGGCTTGGTCGCTCTGGACGTCCATGGGGGAGTGTTTCCTTTGTGTGTTTTTTTGTGGGGAGCGACGGGGGGGGGGCGTGGCCGCCGCGCGAGCACGAACGCGCGCCGCCGGTGCCGGTGCGCGATGCCTCGCGCATTTTAGCTAACTGTAAGTGTGTGTGGGGTGCGCGTCAGGGAAAGCGCTGAGGAGTTGTCTTTGTCGTGGTTCTTTGCTTTTTTGGCCTTCCTTGTGTTCGCGTCGGTATGCAAGCGTTGCCCCTTTGCGGGGCGGCACCTACTTTTCTTTGCCGCGGCAAAGAAAAGTAGGCAAAAGAAAGCCGCTCAAACCGCCAGCGCCAGCCACCATTCACCTC
>NZ_JAYMRY010000045.1:0-60598 GCF_038900695.1 Paraburkholderia sp. JHI2823 | reverse complement strand
GCCGCGGCGTCGGTCGCGCCATGAAGATCGTCGACGCGGCGTTCGAGCCGGCGTCGAGGGCGCTCGATGCGTTCGGCGAGCCGCGCGGGCGCGGCTGGAGCGTGTTCGTCGAGGGCTTGAGCGTGCCCGCGTGCATCGGTATCTATCCGCACGAACATGGCGCGCCGCAGCCGGTCATGATCGATGCACAGCTCGGGTATCGCTGCATGCCGCGCGAGAACGACGAAGACAGCGGCTGGATCGATTACGACGGCTATTGCACGCGCATGGCCGACTTTCTCGGACGCAAGCCGCACACGCGGCTGCTCGAAACGCTGGTGGCGGATATCGCGGCGTTCTCGTTTCGCGAATGGGCGGCGCTGGACACGCTCAGGATCGAGGTGCACAAGCCGAAGATCCGGCCGGGCACGCGGCGCGTGGGCGTGGCGCTCGAGTGGACGCGTGGCGATTATCGGCAGTGGGCGGCTCGTGAGCGTCGCACACACTGTAAAAATGCAACACACGTTCGAAATGCCAATGAAGGAGACCAACCATGAACGGGCCTTCTGCCGACATGACCGAAAGCACGTGCCGTTTCATCCTGAACGTTACCTGTGCCAGCGCGCAGGGACAGGTGGCGGCGGTTGTCGGATTTCTTGATGGGTTTGGTTGCTATATCGACGAATTCTCCGTGTTCGACGATCCGCAGACCGCCCGGTTCTTCGTGAGATGCGAGTTTCATGTGCCCGGGCCGAGGCGGCTGGGTTGCGAGACGCTACAGGAAGCGTTTGTACCGCTTGCGCGGCGGTTCGCATTCGAGTGGGCCATTTTCGATGCGAGCGTAAAGCCGAAGGTGATGATTCTTGTCTCGCGGCTCGATCACTGCCTTGTGGATCTGCTGCATCGCTGGCGCATCAATGAACTACCGATCGATATTACGGGTGTGGTTTCGAATCATCGCGATCTCGAAACCATCGTCCGATCGCATGGGATCGACTTTCATCATCTTCCTGTGACGCCGGAAACCAGATCCGTCCAGGAACAGGCGCTTGTCTCGCTGATCGAGCGAACGAAAACCGAACTGGTCGTCCTTGCCCGCTACATGCAGGTGCTGAGTTCGAGCCTGTGTGCGCATCTCGCGGGCCGGGCAATCAACATCCACCATTCGTTCCTGCCGGGGTTCAAGGGAGCGCGGCCGTATCATCAGGCGTACACGCGTGGCGTCAAGCTGATTGGGGCCACGGCGCACTTTGTGACGGGGGACCTCGATGAAGGGCCGATCATCGAGCAGGTGGTGGAGCGCGTGGATCACACCTTCACGCCGGAGCGACTGCTTGCGGCAGGGCGCGACATGGAGCGCGCTGCGCTCGCCCGGGCAGTGGAGGGCTTTATCGAGCGGCGCATCTTTATTCATGAAGGGCGTACGGTCATCTTGCGTTAGCGGGCGGACACGGTACATCTTCTGCCAGCAATGCCGGCGACGAGAACCGGTAGCGTCTGCACGGCGTGGGTATATCGCCGCACGCAACGTCGAGCATCGAGGGGGCGGAATGGGTCCGAATACCGGGAGGCAACTTGCGGGTGAGCAAAAATGGGCAACGCAGCCTGCCTGTCGCGAGGAAGTAGACGCGCTGCCCTCGCTCGTGCTCGCTGTGCGCCTTTCGCTGGGTAGCGCAATTGCGCTCGGCTTCGTCCGCTTCTCCTACGCCCTGCTTCTGCCGGCGATGAAGGCCGACCTTGGCTGGACTTTCACCGAGGCCGGTGCCATGAATACGGCCAACGCCGCCGGCTATCTGATCGGTGCTGCCGCGTTTCCCGCGCTTGCGCGACGTTGCCGGAATTCTGCACTCTTTGCTGCCGGTGCGTACGTGGCAATCATCTTGATGGCGCTATGCGGGCTTGTTTCCGAAATGCCCGTGCTACTCGCGCAGCGGCTCGTGGCCGGCATCGGCAGTGCGTTCATCTTCATCAGCGGCGGTGTCCTGGCCGCCCGGCTTGCAACGGCCGCACGGCGGCGTGCCGGGCTGATCCTTGGGCTTTACTACGGCGGGACCGGTTACGTCATTGTGCTGTCGTCGATTATCGTGCCGGCCACGGTGCGTCCCGTACCCCATGGCTGGCAGCCCGCATGGTTCGCGCTGGGTGCGGCCTGTGCGGTTTGTACGCTGATCGCGCGAGGCGCCGCTCGCAGCATCGACGACGCAGTGGCAGCAAGCAGCGCAAGTGGCCCCGGGCGCGCAATCGGGCATCCGACCGCGTGGTCGAGCTTCAGTCCTGCGCTTTTCGGTTACTGTCTCTTTGGCGTCGGGTATATCGGCTACATGACGTTCGTCGTCGCGCTGTTGCGCAGCGAGGGCATGAGCCAGAGCGTCGTTTTCACCTTCTATTTCACGCTGGGTGTCGCAACGATCGTATCGGCAAGTCTCTGGTCAGGTTTTCTCGACCGAGTGCGGGGAGGAGCGGCACTGGCGACTTTCAATGCGCTGCTTGCCTTGGCCACGATCGTGCCGGCGTTCATTGTTCACCCGGTTGCCGTCGTCGTTTCCGCCGCAATTTTTGGTTCGACCTTCCTTTCCGCGGTCGCTTCCACCACCGCGTTCGTCTGGCACAACCTTCCGTCCAATGAATGGAGCCGTGGTATCAGCGCGTTTACGATCGTCTTCGCACTCGGCCAGATCGCAGGGCCGGTCGCAATCGGCTGGGCGGCCGACAATAAGGGCCTCGAGCGCGGACTTGGCTATTCTTGCGCTGCCCTGCTCGCGGGAGCCTTCCTTGCGGCGCTACAGCGGCGCCTCACACGCTCCGGATAACCGTGCCTGCGCCCGCTAAAAGTTTGGCCACACACTCATGGGCGAGCGTGCATATGGCGTTTAACCGCCATAAAAGTGATTATCGTTAGCAGGTCCGATGGCGAGATCACATTGCAAAGTTCGTTCGCACTGGCGTATTCCGATCTCGCATACTTACATTGGCCTGCGGCGCGGGTGCAGCGGCGACGGACTGGCCATGTTCCGCGCTGGAACATCTGTTGGAGATGTGGGACGCAGCGAACGGCATAGCACATGTCTTATGCCGCGGCGTGCTTTCCCGTGGAGTGCGGCGCAGACTCGGCCAGCACACTGGATCGATTGGATCGATAGGCAGACACGACAGCTAGCACGTGGACGACCGTCGCAGGTCTGGCCCGACCACAGCGGATCGTTTGCGATTCCGCAACCGCGCGATGACCGTCTCATCGAGTTCAACGGCACGTTACGCTGCCCTATGACGGGGGCACCCCCATCCAGGATCGGAGCGCAGGCCCTGCGCGATCGCTGTTGCGCGACAGCATCGATGTTTACCCTCGATGGCGAATACAGAGAGTCTTTTGTCGAAAAGAGAAATTCTCCGCGCGCTGCGAGTCCTACCATTGCCTGAACCACTGTACATCGCGGTGTTCGAGGCGAGGTGGACCATATCGGGCCTTGCGACGACGTCGGTGGGAACTATGATCACTTTTGGAGACGGTGTATGGGTACCAGAAAGGCAATGCCCGCGGGGCCGGCCACGGCGGCCGTATGGGAGCACGATCGGGATGGCGCGATGCGCCAGGGCAGCGACGCGCCGGGAGTTGAGGCGGACCAGGCAGGCCTGCTCAAGCGGGCCGCACTGGCGAGCTTCATCGGCAACTTTGTCGAGTGGTTCGACTATGCCTCGTATGGCTATCTCGCGACCATCATTGCCGTCATGTTCTTCCCGAAGAGCGATGCAGTGACCGGTCTGCTCGCAGCGTACGGCGTATTTGCGATTTCGTTTGTCGTGCGGCCACTGGGTGGCGTGGTCTGGGGACACTTCGGTGACAGGCGTGGACGCCGCGCCGCGTTGTCGCTGTCGATTCTGATCATGTCGTGTTCGACGTTTCTGATCGCGTTCCTGCCGACCTATGCGCAGGTCGGCATGCTGGCGCCGGCGTTATTGCTGCTCGTGCGCGTCGTACAGGGTTTTTCGGCATCTGGCGAATACGCGGGCGCGTCCGCGTTTCTCGCGGAATACGCGCCACCGGGCAAGCGCGGTCTGTACACGAGCATCGTTCCTGCCAGCACGGCGGCTGGTCTGCTATTTGGTTCAGTATTCGTCGCCGTGATGCACGCCGTCCTCACCACCGAGCAACTGCACACCTTCGGCTGGCGTTTGCCGTTCCTGCTCGCGGCGCCCTTCGGGCTGGTCGGGCGCTACATCCGTATCAGGCTTGAAGACACGCCGAAGTTCAAGGCGCTCGAAGGGGCGCACGCCGTGGCAAAGGCACCCGTGAAGGAGTTGCTCACCCGCCATCGAGGCAGGATGCTCATCGCGTTCGGGGTCACTTGCCTGAACGCTGTGGCGTTCTATCTGATACTGAGCTACATGCCGACCTATCTGTCGACAGAAATGGGTATGGGTGAAACCGCTTCGTTCGTTGCGGCGACCATCTCGCTCGCCTCATATATCGGATTGATTTTCCTGATGGGCGCACTGTCCGACCGGGTTGGGCGCAAGACCATGCTGATTGCTGCATCGGTTATGTTCGCCATACTAACTGTGCCGCTGTTCAAGGGTCTGGTCGGGGCGAGCTTTGCGACGATCGTGCTCATACAGATTGCGTTCGGCGCTTTGCTCACCCTGAACGACGGCACTTTGCCATGTTTCCTGTCCGAGATATTCCCGACACGGGTTCGCTACAGCGGCTTTGCCTTCTGTTTTAATGCCGCGAACGCTCTATTTGGTGGCACCGCACCGCTCGTCGCCACCTGGCTAATCAGTGCGACAGGCAGCAAGCTGGCACCGGCCTGGTACCTCGTCGGCGCTGCCGGCGTTGCGCTGGTCGCCATGCTGGCAAGCCACGAGACATCACGTCGGCCACTGGCGGACGACTGACTGGGGCCTGGATACGGGTTCACATAATCGGTTGCGTGCTCAATGGTCGTACAGGGCGAGAGCCACCGTTGCATGAGCCCTTGTCCAGGCAGGATAAGCAAGGTAGCAATGGAACCAGGAACGCGGTGTTGATGGCGCCTGCGCCTGGCGACTACGGCCTCTTTGGCCTGGCGGTACATTGGGTACACGAATTTGATCGTTGCGCCGTTGCGCAGTGAGAGCATGGGGCCTGTGGATCGTTCGTTCTACGTCGAATTGGGCGTTGCGACGATCGTATCGGCACCAATCTCGTCGCGCTTTCTCGACCGCGCGCAGCGGTGCGGCGCAAGTGACGTTCAAATGGTTGCTGGCAGTTGCGACGCCTACGTCAGCCGTATTTTTCCACCCAGCTACGGCCGACATTTCCGGTGTGATTTTCGGCGGGACATCTCTGTCTGCTGTCGCATCGACCGCCGTCCTTGCGGCACATCTGCTGCTGAATGTAGTCGCGGCATTCGCGCATTTGCGATGCGTGTTCGCGTTTGACCAGATTGGCAAGGCCGCTTGCCCGGTTGGGTGCGCAATAAACAACCCTGATGCGCGGGCTCGTCTCTTCCTCCGCTGTTCTTCTTGCCGGCGCGCTGCTGCCAGCCGTCCCGCGTCCGCTCGACAGTGACACGGACCCAGCGCTCGCGCGAGCGGTGAGCGCGGGCTTCGCCGCTTCACGCCCTTCATGGCATAGAGCGCATGCACACGAATGGCGCGATCAGGTGCATTGCACGTTACGTGCGCGATGCCCGCTCCTGATGCAGTCGCATAGTCACCAGGGGTGTTAACCCTCAATGTCGAATGGAGAAAGTCAAATGTCTGGAAGAGATATTTTTCACGCACTGCAACTTCTACCATAGCCTTGAGCCCACTGCACATGGCGGCATGCGGCGATGCCCGTAGTGTTGGCGGTGCCCCTCCGGCTGGCCGACGATTGGTGGCCATGACACGCGGTTGCCCTATCGCAGTCGTAACTCTGGTTGCTATTCTTTGCGTCTGCAACCATTCGCAGATGCACGATTTCCCAAAGACAAGGAGAAGAGTCGATGAACGCAAAAGTGAGAATCGGAGATCTTGCATGGCCTGAATATGCGCGCCGCGTCAAGGACGATGCGCAGACCATTCTTATTCCGATAGGAGCACTGGAGCAACACGGCCCTCACATGTCGATGAATCCCGACGTGCTGCTGCCCACAGCGATTTCGGAGGAGGTGGCGCGGCGGATCGGTGCAATGGTCGCGCCCGCAATTGCATACGGCTACAAGTCGCAGCAAAAAAGCGGGGGTGGCAACCATCTTTGCGGCACCACGAGCCTGGACGGACATACGCTTTCCTTGACCGTCAAGGACGTCCTGAAAGAGTTCGCACGCCACGGCGCGCGCAAGATCTGTCTGGTCAACGGACATTTCGAAAACTCGATGTTCGCTGTCGAAGGGGTGGATCTCGCCATTCGAGAATTGCGGTGGGAGGGTATTCATGACTTTCAGGTGGTCATGCTGTCCTACTGGGATTTCGTGACTGAGGAGACCATCACACGTATTTACCCCGAGGGCTTCCCAGGTTGGGCGGTCGAGCACGGGGGCGTACTGGAGACGTCCTTGATGCTGCATCTGCATCCTCACCTGGTCGACATGACCTGCGTGCCCAGGCACGCCGCCGCTACGTTTCCCCCCTATGACGTCTACCCTCCGATTCCCGAGTGGACGCCCGCGTCGGGTTGCCTTTCGTCCGCTGCCACGGCCTCGGCGGACAAGGGATCGCTGCTGTACGAAGTTTGCGTGGCGGGGATCGCAGCGGCATTGCGCGATGCTTTCATTCAACGCAGAAATTCAGGTCAATGATCAGATCGGCAACCGGAGAAGAATATGGTGAATCACGTAAAGAATGAACCGTACAGCGGAGTCGACGCGGACAAGGCCTGGAGCGTGGAGCAGCACGGCATAGACCCGATCCCCTTGAAAGATCGCCACGGCACGCCGGCCGAACTGTTCAAAATGTGGATCGGCGCAAACACGAACTATGTCGTGGTCGTCACGGGTGCCCTGGCCCTTTCGCAAGGTCTTTCACTATGGCAGGCGCTCGGTGCAATTCTGGTTGGAAATCTGCTTGGGTGTTTCGTGCTCGGACTTACGACCATCATGGGGCCGCGCACCGGAACATCGGGCATCATGACCTCACGCAGTTCGTTCGGCCAGCTTGGCTCGTTCCTGCCGAAGGCTGTGAGCCTTGTTTCGGCACTGAGCTGGTTCTCGATCAACTCCGTGGTCGCAACACAGGCGCTAGAGACACTGCTAAAGATGGGCGGTTTTCAGAGCCACGCAGTCGTATGGGTGTCGCTTGCCATCATCCTCGCTGCGGAAATCCTGTTAGCGATCTTCGGTCACGCGACCATCATCGCAGCGGAGAAGTGGATCGCCGTGGCACTTGCGATTCTGTTTGGCGGCCTGGCAGCCTTTGTGCTGCCCCATACGAGCCTTGCCGCAGCGTCCGCCATCAATCACGGCGGCGGCTCATTCCACACGTGGTTGATCGCGATGGGGATCGTCTTTTCCTATCCGATTGGCTGGGCCAATTTCGCTTCGGACTATAGCCGTTATTTTCCGGCTGAAACGAGCTGGAAGAAAATCGCGCTCGCGGCGGGTGGTGGCCAGTTCGTTGCGCTCGTGTTCTGCGAAGTCATCGGCGTGCTGTTTGCAACCGCGCTGGGGGGCTCGCTCGGTGACGACCCGGTAAGCCAGTTGGGCCGGTTCCTGCCGACGTGGTTCACCGTTCCGCTCCTGTTCGCGATCATCCTCGGGGGGATTGCAGCAAACGTCCCCAACGGCTACACCGCTGGTCTTGGCCTGCTGGCCCTGCGTATTCCGATCAACCGTGTGACATCGCTAACCATCATTGCGCTTTTCACGCTGTGCTTCCGGATCGTCACCGTGTTTTTCGGACAGTTCTTCGACATGTACCAGGTGTTTCTGAACTACATGGTGTTCTGGACCGCGCCATGGGCCGCCATTGTCATCGTCGACTACTTCATGCGCGATGGGCGGTACAGCAGGGAAGACTGGATGAAATGGGGAAGTGGCGCCTACTGGTATAACGGTGGGATCTTCTGGCCTGGAGTCATCGCATTGATTGCGGGCACCGTGGCATGCGTCGCGTTTTCCAATTCTCCCACCTACGTCAGTCCGCTGATGCACAACGTCCTGGGATGGGGGGACCTGAGTTTTGAAGCCGGATTGCTCCTGGCCGGATTGATTTACTTCATCCTTGCGCGCCGTCACCCGCTGTTTCATAAATCCAGCTTGCACGTTCCGCTCGGCGGCGAAGTGCCTTCTCATCCGAGCTGAATTCAATCCAGCGCTCGAACGCCTGCATGATCCGGCGACCCGCGTATTCAGCGGGTCGCTCTCACGTTCGAATTTTCACGAAGCCGTTCGCCTACACGCATGGTGCCTATAACGGCTTCTCGCCGGGATGGAACACGGGCATGTGCAGTGCGATTACGCTGTGAGCAAGCGTACCGATTTCTACCTCGAGGATTTGGACCAGAACGTCCACGGTGCGCCGGCGAAATCGGTGCTTTCGCATGCGATGCTCAATACACTCTCTCCACGCATTTCAACGGCGCTCGGTAATCGGGCCTTCGGCGTTCACTCGCCCGACGGCACCAGCAGGACCGCCCACGGTGATCGGGCCATGCGCTTCCAGATCGCCGTGGACAATCAGGGAGCCGTGCACAGTAAGCGGTCCATGAAATGTGTTTTCTCCCCAGCGCATGCTTACGCCCGGTTCGTCGGGAGGAATGTGTTCAATCCAGGCCGCCGTGATCGGGCCGCGGGCGTAAATGTCACCGGCCACCGTCAGGGAGCCATCGACTGTCACCGGCCCAAGGACAACTAGCGACCCGTTGATGCTCAGTGGCCCCGTGACCACGGGCTGGGCATACGCCGACGCGAAGGAAACGAGGCACGCGAGCAGAACCGCACCTGCCACGGTGCACTGCGTCAGCCTCGATGTCATGCTCTTTCCAAGCGTTGCAATGAAGCGTTTCACTTTGTCTCCTGGCCGGCGTGATCTGCGCGCCTGGTGGCCGCCTGTTGACCCGCGACGGCCGACTGCCGCTCAACGAGCCTTATCCGGCACATTTCAGTCTAGTCAGGGAAGTGACGAACACAAGCGGCAGCAGCACCAGGCTTTGGCGAATGAACGTCCGATGCCCGGTCAGGAACGGCAATGTTGAGCGACGGGGGGCGTGTGCCGAGGGCGTCGATTAAAATGCGATGAAGTGGATTGTCAGGGAGCACATGTTGGGCAGGAAGAAGAGCGCAGAAAAGTTGAAGGTTGTCGCGGTCCGTATCGATCCGGTCATCGAGCGCAGGATCCGGTTCCTGGGCGAAACGACCGGCCGCAAGCCGTCTTTCTTCCTGCAGCAGTTGATCGAAGGCGGTATCAGCGCACTGGAGGAGGTATGGTTGCCTTCCTCTCAATTGGCGCTGGTCCGCGCGGGCACGGTGCCGGAGCCGACCGTGGCTCACACCGGTCCAGACCTATTCGGCGAGACATTTTCCGCGGACTGAACGGGCTTGCGTTGCACGCGTCGGGGAACAGGGGGCGTGGCGCCAATGGCGGTCCCCGGAATGATCGTTTAAAGACTTTCGTGCTGCGCAGGGCGCCAGTCGCCAGACTTGCTCCGTTCGCTGCGGGCCCCAGCCATTCAATGGCCGGGGCCTTTGATTCTCGTTATTTGCGCTCTTCGATCAGCGTGCGATCGAAGTGCAGGCGTTCCATGATCGGCGCATCCGAGAAATGGAACAGGTCGAACTGGCTTTCCGCCTGAAGCGACCAGGGTACCCAGCTCGGCACGACGAAGATGTCGCCCTTTTCCAGTTCGCGCCTCGCACCATCGAGAACGACTGCGCCACGTCCCTCGAACACCTGGAACACCAGTGAACCGACGTCACGACGGGAGGCGGTGCTCACACCTGCGCGCAACCGATGGAACTCGGCGCGAATCGTCGGCATGACGTCGCCGCCTGTCGTCGGATTGACGTAGCGGACGGCCGCGTGGCCTGGCTCGACCGTAGCGGGATAGCCCTCGTCTTCGAGACGCAGCTGCTCGCTCAGCGCACGATCGGTGTATTCCCAGCGATAAGCACCGATCGGCGACGAGATCGTGTTTTTCAGCCCCGACAGCGGCCGCAGCCCAGGGTGGCACCACAGGCGTTCGCCGCGCGAGAAGTCCGGCGTCGTCCTGTCGCTCAGTTCATCCGGGCCGATTTCGAAGAAGCCCACGTCGTTCATGTAGCTGAACGGTATGTCGAGCCCGTCGATCCAGGCCATCGGCGCGTTGCGCACGTTCTGGTGGCCGTGGAAGCACCAGCCCGGTGTGATCAGGAAGTCCCCGCGGCTCATGCGCACCGGGTCGCCGTTGACGACCGTCCAGACGCCTTCGCCTTCGACGACGAAGCGGAACGCGTTCTGCGAGTGACGATGCTCGGGTGCCGTTTCGCGCGGACCGAGATACTGGATCGCGCACCACAAGGTCGGTGAGACATAGGCTTCGCCGCCGAGGCCGGGGTTCGCGAGTCCGATGGCCCGGCGCTCCCCACCGCGGCCGACGGGCACCAGGTCGCCCGACTGCTGCGCGAGCGGGTACAGCGTCGACCATTTCCACACGTGCGGCACCGCGCGCGGCTTCGGATGCTTCGGCATCAGCCCGCCGATCTGCGTCCACAGTGGATTTAGGTGGTTGCTCTTGAAGTCGGCGTAGAGCTGACGAAGCGCGGGGGTATCTTCCGGCTGCCCACCGTGGGGTGTTTGATTGCTCATAATCTTGCTTTCCCTTACGGATGAAGTTCGCAACAAAAAAGCCTCTGCTTATTCCCATTGGCCAACGGCCACCGGCGCGGGTGCGACCTGCGCCCGCCGCATGCGAAAACCGAATACGGCCATTGCGAAGCCGGCCACGACCGCTGGAACGCCGACGACCGCGAACAGCGTCGGCATGTCGAACCCGGCCGCCAGCATCGAGCCGCCCGCGAGCGAGCCGAGCACGGAGCCAAAGCGGCCGACGCCGTTCGCATAGCTCACACCCGTTACGCGGCAGTCGGTCGGGTAGAACGCGGCGGACAACGCGTTCGCACCGCACTGCGTGCCCGATACGCACACACCCGCCCAGAACACCGAAATCGTGGCGAGCCACGGGTTGCCGGTCACGTGACCGATGGTGGCTATGAACACGCCCGCCAGCACGTAGGCGACGGCCAGCACGAAGCAGGGGTTGAGACGGTCCATGAGCCAGCCGAGCGCGATCGCACCGAGCGTGCCGCCAACCTGGAACATCGCCGTCACGAGCGCCGCCGTGCGCAGCGAGGCGCCGCTCGTGTGCAGCAGCGTCGGCAGCCAGCTTTGCAGCAGATAGATCACGAGCAGGCTCATGAAGAACGTGAGCCACAGCAACAGCGTGCCGCTTCGCAGTTCCGGCGCGAACAGCCGGCCGATATGCGAGCCCCCAGAGCCGTGGCTCACGTCGGCGGCCCTGAACGTGACCCCGTCGAGGTTCGCGTTCGGATCGATGCGCCGCAGCGTTGCGGCGATCCTTGCCGCCGGCCATTGCGCATTCACCATGTAGCGCACCGATTCTGGCAGCGCTCGCACATAGACGAGAGCCATCACGAGCGGCACGACGCCGCCGACGAGCAGCACCGAGCGCCAGCCAAAATTCACGATCAGCGCGGCAGCCGCGAATCCACCCAGCGCCGAGCCACATGTGAAGCCGCAGAACATCGTGGTGACGAGGAACGAGCGCAGACGTGCCGGGCAATATTCGGAAGTCAGCGTAACCGCGTTTGGCATCGCGCCGCCCAGGCCGAGGCCGGTCACGAAGCGTAGCGCGATGAGCCAGCCGAACGACGGCGACGCGGCGGCGGCGACACTCGACATGCCGAACACGAGCAGGCAGCCGAGCAACAGACGCTTGCGCCCGATGCGGTCACCGATCGGGCCGAACAGCAGCGCGCCGGCCATCAGACCAGCGAGTCCCGCGCCGAACACCGGACCGAGGTCTTGCGGTGAAAGATGCCAGAGCGCGCGGATCGGCGGGGCGATGAAGCCGATTGCGGCGGTGTCGAAACCGTCGATCGCGACGATCAGAAAACACTGCACCGCGATCAGCAGCTGGAACGGCGTGATGCGGTTGCGGTCGATGAATGAGGTGACGTCGAGCGTCGACGCAGGGGTGGCCATCCGTGTCTCCTTCGGTATGGACGGGTTGCGGGGCCGCACGATGCGCTGCCGTGGTAGCTCCCGTGAGAGAGGCCGGGCGCGTCGCGCCCAACCGGGTTTCGTGGCGTGCCCGGGCTCCGCCAGCGGCTCAGGCCACGCCCTTCAGGCAGTCTTCCACGCGCCAGCCATACAGCCAGTCGAGCGCGTCATAGAACTGATCCCGGGTGCGGCCAACCCACAACTGGTTGCGCACGAGACGCTCGACACCCTTCGCGTGATAGATGCGGCCCATCTCGCGCGCACTCCAGAGCACGCGCGCGGTGCGCGGAATCCGGACCTGTTCATAGAGCTTGAAAGCCGCGGCGAAATCGCCGTCGGTGGCCTTGATCGCCTCGCCGAGCGTGACTGCATCCTCGAGCGCCTGACAGGCACCCTGGGCAAGGTATTGCGTCATCGGGTGCGCGGCGTCGCCGAGGATCGTCACGCGGCCGAAGCTCCACTGATCGACCGGATCCCGGTCGGCGGTAGCCCAGCGGCGCCACGAGCTCGGCCGGTCGAGCATCTGGTGCGGCAACGGGTGGATGCCCTCGAAGTACGACAGCACTTCTTCCTTGCTACCATCGGTCACGCCCCAGACTTCCTTCTGGCGGCTGTGGAAAGTGACGACGAGGTTGTATTCGCGGCCGCCGCGCAGCGGATAGTGCACGAGGTGGCAACGCGGGCCGGCCCAGACCACGGGCGAATTGATCTGCAGATCCTTCGGCATGTTCTCGACGTTGACCACCGCGCGGTACACCACGTGGCCGGTCGGGGTGGGCTCGTCGCCATGGAGCGCCGCACGCACCGCGGACTTCACGCCATCTGCACCGATCACGGCATCGGCCGTATAACGTTCGCCGTGCTGGTCGATCACCGTGACGCCGCGCTCGCTCTGTTCGAGCTGCCTGATCTGCGTATTGGTGCGGAACTGGATCAGCGGGTTGCCCTGCACCGCTTCGAAGATCGACAGGTGGATGTCGGCACGATGGATGACGCCGTACGGATTACCGAAGCGCTTGCGGTAGGCGTCGCCCGTTTCAATGCGCACGATCTCCTTCGCATCGACCGCGTCCATCAGCGTCAACGAATCGGTGTAGACGGTGCGATTGCGTGCAGCCTCGCCCGCGCCGAGCGCGTCGAGCGCCGTGAATGCGTTCGCGCCGAGCTGGATGCCTGCGCCGATTTCGCCGATCTGTGGCGCCTGTTCGAGCAGCAGCACCTCGATGTTCTGTCTCGCGATGGCGAGCGCCGCGGCGAGGCCGCCAATGCCGCCGCCGACCACGATCACGCGGCGATGGGCCTTGTATGTTTGGGGCATGTCTGTCTCCTGGATGATTCGAAAACCAAAATGCGGTCAAGAGCCCGGTGCGTTATGCGGTGTAGTCGGGCTGGTTTTTTGGTTCGGCCTTGACGAAGGCGGGATGCTCGGCTGCACGGCGGTATGCGGCCATTACCCGCGGATACGCGGACAGCTCGCACCCCATACGCTGAGCGTTCGCGACCTGCGGCACGAGGCACACGTCGGCGAGCGTGGGCTCCGCGCCGAAGCACCACGGGCCGCCTTCGCGCGATGCGGCCTGATCGAGCAGGCGCTCGGCAGCGCCGAAACCCTCTGCAATCCAGTGCCTATACCAGGCGTCCTTCTGCTCGAGCGTGACCTTGAGCACGTCGGTCAGATACTTGAGGATGCGCAGGTTGTTGACCGGGTGAATGTCACATGCGATCAAGTTCGAAAATTCGAGCACATGCGCGCGCCGTACCGGCTCGGCCGGAATCAGACGCGGCTCGGGATGCCTGGCGTCGAGCCAGTCGATGATCGCGAGCGACTGACCCAGATGAAAGTCGCCATCAACGATCGCGGGCACGACGGCCGACGGGTTGACCTTCGCCATGTACTGCGCGTCGTGATGCTCGCCGCCGCGGATATTCACGCCGTGAAAAGTCGTCTCGATACCCTTGAGCGCGAGCGCGATGCGCACGCGGTAAGAGCTCGAGCTGTTGAAGAAGCTATAGAGATCCACGTCGGTGGTCCTGTTTGATATCGGGGTGTGCGTCAGACGATCTTGACCGTGAGTTCGCCGAGGCGCTCGACGCCGACCTTGATCGTGTCGCCGCGCTTCACCGCGCCGACGCCTTCGGGCGTGCCGGTGTAGATCAGGTCGCCCGGTTCGAGCTTGAAGAAGCGCGAAAGGTACGACACGGTTTCCGCGACCGACCAGATCAGGTGCGTGACGTCGCTCTTCTGCTTTGTTTCGCCGTTCACGGTCAGCCAGATGCCTGCCTGTTCGAAGTGGCCGACCTGGGAAGCCGGATGGATCGGGCCGATCGGCGCCGATTCGTCGAACGCCTTGCCGATTTCCCACGGACGGCCCATTTCGCGCATCTTCATCTGCAGGTCGCGGCGGGTCATGTCGAGGCCGACCGCATAGCCCCATACATGGTCGAGCGCCTGTTCGAGCGGCACGTTCGAGCCGGTCTTGCCGATCACCGCGACGAGTTCGGCTTCGTAGTGATAGTTCTCGGTCTCGGCCGGGTAGGCCAGTTCGAGCATTTCGTCATACGCGACCGGCACGACCGCGTTGTCGGGCTTGCAGAAGAAGAACGGCGGTTCGCGATCCGGATCGAAACCCATTTCGCGTGCGTGCGCGGCGTAGTTGCGGCCCACGCAATAGACGCGACGCACGGCGATCGAGTCGCTCGCGCCGACGACGGGCACGGCGATCGGCGTTTCAGGCGGGAAGATGAATGGCATGGATGTATCTCTCTGTCGAATGGATGGGCACCGGGCCGCTCAGGCGCAGCCCAGATCGGAAACTTCGAGGGGCGCAGACACCCGCGGCCGCGAAATGCGATGCCCGGCGCGGCGGTTTGCTGACAGGGATGTGGACACGCGTGTCTCCTGCGCGATCGGGCGTTCCAGAGGAGAGGAGCGCCACGGTACTTGCTGTTTGGGTGCATTTATATTCGGGCGCGGTATATTTGTATAATGGCAAATTGTCATTATCTATACGAAAACAGATATACCTCGGAGGGAGAGGCAATGCTCGACTGGACCTACCGGTTGCGCCTGCGGCATCTGCAGATGCTGTTGTCGTTCGCGCAGACCGGCAATTTGAGCCAGTCGGCCGAAGCGTTGCACACGACGCAGCCGGCACTGTCGAAGTGGCTGAAGGAACTGGAGGCCGATGTCGGCCTGCCGCTGTTCGAGCGTCATGCGCGCGGCCTGCGGCCGACACCGTATGGCGAAGCGATGGTTCAGCACGCGCGGAGCATCATCGGCCACCTCGACAGCGCGCGTGACGATATGGATGCGCTGCGCGACGGCGGCAGCGGGCTCATCACGATCGGCGCATCGGGCGTATCGGCCGCCGATACGGTGCCGCTTGCGGTGGCGCGTTTGATCCGGCAGATGCCGCGCGCCCAGGTGCGGCTTGCCGAGGGCACGATGGATCGCCTGGTTCCGCAACTGCTGCAAGGCGAGGTCGACGTCGTGGTCGGCCGCGCCGCGAACCCGCAACTGACCTCACAACTGAAGTCGGAGACGCTCTACCACGATCCGGTCAACTTTGTTGCCGGGCTGGAACATCCGCTCGCGTCGCGTGATGTCATCGCCTGGGACGATCTGTTCAACTATCGGTGGATCGTCTGGCCTGAAGGTACGCCGATCGGCAACGCGCTTGAATCGGCGCTTATCTCGGCCGGGAGGAGCATGCCGCGAAACTGCATCGAATCGAACTCGTCGCTGCTCAACATAACGCTGCTCAAGCATTCGGAGTTGCTCGGCGTCGCGTCGCAGCGCGCAGCCCAGCGCTTTGAGCGATCGGGCTTACTGCACGTGTTGCCGATGCCGTTTGGCGGGGCGGGCGCTGTCTCGATGTACTGGCGCGCGGACGCGGAAGGCCGCCATGCCGTCGCGCTCGCGCTCGACTGTCTGCGCGCGAGCGCGCAACCGTGAGCTAGGGCAGCGCCATGTTTGGCGACCATGCCGTCGATGAGAAAGCCGTCACGGTAAGCGACAGGCACAATTTCCCTCGCAAGTGCACGCGTCCATCGGATAGGCGAGGTTCATCGATAGTGGGACAGGACAGACCTGGTGAGAGGCACACACTCCATCTTACATAAGTACTCCAAATGTTTAATTGGGCAGCTTTCTGTTTCGGTAAGAAAACGTATCATAACGATATCGTTGCATGTCGAAGTCTCGGGAAAACTCGAGCGCATCGGGCAATTAACTCGGGCATTGAAGTGCGTGGTACGGTCAAGCCCAGGATGCAATTTGGCGGGCCGGATTGATCATGGCAAATCCGGTCCGGTTGGCGACAGACCTTATGCAGATGCATTGCTGGTGCGCTATCTCGAAGCGAGACTCGCCAGATAGGCCTAACTTGCGGCTGCCGATGGTCAAACCAACGCCGGCGTCGAGCCGATTGCAATCAAGCTAAACGTCAGGCTGGCAACTGCAGGAGAGCCGACACTGCCAACGGTTTCAGCAGCTGGCTCGAAAAGGCGCGGAGGCAATGTGAAAGAAGTCGTTGTAATCGTGTCAACTTGAACGACGGCTTCGGGGCGAACTCAACGACCACGGAACAGTGGGAACCTTCAATTCTATTCGCTTAACTACGTACAGCAACCCCTCCGTTGTTTCAAACCCAACACCTGCCTTCGTCGCTCGGCAGGTTTGTTCTGGTTGTGCAACGATAGCCGTGCTATTCGCACCTGTCTGAAGACTTTAGACAACCCAACGGGGAGGGTACATGAGAGAAGACGCCACGACGCTGTATGTCGCTTCAGAGGACATTGAAACAGCGCTAGACCTGCTCGAGAGCGTTGAGGTCGAGGTCGGATTCGACAACGATGATCCGGAGAGCATCGAGCAGGCGATTCTAGCCGTCGAGGAGGCGATCAATACCCGCCTGATGGGCCATCGGGGCGATGTACGGATTGAATCAGCGATCCTTCGCGTCAAGTTCGACTTCCGGTGCGCAATCCTTGATCAAGCCTCGTCCGATGACGCTGATGATGAGGCCATCAACTGCATCCACACTCTGCATTGAACATTGCTGGCCCACTTGATCCGTTCGCCAGAGGGGAGCGAGTGGGCCGCGGCTTAGCGCCATTTTCAGCACGAGAAGTACTACAAGGGCTTCCCCGTTGAGCGCAAGCTCAATCGCGGATTTATCTTGGTGCTTTGCCGTTGCCTGTGTTGCGTGAGAAGGTGAAGGACTGCAGAACTACAAACGGTCATTGTGGTCCAGTGGCCCGGACCCTGATGGAAAGACGTGCGCGAGGACCTCGCTCGATTATCGGGATTGAAGTCCCAGTACTTTTCGCAGGTAGGCCCCGCGCGGGTCAAACCCACTTCACATCACCGCTGGCAGTGCAAAGTGATCTTCTATCTGGTCATGGTCAGATGGCGGTACGGTGTGGATGCCGGTGTTTTAACCCGCAGATAGTTCATGTTTGAAGTCATCGCCGTATCTCAGCAGAGCCCATGCCATCCTCACATTTTTGGCAGAAATAGCCACAGCAGTGCGCCAATAGCCGCGACGCTCGGTTAAGGCCCTGACCCAACGGCTGAAGCGGTCCTGTTTGTCACCCAGGTTCGCCATGACTGCGCGAGCACCGTTCACGAGCAGACAGCGTATATAGGCGTCGCCAGCCTTGGTGATACTGCCAAGTCGCGCTTTACCTCCGCTGCTATATTGCCCAGGCGTCAAGCCGAGCCGGGCGGCTACCTGACGGCCGTTCCTGAAGTCGTGCCCGGCGCCGATGCTTGCAAGCAACGCACTGGCTGTAGTCGGGCCGATGCCACGCAATTGCATCAGTCGCCGGCTACGCTCGTCCTCGCGCGCTACCTCGCGGATCGCGCGATCATATTCGGCCAGCCGGTCTTCGATGTTGTCGACGTGTTCGAGCAGGTCTCGGATGCTTCTGCTAGCCCAACCCGGCAAAGAATCCAGGTGCGCTGTGATCTCCTTGCGCAAACGCTCCGGTTTCTGCGGCAAGACCACGCCGAATTCGGCGAGCAGTCCACGGAGACGGTTATATGTTGCAGTACGCTCTTCAACAAAGCCTTGCCGCGTTCGATGGAGGCAAAGCGTCGCCTGCTGGTGTTCGTCCTTGACCGGCACGAAACGCATGCTGGGGCGCGTCACTGCCTCGCAGATGGCCGCGGCATCTGCCGCGTCGTTCTTGCCGTGCTTGCCGGACATCCGGTACGGTGCCACCAGCCGGGCAGCCATCAGCTTCACCACATGGCCCATATCGCTGGAACACGCGGGCCCAGTGATGCGCGCCCGAGCAGGCTTCCATACCGATCAGTCACGGCGGCAATTGCGCAATCAACGCCACGAGTTGATCACGCGTGACCTTCGGCTTGGCCAATATCGCGTTGCCGGTTTCATTCACTCCATGGATTGCAAACACATTCTTGGCAAGATCGATTCCGACGGTGACAATGGACATGGACTTCCCCTCTTACTGGCGTTGATGAAGGCACGACACTCCATCATGGCACTTTGGTGCCGACATTCGCGGCTTCGCCGCAGCCTCAGGACGGGGAAGTCCTTTCATTCGATTTCCCCGATCCGGTATTGCAACGCTCCGGCGATGACGAATTGCCATGATGAGTTCGGGCGGCGCCCGCGCCGGACAGTCGCCACTTTCCGGCGCGACAGCAGAACTCAGTGACGCGTGCCCAAGTTTTCCAGCAATGCCTTTGCGGCCTGCCCCGACGATGCGAGATTCTGCCCGGTGAACAGCAGGCCGTCTTCGAGCACATACGGCTACCAGTCCGGGCCCTTCGAATAGTTGCCGCCCTTCGCTTTGATCTCGTCTTCAACGAGGAACGGCGCCACCTTGGTCAGGCCAACCGCTTCCTCTTCGCTATTGGTAAAGCCCGTGACCGACTTGCCGTTGACTAGCGGCTTGCCATCGGGACCCTTCACGTGCCGCAGCACCCCGGGCGCGTGGCAGACAAGATCGACGGGCTTGCCGGCTGCGATCGTGCGCTCGATCAGGCCAATGGAGTCAGGGTCTTCAGCGAGATCCCACATCGGACCGTGCCCGCCCGGATAGAAGACGGCGTCGAATTCGTCATGGGCGACATCCTTGAGCTTCGCCGTGTTGCCCAGATCCGCCAACGCGGCCGGGTCGGCTTCGAAGCGACGTGTCAGGTCAGTCTGAAAACCAGCGGGCTCGTGGACCGCGCGGTTCGTTCCGATCCATCTAAGCCCAGTTTGCAGCCCGAGATGCCCAAATCGATAGCATCCCGGACTTTGGCACGAACGACGTGTCAGTGTACGGTTCCGTGCCTGACTTTGTTCACACCGAACACGGCTCCAGTCTTATCGAACACCGGCACACCGCTTGCTCAACCGTGAATATGCATATCAGTTTGGAAACAAGGCCACGTGAGGAGAGATGCATCCCAGCGCTCCGGAAAAGGCTTTGTAGCCGAATCCTTGTCAGCTTCCTGCGGGATCAAGATCGCATCTGCCGGGCGCCTTCATTCCCCTTTGCGTGCACCGAAGAGTGGCAGCATCCAGAATGGAACGCGTCGAGCGTGCAGGTGGCAGCCGGTGCGCGGAAAGTCCATTCGGAGCCGTCGACCTCGTGGGGCAGTCGTATGACCTTCTGCGCGGCGAGGGCGCAGAGTTTCGCTTTGCGCAAGGGGCGCTATGCGGAGCGCGCAAGCCAGTCATTGCTGCGCGAGAAGTACGCTCAGCATGGCCGAGATTGCAAGCGGACCAGTGCCGTCGCGCGAGTAAGGCGCTGCCCAGGCCATCGCGTTTAGTGTCCGGCAAGATGGATCACACGGATGCGCCTGGATGCCATGATGGAAATGGCGCGTGGGTCGGTCAGAAAGGTAGCCGCCGCGGTTGGCTCCTGACGGGCGCGACATTCGCCCATCAGGCAGGTGGTGTGCCGGAGGCGCGCCGTGCTGGCTGTGGCCAATCGGCGGACCGCGGTCAACCGCGGCGCCATCCGGGATGCGCGAGGCGTGCGCAGCCGAGGAGCTTGTCGGGCAAAGAACGGATACCGGTCGCTGTGTGCACAAGCCCACGGCATCCGGGCGGGATGCGCGTAGAGTGCATTGACGGGTGCGCTGGGCGTGGTGCATAGCCCGGCCCGCAAGCGATTCAAACGTGTCCGTAGAAATGGAACGGCAAGGAGCGGGTATGAACTCACGCATTCGAAATGCAACGTTCAAGTCGAAGTTGATGCCGGCCGGCGCAGCTGCGGCGCGGATTCAGCCGGGCATGACGGTTGGTATGAGCGGGTTCACCGGCTCAGGGTATCCGAAGGCCGTGCCGCTCGAGCTCGCGCTGCTGATCGAGGGGGCGCACGCACGTGGCGAACGGTTCGCCATTCGCGTACTGACGGGTGCTTCCACGGCGCCGGAACTCGACGGGGCGCTCGCCAAAGTGGGTGGAATCGATTTTCGTCTACCCTACCAGAGCGATCCAGAACTACGCGCGCGCATCAATCGGGGCGAGATCGAGTACATGGACATTCACCTCGGTCAGGTGGCGCAGTATGCCTGGTTCGGTTTTCTCGGCGATATCGACCTCGCTGTGATCGAGGTCGTCGGCATCCTGCCCGACGGCCGCCTGATTCCTTCGACTTCGGTGGGCAACAACAAGACGTGGCTCGATCTCGCGACTCATGTAATCCTCGAGGTGAACTCGAATCAGCCCGCCGAACTCGATGGCATGCACGACATCTACTACGGCACGGCGCTTCCGCCTGAGCGCAAGCCGATACCGCTAGTCGCGCCCGGCGACCGCATCGGCGAGCCATATCTGCGCGTCGATCCCGCGAAGGTGGTGGCGGTCGTCGAGACCAACGCGCCGGACCGCCTGGGACGCTTCGCGGCACCTGACGAAATCAGCGCGCGCATCGCCGGACATCTCGTCGAGTTCTTCCGGCACGAAATCGCGCACGGCCGGCTGCGCCCGGAATTGCTGCCGCTGCAGTCGGGCGTGGGCAATATCGCCAACGCCGTACTCAGTGGCTTGCGCGAGGGAGGCTTCGAAGGCCTCAGCGCGTTCACCGAAGTGATCCAGGACGGCATGCTGGACCTGATCCGCACCGACACGCTGCGCGTAGCTTCGGCCACGGCGCTCTCGCTGAGCCCAGAGGGCGTCGATGAATTCCAGCGAAACATCGGCCACTACCGGAGCCGCATCGTGCTGCGTCCCCAGGAAATCTCGAACCACGCCGAACTGGTGAGGCGTCTGGGCTGCATTGCCATCAACGGTATGGTGGAGGCGGACATCTATGGCAACGTCAATTCCACACACGTCGCGGGCACCTCGATCATCAACGGCATTGGCGGCTCAGGCGATTTTGCGCGGAATGGCTTCTTGTCATGCTTCGTGACACCGAGCATTGCGAAGAACGGTGCCATTTCATGCATCGTGCCCATGGCAAGCCACGTTGACCATACCGAGCACGACGTGACCGTGATCGTGACCGAGCAGGGGCTTGCCGATCTGCGCGGGCTCTCGCCCAAGCAGCGCGCCCGGGCCATCATCGCGCAATGCGCGCATCCCGATTATCGTCCGCTGCTCGAAGACTACTTCGAGCGCGCCTGCCGCGAGAGCGTGGGCAAGCACACGCCGCATCTACTCGATGAAGCGTTGTCGTGGCACAAGCGCCTGGTGGAGAACGGACGCATGCGGTGAAGCCAGGCCACCACTCGTGCGCGCGCTCACGCAAAAGGCAGCGCACCCGCCGGAGCACGGCGCACGATCATCAGCGTCGTGCTGATGTGTTCCTCCAGCGTGAGGGCAGCGCGCGCATCGGCGCGCTGCATGGCGGCCTCGAAAGTGCGTAGATGTTCCTGGTGTACGTCGCGTTGTGTGTCGACGAGGCCGATTCAAACGCGACGACAGCGCTCGCCGTGCTGCGAGACTGTCATGAAAGTTGACCCGGCCTTTCGCTCGCATCGCAAGTTTGCGCATGAACAAGGTTCCTGGCCCCGCGATGTGCAGCAGACACGCATGATGTTCGAGCGAAGTCAGGGGAGCGGTCCGCTCGCCTGCGGACAGCCCTGATGATAGATCAGGATTGACAGGACAGTCCTCCCCAATGAAAGTAGGGCTGGGTGAACGCAGAGGTGTTGCCAGGCGCAGCACGCCCAGACTTTGCGTGAGTACCACGAGCACATGGTTTACGGTCTCCCTTGACCGAGAGGGCGAGTCAGCGCTTCGACTTGCCGTTCAAAGGTGAAAAACCGAATGAAGGATCTCTTTGCAAACGGTGGCTGGTCGGGGATCCGCGCAACCAGAACGACCACCGGGATCGTTCAATCGCGCTCCCTTGCCGCGATCCTGTTCGCCGGCGCTATCAGCATAGCGGTCGCGACCTGGTTATGCTTTCGCTTGGGGGCCGGCGTCGCGGTAGTTGGGTTCGTCTACCTGATCGAGGTCTTGCTGGTGTCACTGATGGGCAGCCTCGTTTCATCGGTAGCTATCTCGGTGATCGCTGCTGGTTGCCTCAACTTTTTCTTCACACAGCCACTGTTTACCTTCCGGATAGATGCCCAGCAGGACATCGTAGCGTTGACTGCCTTTTTTGTGACATCGTTCGTCGTCACCTTTCTCGTGCACAGGACTCGCCGACTAGCAGCTGTCCATCGTGAGCAGGCACAGCTTCTCGACCTTACACATGACAGCGTCGTAGTTCGCGATATGGACGATGTAATTACCTACTGGAACAGCGGCGCGGAAGCGCTTTATGGGTGGAAGAAACACGAGGCGCTCGGCCACGTTGCGGACCGTCTGCTTCACACGCGTTTTCCTGCAGCACTCGAGGACATCAAAAAAAATTTGATTGAAACGGGCCGTTGGGAAGGCGAGATCGTCAATACCCGGCGCGACGGGTCGGAAGCCGCAGTGGCCAGCCGTTGGGCCCTGGTGCGAGACGAACAGGGGCGACCGATCGCGACGCTCGAAACGGGCACCGACATCACCGAGCGCAAGCGGGTCGAAGAGGCGCTGCAGCAGGTGTCTCGTTTGACGTCGATCGGCGAATTGGGCGCGTCGGTGGCCCACGAAATCGCCCAGCCTCTCGCAGCGGTCGCCACCCATGGTGCCGCGTGCCTGCGATGGATTGACCGGGACGTACCCGACCTTGAAAAAGTGCGAGCCTCCGTGCAACGCATGCTTACCGATGTACAACGCGCGACCGAAATCATCAAGCGCGTCCGCATGCTCGCAAAGCGGATTGCCCCTGAGATGACGCGACTGGAAATCAACGAGCTGATCAGTGACGTCATGGTACTGCTCCAGCGCGAGGTCTTGAAGCACAACGTAGCACTGCGCGCGACGCTTGCTTCGAAACTGCCTGCGGTGCTTGGCGATCAGATCCAACTGGCACAAGTCATCACGAATCTGATTACAAACGGTATCCAGGCAATGAGCACGATCGAAGACCGGCCGCGCGAACTGACGATCAAGTCGTGGCGCAGCGACGACGGCTATGTAATCGTCTCGGTGCAAGACTCCGGGACAGGAATTGACCTGCAGCACGCCGATCGGCTATTCGAACCGTTCTTTACTACGAAGCCCGAAGGTATGGGTGTGGGGCTTTCTATTTGCCGTTCGATTATCGATGCCCATGGTGGGCGGGTGTGGGCAGAGAACAATGCCGGATACGGCGCGACTTTTCTGTTCACTATTCCCGTGATCGGCGATAGCGGATTGGGGGAATAACCTGTTGCGGCCCCAGAATTACAGGTCCAGCCTGCACTCAGAGGTACGACGCAAGCAGTGTCACCGCGCATCGCCGCACAACGCAGCAACAACAGCGCGCGGACGCGGCCGGCCAGATCTTGAAGAGGCGGTGGTGCCGGTGAGAGAGGTATCTCAAGCGACGGCTTTTGGCCGGCGGATTCAACCGGTCGATGCAACACAATGAGCGCTGCATGAGCAGCGGGAGTGTTGCAAATGAAACAGAGGCGCCGGATCTACTACAGCGAGAACCAGAAAGCGTTGATGTGGGAGCGTTGGCGTGCAGGCGAGTCGTTGCAGCATATCGCCGAGCTTTTTAATCGCAATCATTCGTCGGTAGAAGGAATTCTGGCGCAAACTGGTGGAATCCAGCCCGCGCAACGGCGGCGATCAAGGCTGGCGCTAACGCTTGCTGAGCGCGAGGAGATCTCGAGAGGCCTGGTGGCGGGCGACTCGATCCAGTCAATCGCACGGCGACTGTCGCGGTCGCCTTCCACGATCTGTCGCGAGATTAAGCGCAACAGTGGAGAGAAAGGCTACCGGGCAAGCAATGCGGACCAGCTCGCATGGGAACGGGCGCATCGGCCCAAGGTCTGCAAACTGGTCAGGTATCGGATGCTGGCCCATATCGTTGCCGACAAGCTCCAGTTGCAGTGGTCGCCCCAGCAGATTGCTGGATGGCTGAAACGCGCCTGGCCGCGCAACGAGGATCACCACGTGTCACACGAGACCATCTACCGTAGTCTCTTCATTCAGGCGCGGGGCGCTCTGAAGAAAGAGCTGCTGGAACATTTACGGCGCACCCGAGCCATGCGGCGGTCGCGGCATCACACCCAGAAGACAGACGATCACGGCAGGATCCGCGACGCCATATCAATCAGCGAACGGCCCGCCACAGTCGAAGACCGCGCGGTGCCTGGTCACTGGGAGGGAGACCTGCTGTGTGGCAGCAGCGGTAGCCAGATTGCAACACTTGTAGAGCGCCAGACGCGCTATCTCATGCTGGTGAAGCTCACCAGCAAGGACAGTGAGACGGTAGTCAATGCGCTGATAAAACATGCAAGCAAGCTCCCGCACGAACTCTATAAATCACTCACATGGGACAGAGGCACGGAGATGGCAGGTCACAAACGATTCACCATAGCCACCGACATTGCCGTGTACTTCTGCGATCCGAAGCACCCCTGGCAACGGGTTCGAATGAAAATACCAATGGACTCCTGAGGCAGTACTTCCCGAAAGGTATCGATCTGTCGGTGTACTCACAGGCCAAACTCAATGCCGTGGCAAGAAGGCTGAACGAGCGTCCAAGGAAGACATTGAATTACGAAACGCCGGCTGAACGGTTCCAGAAAACTATTGCATCGACCGGTTGAATCCGCCGCCTTGAACCGGCCGCCCGGCGACCGACTATGGGTGTCCGAGATGGGTCGATTTGACCCATTCGTCTTCGCACCGAAGTGACGCGCCCAGAGGCGACCAGCATTATTGAAGGTACATCTCGAGCGATAACTTCGTGTAGTTCGCCCACTGCGCAATCTGACACCCGGCGGGACCAATTGTGCGGAGAAGCAACTCCGATTGCACGGGGCACGTCGGCCGATACAGTTCGAACAGCGCAACGCCCACGCCGAAACGGTTCGCATACGTTTGGCGTCGGCACACGGACGATTCTCATCGCTGTTCTTTTTCGCTCGGCGCGTTGAATAAAGGTGGCAGCTCGCCCGTTTACTCTCGATCCCAACCAACGCTCCTCCAGGCGCGGGAGGCCGAACATGAAACGGATCCACACGCTGCGCGCACCTATGGACGGCATGTTACTGGCCGACAGTATGGCACGCGGCGGTTCAGTGCACGCCCTGCAACACCCGATCACCACCCGTGTTTCCAACGGCAATGGTTCCACAGCTCGCGTCGACGCAAATCTGAAGCATTCGTGGAGCATTGCCTTCAATCCGAAAAGCGTCGCCTGGGTCGCCAAGTGAAACCCAGGAACGCTCGCGCGCCGTGAACCGGACCGCAGTCCTCTCTCGCGCTAACGCACGGCGCAATTTCTCGCCAGTCACACTATGGAGGAAAGTCATGTCTCAGGTCTCTTTGGGCCATAAAGCGGCGGCCGTGCTCGTTCTCGCCGCCGGTTTCACAATCGCACTTGCCGCTGACGATGATGCTTACGTCGTCACACCCCTCGTGTCCAACGTGGCAGGCGCAGCCCCGAAGGTCGACAGGGTACTGCAGAACGCCTGGGGTATTGCCTTCAGTCCAGCAGGAAGTCCATTCTGGGTCAACGACAATGCCACGGGCTGCTCCACGCTGTATGACGGCGAGGGCACAAAGGTCCAGCGGCTGCAGGTCTCCATCCCTCGGCCAGGCAACGTCATACCGGCTAGCGCGTGTCAACCCTTCTCTCCCAACAATCCACCGAACCCCGCGCCTGCGGCGCCGACTGGCATAGTGTGGAATCCCTCATCGGCATTTCTGGTTCCAGGCACCAGGATCCCGGCCGTATTCATCTTCGCAACCGAGGACGGCACGCTCTCCGCCTGGGCGGGTGGATTGAATCCGGCGGACCACGCCGTGATCGCGGTCGATAATTCGTCCACTCCATCCGCGGCCAGCGGGGCTGTCTACAAGGGTCTCGCCTTCGGTGTGAACGCGAAAGGAGCCTTCCTGTTTGCCACGAACTTCCGCTCGGGTCGGGTCGATGTATTCGGGCCGAACGGTACGAATGGCTTGTTTACGCCTGCGACGACAGACGGCGGCTTCATCGACCGGCGCATCCCGGCCGGCTACGCGCCGTTCGGTATCGCGAACATCAATGGCGACCTTTTCGTTACCTACGCGCTGCAGAACGCTGAGAAACACGACGACGTTGCCGGCAGAGGAAATGGCTTCGTCGATGTATTCGATACCGACGGCCACCTGCTGCGCCGCTTCGCCAGCCGGGGTGCACTCAACTCGCCGTGGGGAATCACGCGCGCATCGTTTGCATTCGGCCGCTTCAGCGGCAAGATCCTGATTGGCAACTTCGGCGATGGTCACATCAATGTCTTCGACAATGACGGCAGGTTTGTCGATCAGCTGGAGAACGCATCCGGCAATCCACTGGCTATCGACGGCCTGTGGACGCTGACACTGGGTGGCGGCCTCAAGTCGAGCCCAGACACGCTGTACTTCTCTGCTGGTCCAAATCAGGAAGTTAATGGACTCTTCGGGACCATAGCGCCAGTAAACGCCGCCAAGGCACGAGAGTCCGGCGAGGACGGGCAATAACCGGCAGTCGCGCGTAGCTCTCAGTGCGACTTCCTGGCAGTGACCTCGTCACTGTCAGGAAGTCGCGAGCGTGGCGGAGATGCACATTGAGCGCGATATCGCCTGGTTTGAAAGCCAGAACGAGGCAGCCGAGTGTGCGCACCTTTGGGCGATCGCGTGGACAGACGAGCGCAAAGGGGTTCTGTCGCGCTAACGCGGTGCGCTAGAATTCGCATTCCCTTACGAATCACGAACGAGATGGGCAAAACGAAGAATTCATCGCGTGCGCCGTTTCCTGTGGGGATCGGCAAGGTTCTAAAACGGCTGCACTATCCGCTGGATGTGATTCTGCTGTGTGTTCGCTGGTACGTGGCGTACTCGCTGAGCCTGCGCAACCTCGAAGAGATGATGGTCGAGCGGGGAATTGAGGTCGATCACTCAAGTGTGCACCGATGGATGATCAAACTCGTACCCTTGTTCGAAAAGGCATTCCGGCGAATTAAGCGCCCGGCCGGCAAGAGCTGGCGCATGGACGAGACCTACGTCAAGGTCAAGGGACAATGGAAATATCTGTACCGGGCCGTCGACAAGCAGGGCAACACGATCGATTTCCTGCTGCGTGTGCATCGCGACAAGGCTGCTGCACGCCGGTATTCGACGAGGCGATTGCCCAGAATGTTGAGCCCGAGACTATCACGGTGGACAAGAGCGGCGCCAATCTGGCCGCGCTCGAAGCGCTCAACGCTGAGCGGAAAAAGCCAATCCAGATCCGGCAGAACAAGTATCTGAACAACGTCATCGAGCAGGATCACCGCGCCATCAAACGCGTCATCAAGCCGATGATGGGCTTCAAGAGTTTCCAGTGTGCGCGCATCATTCTGTCCGGCATCGAAATGATGCACATGATTCGCAAAGGGCAGATGCAGCACGTTGGCGACACCAGAACCGCCGCCGAGCAATTCTATTCGCTGGTCATGTAAGCAGTCCTCTTCATATCAAATCCGCTCGCACTGACTCCCTTATCGCGACAAAACCCGCTCAGGTAATTGTTTGGATGGCTTTGCATCGCGTGGGTCCCGCCAGGATCCAGTACATTGACCCAGCACCCTGTAATGTGAAACGGGGCATCAGCGACCTTGAGAAACGCGAGTACGTCGCGTGCAGCCCGCTCGATATGCGCGATCAGCACGGCAAACTCCGGCCTTTCATTGTTGCCGGTGGGCGAATTGCCACGCGGAGCCGGTACGGGCGCCGCAGCCGCTGCGGATCAAGGTGTCGACATACGCCATCAGATCCCGATCAAGCGGTTCGTAGCACGCCTGTTCGAGTCGACGACACCATACGAAAGTCGGGAAAAGTCAGACGATATCCCGGGTGGAGACTTTCATTGCCGGTTGCACAACGCGCTAGTCGGGACGCTCATCGATCACTATAGACCCGGAAGCTCCGCGCATGGGTGCAACGCATGAAGGCTGCACGACAGCAGTCCTGCCAGATGGCTTGTTCGGCCCGGTGCTGCCGCGCATCGGGACGCGGCCGGTCTGCGCGCCGGACTCGACCGGATGCGCGCGGATATTCGCGCACGCAAGATTCCACCTGAAGAGATGCGCGGCAACACGATCACGTTGTCGATCTTCGGGCTCGTACACGCGCTGTCGACACGGCCGGATCTGGAAGTGCCAAGGGCGGATAGGGAAGAAAAGGGAAGTAATGGCGCCGTTTTGCATTGCATCGCAGCACGAGACTCTCCATTCGCGCGATCCGTATATGGGGCGCGCTTCCCCCTTGCGCTTTCTTGCACGATGCAGAGGAGAGGACTACCTTTGCTTTAGAGCCGCTTACAACGCTCAGCGAAGCGGTCCTGGCAGAAGTGCCGGAGCAAACAGTACGAAGTACGGCCAGGCGGCACAACTACGCCAGGAGCTTTTGTTAGCGGCTCCAGCGAGTGACGCGCTGCGAGGTGGCCTATGGCGCTTGCGATTGCCCTGAGCCTGATCATCGTATTGGCGGTAGGGTTTCACTTTGCCAGTCCCTGGTGGATCACACCGATCGCCTCGAACTGGGTGCGCATGGACGACATGCTGACGATCACGCTCGTCATTACTGGCGCGCTCTTCATCGCGATCAACCTGTTCATCGTGATCGCACTAGTGCGCTACCGCCACCGCACGGGTCATCGCGCTGCCTACGAGCCGCACCACAAGCGGCTGGAATGGTGGCTGATCGGCCTGACCTCTGTCGGCGTTGCAGCGTTGCTGGCACCGGGGCTCTTCGTCTACGCGGACTTCGTACGGCCGCCGCCCAACGTGCTGCAGATGGAAGTGTTCGGCCAGCAATGGCAATGGCGCTTCCGCTTTGCCGGCCCCGGTGGCAAGCTGGGCACGACGGACGTGCGCTACATCAGCAACGACAACCCGTTCGGCCTGAACCCCGCTGACCCCAACGGCCGTGACAACTACCTGATCGAGACGCCCGAGGTTCACCTGCCGCTCAACCGGCCAATCCAGGTCCTGACACGGTCGCGCGACGTGCTGCACGACTTCTACGTACCGGCGTTCCGTGCGCGCATGAACATGGTGCCCGGCATGGTGACCACCTTCTGGTTCACGCCGACCAAGGCAGGGCGTTACGACATCCTGTGCGCGCAGCTTTGCGGTATCGGGCACTCCAACATGCGCGGCGTGGTGGTGGTGGAAGACGAAGCATCGTTCTCGCGCTGGCTGGCGCAGCAGAGCACGTTCGCGCAGCGGCAGCAGGCCAGGGTACAGGCCGCATCCACCAAGGCAGGCGGCAGCGCCCAGGCGCTTGCTGACCAGGGCAAGACGCTCGCAGAGGGCAAGGGCTGCTTCGCCTGCCATACCGTGGACGGCAGTCCGCGCGTGGGCCCCACCTGGAAGGGCCTGTACGGCAAGACCGAAACGATGGCCGACGGCAGTACCGCGAAGGTGGACGAAGCCTATCTGCGTGCCTTCATCCGCAACCCGACGGCCCGCGTCGTGAAGGGCTTCGCACCCATCATGCCGAAGTTCGACCTGAGCGAGCAGGAGCTGACCGCGCTGGTGACCTTCATCGAATCGCAAGGCGGCCCGGCCGCCAGCAGCGCAGCTCAACCCTAGCGGAGCAGACGCAATGCCCTACGCTCACACCGATCACGTCCCGCAAAGCTTCTGGACCCGCTATGTCTGGAGCCAGGACCACAAGGTCATCGCCGTGCAGTATTCGCTGACGGCTATCGCCATCGGCCTGGTCGGCCTGGTTTTGTCGGACCTGATGCGGTTGCAACTCGGCTTTCCGGGTAAGTTCAGTTTCATCGACGCCAACCACTACTACCAGTTCGTCACCATGCACGGGATGATCATGGTGATCTACCTGCTGACGGCGCTGTTTCTGGGCGGCTTCGGCAACTACCTGATCCCGCTGATGCTGGGCGCGCGCGACATGGTTTTCCCGTTTCTCAACATGCTGAGCTACTGGGTCTACCTGCTGGCCGTGCTGGTGCTGGTGGCGAGCTTTTTCGTGCCAGGCGGGCCGACCGGCGCGGGCTGGACGCTGTATCCACCCCAGGCCATCCTGCCGGGCACGCCCGGCGTGGAATGGGGCATCGTGTTGATGCTGGTGTCGCTGGCGATCTTCATCGTCGCGGCAACGATGGGCGGCTTGAATTACGTCACCACCACGCTGCAGGCGCGCACGCGCGGCATGACGCTCATGCGCATGCCGCTCACGGTGTGGGGCATCTTCATCGCGACCATCCTGGCGCTGCTGGCGTTTCCGGCGCTGTTCGTGTCGGCGGTGATGATGCTGCTCGACAGGACACTCGGCACCAGTTTCTTCATACCGGCTGTGGTGTCGATGGGGCAGACGCTCAAGCATGCCGGCGGCAGCCCGCTGCTGTTTCAGCACCTGTTCTGGTTCTTCGGGCATCCGGAGGTCTACATCGTCGCGCTGCCGGCCTTTGGCATCGCGTCAGACCTCATCAGCACGCACGCGCGCAAGAGCATCTTCGGCTACAAGATGATGGTGTGGGCCATCGTCGCCATCGGTGCGCTGAGCTTCGTGGTCTGGGCGCACCACATGTTCATTGCCGGCATGAATCCGTACTTCGGCTTCTTCTTTGCCACCACCACGCTCATCATCGCCGTCCCGACCGCCCTCAAGGTCTACAACTGGGTGCTGACGCTGTGGCGCGGCGATATCCACCTGACCGTGCCGATGCTGTTTGCCATCGGCTTCATCAGCACCTTCGTCCTCGGTGGGCTGACCGGGCTCTATCTCGGCAACGTGAGCGTGGACATTCCGCTGTCGAACACGTACTTCGTGGTGGCGCACTTCCATATGGTGATGGCCGTGTCGCCGATCCTGGTGGTGTTTGGCGGCATCTACCACTGGTATCCGAAGGTGACGGGCCGCATGCTCAACGACACGCTCGGGCGTGTGCACTTCTGGGCCACCTTCCTCGGCACCTATGCGATCTACTTCCCGATGCACTATCTCGGCATCCTGGGCATGCCGCGGCGGTATTACGCGTATGAGGGCTACAGCTTCATTCCATCCTCGGCGCAGACGCTCAACACGTTCATCACCGTCGTTGCGCTCGTTGTTGCCGTGGCGCAGTTGCTGTTCCTGTACAACCTGGCGTGGAGCCTGGTGCGCGGCAAGCGTGCCGACAGCAACCCTTGGCGGGCCACCACGCTGGAATGGCAGACGCCGCAAACACCGCCAGTGCATGGCAACTGGGGCGCCGCGCTGCCAGTCGTTTATCGCTGGGCCTACGAATACAGCCCACCGGGGCAGGAGGAAGACTTCGTCCCGCAAAACCAGCCGCCTGCAACGGCGCCTGAACCGGCCGCCCACTCGACGCTTCACCCCGGAGAGGCACGCGAATGACCACACTGCCCCGATCCTTCGTTCCTGACGCGCCACCTGTCTCGCCGAATGCGAGCCGCATCGGCCTGATCGTCTTCATGGCGGTGGCAACGACATTGTTTTCACTGCTGCTGTTCGCCTACGGAATGCGTATGCGCGAGCCCGACTGGCAGCCCATCCCGCATCCAGCGCTGCTATGGTGGAACACCGGCGCGCTGGTGCTGGCAAGTATTGCCATGCAGCGTGCCCGGCAGATTACCTTGCGCCGCGCGGCTTGGCTTCTGTCAGGCGGGGTGCTGGCGGCCGTGTTCGTGATCGGACAACTGGCCGCCTGGCGCATGCTGTCGGCGGCCGGGCAGACCGTCACCGTCAATCCATCCAATAGCTTCCTCTACCTGCTCACCGGCCTGCACGGGTTGCATGTACTGGGCGGGCTGGTGGCCTGGGCCGTGACGATCATGCTTCTTCAACGAGCGGATCCCTTCCGGGCCCACCGCGCCATCGCGCTTTGCGCCATCTACTGGCATTTCCTGCTGGCTGTCTGGCTCGTGCTGCTGGCGGCGATGTGGTGGATCACCCCTGGGCTCGTCGCCGCCATCTGCGGGCCGCTGTATGGAGCCGCGCCGTGACCACGCCCACGCTCCCCACCGAATCCGCTGCCACCACGCCCACCGACGCCGTGCCTGACGGCTGGCGTGGCATCGTCACGGACTGGTCCGCCGACCGCGAAGCCTTCAAGGTGCCGTGGGGCAAGGCGATGATGTGGATCTTCCTGCTGTCGGACACCTTCATCTTCAGCAGCTTCCTGATCGGCTACATGACGGTGCGGATGTCGACCACGGTGCCGTGGCCTGATACTTCCAAAGTGTTCGGGCTCACTGTGGGCGGCGTGGATGTGCCTTTGCTGCTGATCGCCATCATGACATTCATCCTGATCAGCAGCAGCGGCACCATGGCGATGGCGGTCAACTTTGGCTACCGGCGTAACGCAAACCGCGCCGCCGCACTGTTGCTCGCGACCGCGCTGCTGGGCGCGACCTTCGTGTCGATGCAGGCCTTCGAATGGACCAAGCTGATCGTCCATGAAGGTATCCGCCCCTGGGGCAACCCGGTTGGCGCGGCGCAGTTTGGCGCGTGCTTCTTCATGATCACCGGGTTCCACGGCTTTCACGTGAGTTGCGGTGTGATCTATCTGCTGCTGATCGCACGCAAAATCCTGCAGCCGGGGTTCACGGGGCATGGTAACTTCCAGATCGTGGAGATTGCCGGCTTGTACTGGCACTTTGTCGACCTGGTGTGGGTGTTCATCTTTGCGCTGTTCTATTTGTGGTGAGGCAGACCATGGACCACACCGATCCCGCCCAGCGACCCGAGGCCGCGCACGGCCAGCAGCATCCGATCGGCATCTACCTGAAAATCTGGGGCCTGCTGTTCGTACTGAGCACGATGTCGTACATGGTGGATTACTTTCACGTGCAGGGCCTGCTGCGCTGGACGCTGATCGTCGTGCTCATGATCGCCAAGGCCGGGCTGATCGTGTCGATTTTCATGCACATGATGTGGGAGCGGCTGGCGCTGGTGTACGCGATCCTGATGCCGCCCTTGGGCCTGCTGGTGCTGATGGTTCTCATGGCTGCCGAAGCGCATCACACCTTCGGCATGCGGGAACTCTTCTTCCACTGACCCCCGCGCCGACCGTTCCACCGGCGAGTGCCCGGAGTGCACCGCTCTGAATACAAAACGACCCGACAAATGTCGGGCCGTCTTTGTTTCCTGGCTCTCTGAAAATCCCGGCAAAAAACACCTTCAAATCAGGCGTGCTTCTCACTGAATTCGTTGAGCGGCTCAGGCTGCTTGAGCGGATCGAAGTCGGCCCACCGCCCTTGTTGCCAGCGGCCGGTCGCGCGTTCGATCGCCGCGCCGCCCGCCTCGCGCAGCACCCGCGCGGCGTCCATCTGGTTGTCCGGACACACGTGTACGGCCACCAGCACCCCGGATTCACGGGTTTCTTCGTTGGTGTCTTCACGCGTGCGCATCATCGCGCCGACCAATGAACCGACATATGCGCTCACCCCGGCCGCGATCAGCGACACGATAAGCGGCGCCGAAAACGCTGCGAAGATCCCGACGCCGACCACGGCGCCAACCGCTGCGCCAATCGTAATGCCCATCTCGGCACCCTTCGGCGTCTCCCTCGCGTTTGCGTCGGCGCTGACATCGCCGCCGGGCCGAAAACGTGCGTGCTGGCCGATCGGATTGACGAAAAACAGTGTGACGTCCTCCTCGACAAAACCGGCATTGACGAGCCGTTGCACCGCGTCTTCAGCGGCGGGGAATGTGGTGAAGCGTGCTGCGACGATGAGTGACATGTGGCCTCCTTCCATCGTTGACTAGCGGTTGCAGACCATGCCGTCCCACCTCACCCGCGCCGGGACAGAGGTGCATGCGGTGGCACGCGCCGGGACTATGTCGTGGTGCCGCGATCGGGTTCCATGCCGTCCACCCGGAACAGTCCGCTATGTAACAGTACTCCTTTGCCGCCGTTCTGGTCGATCGCTTCCGCGCAAACCGCGCGGACAGAATTTCGGCCGTTTTCGAAAGCAACCATTAAGGCGGATTCCAGAGCGCAATGAGCGCCAAAATGATCTTCGAGCGCCTCGGCGGTCATTGCCGCACTCAACCGGCTCGCCGTCGACTCACGCCGAACGCGCACTGTCGGATTCGCGCCGTCGAAGACCGGCAGGTCACACAGAAGCGCGCGAAAAGCGACGCGCCGTTTGCCGGGCGGGCAGGTTCTTTAGTTACCCTATCAGTTGCGCGAGCTGGCCTAGAATGAATTATTCGAATCGATCGGGAGACAATCGTGCAACTTCATATGGATTCCCATCATTTCACACACGGCCACCTCGACTGGCGGGCAGCCGTGCTGGCAGGCGTCATTGCGGGCGTTGTATTCCTGGCGTTAGGGGTCGTTCTGATGGCACTGATGACGGGCGCAAGTCTGCTGGAACCCCCACGCATGGTCGCCGCGATCATTCTGGGACGAGGCGCATTGCAATCGCCGCAAGCATTCTCGCCTGGCATCGTGCTCGCGGCTTTTGTGGTGCATTTTGCCCTTGCCATCGTATTCACGCTTGTCCTCGGTCTGATCATGACGTCATTCAACCTTGACTCGAGCATGGGGATGGCTTCACTGGCGGGTGGCGCTTTCGCTGTAGCCGTTTACGTGATTAATTTCTACGGCATGACACAGCTTTTTCCGTGGTTCGCAGAAGCGCGCAACTGGGCCAGCCTGTTCGTTCACATCGTCTTCGGTATCGTGGCGGCGAACCTGTACATGAGACTGGAGCGCACCACGTTCCGCAGGATCAAGGCGGACGCGGGCGGCCCGTCGTAGTCCTTTGCCGTGCTGATCGAGTCGCGAGCGGAACGGTGATATTACAAGGGGCGTGCACGTGGCAATCGGGGGGGCAGCCCGCCAGCGCTACCGTCACGCAACTGGCGACGCTCAACGCAACTGATGAACCGAGGCGTGGCGGTGCAAGCCGCCGCGCTCAGCCGCATTCCCGGGGCGTTGGCCGACCGGATCGCCGCGTCGGTCGTCACGCGCTGACAAGCTGGGAATGCCGGTACATTCCGTCATTCGACGAGGAGCGTCGCCTCGAGCGTGTGATATGGCGTCCCCGACGCGGGACTTTCGATCATGTACGCATATTTCAGGCGGTCGTACGGACCTGACCCGTTCGACGGCGGGGGAGAGGGGCCGAGCCGCGAGTGGCGCATCAAGCGCAACTGCTCCCTCACGCCGCGGCAGTCGCTCGCCGCGACCGTGTTCCTCATGGCGCTGGTCCTCGCAATCGGCGTGGCAGCGGCATTCGCATTCGGCGAGTGGCTCGCGCTGCCATTCTCAATGCTTTGCACCGTGGCCGTCGGCATCGCCTTTATCGCCTATTGCAGGCACGCGACGGACGGCGAGGTGCTGACGTTCGCTTCCCCGTTCGTGATCGTCGAAGTACACGAGCGCGGACGCCGCACGATGCATTGGATGAATGCGGCCCGCCTGGCCGTGTCTCTCGGCGACAACGATGGCGCCGTCTATCTTTGCGACGGCTGGCAGCGTATTCCCGTCGGACGGCAACTGCCTGCCGCCGCCCGCGCGGAGTTCGTGCGTCAATTGCGGCGCTTTATCGTGGCCGACTGTTGACATGCCGGCCGATGATCGCCCGGCATGTGGGTTTCACCGCAACACGCCGAGCGCCCCGACGATGCCGATGCCGCATGAGTTGGGCTTTGACTTGTTCACGCGTGACCGCAAAGGGGCAGATGAAAGACAACGGCGCACGACAGACTTTCGGGCTGACATTTCGTGGCGGGTCCATGTACTCCCTCGGCCGGCGGCCTGTGCAACACAGGCGGTAGAGACGCCCATCGGGTTCACCCAGGCCTCTCGTCAACAAGACGACGTCTGGGACCATGCCGCCTGCACCTCGGCAATCAGTTCCGCCGAGCGTCCTTGGTAACGCGGTGAAAAGTGGAACGGCACAACCGCCCGGGCTCCGATCCGGCGCGCGATCAGACCGGCCTGGCGGGCGGTCAGGTGATTCTTGCGCAGGCCGTGTGCCTTGTCTTCGTCAAGAAAGACGCCCTCGATAAAAAGCTGGTCTACGTCGTGCATCAACTGAAAAAGCGTCTCCACGTTCGATTCCGTGTAGCGCAAGTCCGTTACATAGCCAATGCGCTGCCCAGGAACAATGGCGAGAATCAGGTGCCGTAGTTCCGCGACCTGTCGAGTCATCGCGTGATCGCCATGCCGGTCGCGCCACAGCACCCGAATGGGTGCCTCCTCAGGTGCGCCCGTCAGCACCGCATGTTGCAGTTCGCGGAGCCACGCGCCCGCGGACACGCCGAGCGTCGCGAGTTGGTCCTTCGCGACCTTGACGCGGGCCTTCTCCTCGATCACGTACGCAACGCACGGGATGTCATGATCGACAAAGCGGCCACGTACGCGAAAGGTCGCTTCGTCGTGCACCACGTCGTCGGATCGCTCGTAAACCGCGTCTGCTTCGCGGGCAAACCGATTTCGACTTGAGAAAAGCGCGCGCCGTCCGCCACCGCCCGCTCCGATTTCACGCGCGTCGATCACCAGCTCGACCTCGTAACGGTGCACCACGTTCCACGTATAGGCGCGCAGCTTGTGTTCGACCTGTTCAAGGAAATCGGGGCCGCCGAACAGGACAATGCCAGCCTTGCGCCCGAGCGTTACACGCAAGAGATAATCGAAGCCGCAAAAATGGTCCATGTGCGTGTGGGTAACAAAGACATGCGATAAACGCATCAGTTGGCCAGGCAGCAAACTGCTGATATCGCCGAGATCGAAAAGGAGAGCGCGGCGTTCGTCGCGAAAGTCCACATACAGACCTGGATCGCCGAACACGTCGTTGACAAGCCGGGGTTCGAAAAGGGCGTGCATGGATCGGTCCCGCACCGTCACACCCTACCGGACAAGCAATATGCAACGAGCGCGTTGCCCTCGGTCATGGGTGCAGCGCACGTGCGATTCCGGCACACGTATGCCGCGGCCCGGCCGTCGACCGGGTGGCACTCCCGGCCGATCGGCACGTCTTCTGCAAACGCCAGCACGCGCGCGGGGAGGTAGGCGCGGTGAACGCCAGTTGCAAGATTTGCGGCTGAAACTTTCTCGCCTGCAAAGACGATCCCGAGCGGGCCGCGCTGCACGAAGTCCCTCGCGGCCATGAGGTGCGCGAAAGCGGATGGTACTTTGCCTGCTGCGGTTTCGTATCTCCGGAATTCGTGTTCGGCGCGGTCAAGGTAGAGATCGCGCCCGGTGAGTGCATGCAGACGCACGAAGGCAAATGCGGTTGATGAGACGCCCGACGGTGAGGCGCTGTCGTATGGGGCACGGGGCCTGTGCACCAGGGGCTCGCCATCGCACGGTGTGAAATACAGCCCCTCCTCCCAGAACTTGTCGAGGATGAGGGTCGCGAGCTCGATCGCGCGATCGAGGTAGTGCCTGTCGAAGCATGATTCGTAGAGGTCGAGCAGCGCATTACAGAGAAAGGCGTAGTCCTCGAGGAACCCCGGTACCTTGGCTACGTCGTCCTTCCAGACCCGGAATACGCCGCCGTCGGCAAGTGTCAGTTTGTTCTCGATAAAACTGGCGGCACGCTTTGCCGCGCTGAGATACCCGGGGACACCCGTCGCCTGGAAAGCGGCACAGAGCCCCGCGATCATCAGACCGTTCCAACCGGTGAGAATGTTGTCGTCACGGGCCGGGCGCACACGTCGGGCGCGCGCGGCCAGCAACCGCTCGCGCCAGCCAGCGAGCTGCGCTTCCTCCAGCGCGTCCAGCTCGGCCGCACGGTGGAGTACCGAGGCACCGTGCTCGAAATTGCCGCGTTCTGTCACACCGTAGGCACGGCAGGCCAGTGCGCCTTCTGACTCGCCAAGGACTGCCTTAATCTCGGCGGGCTTCCAGCAATAGAATTTGCCTTCCTCGCCTTCGCTGTCGGCATCTTCGCTGGCGTAGAAACCGCCTTCCGGGTGCGTCATGTCGCGCAGAACATAGGCGAGGGACTCCTCGAAGATGCAGCGCCATGTTCGCTTGCCAGTCAGGCGATAAGCATCAGCATACAGCTTCACAAGCTGGCCATTGTCATAAAGCATTTTCTCGAAGTGCGGTACGGCCCAATGCGCGTCGACGCTATAGCGGGCGAACCCGCCGCCGAGCTGGTCATAGATGCCACCCGCCGCCATGCGGTCGAGTGTGCGTTCCAATGCGTCAAGCAGCGTGGGTTCGCGGCTTCGTTCATAGACGCGCAGCATGAGGTCGTAACAGCTCGGATTGGGGAACTTGGGCGCGCCGCCAAGCCCCCCATGAGCCGGGTCAGTCGCCCGTGCCAAGGCGCGTGCTGCCTGTGCAGGCAGGTCTTCGACAGTGGCGGTTGAAACGCCCTGGTGTGCCTGATCAAGCTGCCGGAAGCCCTGCTGGATCTGCACAATGGTGTCCTGCAATTGATCCTGCCGATGCCGCCAGGCTTCACTCAGGGCTACCAACAGGTGCGCGAACCCGGGGCGGCCGTAGCGATCGTCCGGCGGGAAATAGGTGCCGCCGAAGAACGGCTCTCCCCGCGGCGTGAGAAACACGGTAAGCGGCCAGCCGCCTCCTTGTCCCATCATCTGGCTGACCTGCTGGTAGATTTCATCGATGTCGGGACGCTCCTGCCGATCGACCTTGATGTTGACATAGCGCTCATTCATCTCGGTGGCAATGCGCGGATTCTCGAAGGACTCGTGCGCCATGACGTGGCACCAGTGGCACGCCGCGTAGCCCACTGAGAGAAGGATCGGCCTGTTTTCCTCGCGTGCACGGCGAAACGCCTCGTCGCTCCACGGATACCAGTCCACCGGATTGTCCGCATGCTGGCGAAGGTAAGGCGAGGATTCTGCAGCGAGCCGGTTTGCCATGTCGGCCTCCATCGGGGCGCGCCCACTAGCGCTCTTGACCAATTTGGGCAGGGTCACGTGCCCTGCAATTGCGCGGCCAACTGCGCCGCGCTCATCGGACCGTCTGGTTCATCGACCACTATGGTGCAGGTCGGATGTAGCCGTCATTAGAGAGAAGGCAATCGGAATTGCGCTTCGAAAGCTCCAGCCTCACGTCGGCATCCCGGATGTGCGGACGGCCGTGTCGTCGATATCGCTAATCCGTCGCAACTCGGCGCGAATGGTGGCGTCATCAAGTTCGTCCAGCGGTAGCTGGACGAACGCCTCGACCCTGCGTCGAATCTGCTGGAAAACCTGTTCGAATGCAGCACGTTTGCTTTCATCCTCGGCCTCCACGGCCGCGGGGTCGGAGAAGCTCCAGTGTGCTGATGCAGGATGGCCGGGCCACAACGGACATACCGCGCCAGCGGCTTGATCGCACACGGTGATAACGAAGTCCATCTGGGGCGCACTCGGTTCGGAGATGGCGAACTCGTCCCACGATTTGCTGCGCAGATTCGCCAGGTCGTACCCAGTCTTGCGCACCTGTTCGATGGCGAAAGGATTAATTTTTCCGGTCGGATTACTTCCTGCGCTGTACGTGCGAAATCGACCTTTCCCCAGCGTGGCGAGTAGCGCCTCCGCCATCACGCTGCGCGCCGAGTTGCCGGTGCAAAGAAAGAGCACGTTATACGTCCTGTCATTCATGAACGGCTCCCTGAAGAAACGGTCGAGAACGTCGCGCCAGAGGGGCGGTCCACGTATCGATCTAACAGTCTAGTCCCGCCAGGTGCGCTGCGGGGAACGTGGGAGCGGCGACCGTGTGTTCCGACTGTGTATTCCTTCACGCAGCGGACCGTCACAGTTGACCGTCGAACGGCAGGAAAGGCCGAACCGCTGCCTCCTGGAATGCCGGCGGGTTGTCGAATCAGGAAAAGCGGCTCACGCTAACACCATACGCCGCGCACTGACCCGTGCCGACGAGCGACACTGACGAAGGGGCTAAGACATGGGCCCGGTCGATATTCAGCTAATGGAAGTGGCAGGCGGCAAGGCCGTGGAAATGTGGACCCAGGGCGTCGCGATTGAGGAGGCGGCTCGCCGGCAACTGAGAAACACGGCCCGCATGCCTTTCGTGTTCAGGCACGTTGCCGTAATGCCGGACGCGCACGTGGGCAAAGGATCGACGATCGGCAGCGTGATTCCGACACAAGGGGCGATCATCCCGGCGGCGGTGGGAGTCGATATCGGCTGCGGGATGATGGCGGTTCGCACGACGCTCACGGCCGCGGACCTGCCCGATTCGCTTTCCGGCGTGCGCGGCGCGATCGAGCGAGCGGTTCCGCATGGCGGTGCGCCGGGGCGGCGCGACCCGGGTGCATGGTCGCGTCCGCCGCCGGCCGTCGACGACGCCTGGAGGCTGCTGGCGCCCGGTTTTCAGCGCATCGTCGACAAGTATCCTTCCCTCGCGCGCACGAACAACCACGCGCACGTGGGCACGCTCGGCACCGGCAATCACTTCATCGAAGTATGTCTTGACGAAGGTGACGGCGTCTGGTTCATGCTGCATAGCGGATCGCGTGGTGTAGGCAACGCAATCGGGAGCCTGTTCATCACACTGGCCCAGGCCGACATGCGTCAACACCTTGCGAATCTTCCGGACAAGGATCTCGCGTACTTCAAGGAAGGCAGCCGGCACTTCGATGACTACGTGGAGGCGGTCGGCTGGGCACAGCGCTACGCGCGAAGCAACCGTGAGGTCATGATGAATGCCGTGATCGACGCGGTGCGCGCGACTATCGGCAAATCCTTCGCGATCGATGAGCACGTGGTGAACTGCCACCACAATTACGTGCAGAAGGAACGGCACTTCGGCGCCGACATCTTCGTAACGCGTAAAGGGGCGCTGTCGGCGCGAGCGGGCGAGTTCGGTATCGTTCCCGGATCCATGGGGGCGAAGAGCTTTATCGTTCGCGGCCTCGGCAATGAAGAGAGCTTCTGCTCATGCAGTCACGGCGCCGGGCGCTCGATGAGCCGGAAGGAGGCCAAACGGCGCTTCACGGTCGAGGATCAGATCAGTGCGACGCTGCATGTCGAATGCCGAAAGGATGCAGGGGTCATTGATGAAATTCCGATGGCCTATAAGGACATCGACGCGGTAATGGCCGCGCAGCGGAGCCTGGTTGAGGTGGTACATACGCTGCGGCAGGTGGTTTGTGTGAAGGGTTAGGCCGTGACTGGCTTGCGGCCAGCGCGCTGCCGTGGTGGGTGTCCGGAGTCGCATCGAGCGATCGCGCTACGGCGCCGACTCGCTAACGTCGGCCACGCGGACCGGATCCCCGACTACCGCCAGAAAGACTGTATCGGGTAGGTACCAGGCTCGAAGCGCGGCGAGAGGATGTGTGCCTGCCTGCGGGTCGTAATTCGGAGCGGTGCGCAGCCTGCTGCTTCGGCGTCGCGGTCTCAATTTGCGCGAGATCCGGATTTACAAGCTCGGCAGCCGGTTGAATTCATCGAAGCGGGCGAACGGCGGTGGTACTTCTGTCACCTCAAATTCTTCGACGAGCGCTGCGGGCATTCCTTCTCTGAGCCACGCGCACATTTCGGCAAGTTGCCTGGGGGAGCCCTGAATCATCGCCTCGACGGAGCCGTCCATGCGGTTGCGCACCCAGCCAGTGACAGCCAGGGCTCTGGCGCGGCACACACAGGCTTCGCGGTATCCGATGCCTTGTACCTGGCCGTGCACCCGCACCAGCCAGGTCTCGAGCATTCCGACGTCTGAGTTCATAGAAGGTCTTCTGAGTCGCTGGTAGAACGTTGCCGCGCGATGTGTGGCTCCCCGGGGCGGCCGGTTCAAACCTCTCCACGTCCGGCTTCGGTAGCGTTATCCGTCGGCGGTGAACCCCACCTGCGTGGCGGTACGGATCGCACTATCTCCCTGTAGTGGAGCGACAAACACGGCCCCCTTGCCCGATGCCTCCGGCGCGCGACGTGCCACGACAAACTGCAAGTCGACACCAGCATCCAGCATCCCGTAAGACGCTCAACACCTTCGCAAGGCCACCCGGTTTATCGTCGATGGTAGCCGCCCAAACATCGACGCGTTCTACGCTCAGTTCCGTGGCAGTCCCTCCCACCTCGGATCTCATCAGAAGAATCTACTTTACGAACGGCACGCGGGAAAAGAAATGCGACCCACAAAGGCGGCCTTGGCAAAGGCGATGGAAGGCCATGTCGTTGCCGAAATGCTCGGCACATTCCAGAAATAACCCGCAGACCTTGCATTACTCCGCCTGCCTTGCCTGCGTGCCGTCCGTGAAATAGATTTTCTAATGAGATCCGAGACGGGAGGGACTGCCATGGAACTGAGCGTGGAACGTCTCGATGTTTGGGCAGCTACCATCGACGACAAACCGGGCGGCCTTGCAAAGTTATTAAGCGTCTTGCGAAACGCGGGTGTCGACTTGCAGTTCATCGTGGCAGGTCGCACGCCGGAGGCATCGGGCAAGGGGAGAGTGAAGGCTCGGGGCTTGGCCTGCGCGCCGAGGCCTCAATAAGACCTTTTTTCGGCAATTTTGTCAGAACGCTGCCGGGGCGTGCCACGCCGCGGCTTTATCGTCCGACCGCTTTGCGCGCGACGTGATAGTCCCGGGAGGCCGTATTTGAAATAGCGGTTGTGTTGGCTGTTTCAAGAAACCAAACCAATCGAACTTCGTGGAGTACATAGATATGAAACCGCTCAAAGTCGCGGCAGCTATCGCCGCGGTTCTCGCATTCGGATATGTCCAGGCTCAAGATATGGCGCCTGCAACGCAGCCCACAAGTCCCACCGTGTCTTCGACAGACTCTGTGGGTGGCGTGACCGCCACGAGGAGTGACGCTGGTGCTCCAATGGGAAAGACCCGAGCCCAAGTCAAGGAGGAGCTTCAGCAAGCACGCAAATCGGGCGAATTCGACCGCATCAACGCGGAGTATGGGGGGCAATAAACCAAGGCGCTGCTCGCACCGGTCGGGTCTGAGGCATCTCATCCTGGTCGCCAACTTTCATACGCGGTCCTGGAACAGGTCAGGGATGCTGCCGCGAGAACGCAGACGTTGAGAGCAAAACCGAGGACCTGAAAATAGCAATGAAGGACGCGGGAATTACGATGGCGGCGTCGTCTGACGGATTAAGCCTTGCGCTCAACTCGCCTTCAGGCTGACGCCGGCATCTACTTCTTTGCAAAGAGGCGAGCGGCTGCGGCTCGATACCGCGAGCCGAAGCGAGCCGCTGCGCAGCGACCAAGCGCACGACGACCATACGCACGTTGACCGGCGGGTGCCGCCGTATTTCTCGCACAACACGTTGCATTACGGTGAACGAACATATCCTCACGAGTTCCGCCTCGGTTTCATCATGTTGTCCGCTGGTAGCATGCCCGGTAGGGCCTCCACAAATAAATCCGTCTGTAACACAGCGCCAGCCTGCACGTCATACTGAGCAAAGTCCCGGACGCCCGCAGCCAGCAGGACTTCGTCGTCGAGGAAAAAGTTGCCCGAGCATTCTTTAGCCGGGCGCGTCAGGATATAGTGAGCCGCGTCAGCGACTATCTCCGGCTTGCGACACGCCGCAAGCATGTCCGTACCGCCAATCTCGTTTCGCACGGCAGTAGTCGCAATCGCGGTTCTTGGCCACAACGAATTCACGGCTACGCCTTGGTCCTTGAACTCACCAGCTAGCGCCAGCGTGAACAGGCTCATCGTGTATTTTGCGATGGTGTATGCCGGAAAGTCCTTGAACCACTTTGGGTCGGTGACTAGCGGAGGCGATAGCGTCAGGATGTGTGGATTCGCCGAATTGAGCAGGTGAGGCAGGCAGGCCTGGGCACAGACAAACGTGCCCCTTGCCGTTCACCCCGTGCATCAGGTCGTACCGCTTGACGGGTGTATCCAGCGTTCCCGTCAGTCGGATGGCGCTGGCATTGTTCACGAGTATGTCGATACCGCCGAACACCTCAACGGTCCTGGCAACCGCGTCCTTTACGCATTCCTCATCGCGGATGTCGACGACAAGCGGAAGCGCCTTTCCGCCAACCGCTTCCACGGCAGCGGCCGCGGTATATATCGTGCCCTCAAGGCGCGGGTCCGGGTCGGCTGTCTTGGCTGCAATCACAACGTTCGCGCCGTCACGCGCCGCTCGGAGTGCAATGGCAAGTCCGATACCGCGACTGCCGCCTGACATGAATAGCGTCTTGCCGGCGAGGTTCATGGCTGTCTCCTGAATGCCTGGATTCAAGCGGTGCAAATTTCGCCGCACCCGTCGTGGTCGGTGCGTGCAGGCGGGCTGGCCAGGCAGTGACCTCACCCATGTGCGTCGACCCAGGCGCGAGCCCAAACCAGGCCTGCACGTTGAGCGTCCTCTTCGCTATCGAAATGCCCCAGGACGCCTGATGCCTCCACCAACTGCCCACCCATCGTGATGGTTCCGCTTGCCGCGCAGCGCTCCGGCAGCAGTATGTCTTCCTGCTGGAGGATGGCGTGCCCCCACACCCTATAACCATGGTACGTCTGTGACTGCATCAGCGAGTCACCTCCGCAGATGCTCCTCGAGCCGTGACGCGGAGCATTTCGGGCGCCTGTTGTCGCGTAGCGTCTCCGATTCAGGCGAAAACCGGCACGTTTTGTCGCGTAGAGTCACAGAAACTGGATTTATCTCACCGGAGGAACCGATGTGCACAAACTACGCGGCGGCGCGCCGCGACCGGATATTCAAGCAGTTCGGCGTCGAACCGCCCGATAGCCCGTGGCGCGATGACGTGTACAAGGACTATCCGGCACCAATTGTCAGGCGCGTGGCCGACGCAGAGAGGGCCGACGTCGCAACGTTCGGGATGGTGCCGCGCAAGCACATCCCGCCCGGCGTCCGTGTCTTCGGCACGATGAACGGGTGGACGCAGAGCTGATGCATTCGGAGGCGTTCCCCGTACCGCCGCGTGTGTCGAAGAGCAGTACAGCTGCGCCGAAAACAGAAGCCGCGAAATGACGAAGCTGGACGGGACGAGCGTTGCGCATTTCTCCCGTGACGCAAGCTGGATTTAGATGGCCGGCCCGCGGCAACGCGCACTACGCATATTCTCCGACGACTTGTGAACGCTCATGGGAAAAGTCGCTTCCTGTCTCGTTACTCTTTGCCCTTGAGCGTGAACGGTGCGAGGAGCGACTGGATGTCGACCTGTTGTCCCTGTAGCAAAAGCAGTCGAGCATGGAGAACCGTGTTTTCAAGAACAAGCTTCGCGGTGCTCAGCAGGTACATCGCATGGAGGTCCGAATCCGACATCGCCGTTTCCACCGCCCGGTGCCGCTCCACCAGCGAATTCATGACAAGGCGCCGTAGCTCCTGCTCGCCGAACGGTAGGTCCGCGTAGTCGATTGGGTCTTCTGCTTCAACTTCGAGCAGCATGTCAACAAGCGCTTCGGTGCTCACTTCCATATGCTAGCTCCTCGACGTCGGTCAGACTGTTCATGAAGTGTTTCCAGACTAACGTTTTCCTTGTGGAATGTCCAACGTTCACTGCTCCGTCGGCAGCAGTCTCTATAGCTGCAAGTACCGGTCCTCAGCATGGAGTGGCGGCTCGCGTGATTGGTGCCGGACGAAATCGAGCGAAGCTACGGCAGGCGACCTGCGCAACGACGCCTGAGAATTTCTGGCTCTGGAGACGGGTTCCGTGACCGCGTGAAAGCCGCAAAGCAACCGGACAACTCGCCCACTTGACTACTGTTCGAGCCAGTATTCCCGGTCGTATTGCGCTTCATTGAGGCTATTAAAGGAGTCCGAAAAATTCGAGAAATAGAGGTCCTTTTCATCGCGAAGGCCATCGAACGCATTGGCGACCATGCGACGAACCTGGGGAATTCATCATCTAATTCGTTAAAGGAGCGAGGACGTGCGCTACATTTCCCGTGAACAACTCGAACGCGAAACCCTTCGGTGAATAACAATCCTGTCGACCTCAACAAAGGCACTGGTCGGAAGGCCTTCAGGCGGATGGCGTCACCATTTCGGTTGTAGCGAATCGCTCGCTCTACAGCGTGGGCAGTCGCTCAAAGTGGTCAAAGCAAACAAATGGCGGTTGCAGTTCGACCACCTCAAGCTCGTCGACCAGTGCTGCGGACATGCCTTCGCTTAGCCACGTGCACATGGAGGCAAGCTGCTCCGGTGAACCCTGTAACATCACCTCCACCGAACCGTCCGTGCGGTTTTTGCTGACGGTGAGCCCAGCATGGTCACCATCGCCGGAAATCGCGGAGCAATGTCCGTCTCCCGCCTCGTGGCCTATCACTTGTCACGAAGGCGCAACCCGTTCGCGATAGCGAGACTACCGTCATTTTTCTGTGCCAGTTCGCCCGCATGCTCCCCATTCCGCTGGCTATTTCTACCGTTTTGCGTGGCCACCTCCAGGAGGCCGAGCAGTTTTTTCAGCTTGATCCAATATACGTCTGGGCAAAGAGCGAGTGCGCCCCGTCCGCCGCCAATGCTTTCTCAAGAGTGGAAATTTCTGCGTCTGCGTTACGGAGAGCGTGCCGGTTTGGGGCGCTCAAGCCCCTGCGGCGGGTTCCAGTGCCTTTGGCCATGTCGACCTCCATCGCTTGTGCCTCCGTACTTCCTGAAGCATAAGAGGTGCCAGTTCAATCTTCTTTCTGTGCATCCCGTGCATCGCGACGAGGTATGTCTTTTGCGTCTTTGTTCTCGGGACCCGTTAAGGACCAGAGTGACAGTTTATGGAGGCCATCTATTCCCCCCCCGAACGAGCCCGAGCGCTTGCGTAGACTGCATGGTTTCGGCATTCTCGACACGCCAGCAGAGTCGTCTTTTGATGCGATAACGCGCCTGGCGGCAATGTCGTTGCGTACCCCGATAGCGCAAATCAACTTCATTGACGAAACCCGGCAGTGGTGCAAGTCGGCCTGGGGGCTGCAGCCGCGAGCCGTGAGCAGGGGGGAGTCGCTGTGCGCCCACGCCCTGGTCGCGGGCGACATGCTCGTCATTCCGAACGCTACCGAAGATGAGCGGTTCCGGGACCATCCGCAGGTCGTCGGGGAGCCCCGGGTTGTGTTCTATGCGGGAGCGGTACTGAGGACGTCAGACGGCGCGGGCCTCGGCACGCTCTGCGCTATCGACCATGAGCCGCACAGCATCACCGATGATGAGGAGGTCGCACTGAGGACGCTCGCCAATTGCGCGGTTACCTGTCTCGAAGGACGGCTGGCCGCCAAACAGCTTTCGGATGCGCAAGGTCGTCTGGAGGCGGCGAGGCACAACCGGGACGAGTTCCTGGCGATGCTGGCACATGAGCTAAGGGCACCGCTTGCGCCTATCCATACAGCGGTCGAAGTCCTCGCAAGAGCGGAGGCGACGGACACCCAACTCGCCTGGGCCCAACAGATCCTGCGTCGGCATGTCCGCTACATGAGCCGTAAGCGTGGCACCAGCGACGTATTGACTGAAGATCGTGATTTTCAGACTGGGGTGCGGAGCTGATCGGCGACGACCCACGGAGCAAGCTCGTCGATGCGGTTGATCGCATGGTCTGCGATGCGTGTGAGCACGTAGCGCAGATACGCTTCAGGATCGATGCCGTTGAGTTTTGCGGTGCCAATGAGGCTGTAGATCGCGGCGGCACGTTCGCCACCGGAGTCTGCTCCGGCGAACAGATAGTTGCGGCGACCGATGGCCACGCCGCGCAGCGCGCGTTCGACAGGTAGATTGTCGATCTCCAACTGCCCGTCATCGCAATAGCGTGTGAGCGCTTCCCACCGGTTCAGCGCATAGAGAATCGCCCGACTCGTGTCCGATTTGCGCGAGAGCGTTTCCAGCGTCGTTGCGAGCCACGCGTGGAATTGATCGAGTAGCGGCCGCGCATGCTCCTGGCGATGCGCACGGCGCTCGTCGGGCGGCTTGCCCCTGATCGTCTCCTCAATCCTGTATAGCTCGCCGATACGCTCGAGCGCTTCGGTGTTCAACGCATTGGGGCGCGCTGCGTGCAATTCATAGAACTGTCGTCGAGCGTGCGCCCAGCAAGCCGCCTCCGTAACGCGCCCGGTTTCGTAGATGGCCTGGTAGCCACCATATGCGTCGGCTTGCAGTGTGCCGTTGAACGACTCGAGGTGCTGCTGCGGATGGATGCCCTTGCGATCCGGCGTATAGGCGAACCACACCGCCGGCGGCGTCATGTCGGCCGATGCACGATCATCGCGTACGTACACCCACAGGCGGCCGGTCTTCGTCTTGCCGTTGCCCGGTGCAAGCACTGGAACCGGCGTGTCGTCGGCGTGCAGTTTCGTCGCCGACATCACATGACGACGTAGTGTTTCAACGAGCGGCTGCAGGAGCATCGCCGCGTGACCGACCCACTTCGCCAGCAGCGAGCGATCAAGCTCGACGCCTTCTCGCGCGTACATGACCGATTGCCTGTAAAGCGGCACGTGGTCTGCGAACTTCGAGACCAGCACGTGTGACAGCAGCCCAGGGCCGGCGAGACCGCGTTCGATGGGACGACTCGGCACAGGCGCCTGGGAGATGTGATCGCAACATACGCACGCAAACTTGGGGCGCACGTGACGGATGACCCGGAAGCTTGCTGGTACGTACTCAAGCTGCTCGGCGACGTCTTCGCCCAGCCGTTTCATCTCGCCACCACACTCCGCGCACCTCCGGGCAGATTCGGGCAGGTGCGTTCGGATCTCGCGCGGCAGATGTTCAGGCAGTGGCTTGCGCGGCGCCTGCTCCACAGCCTTGCGCGGCGACTTCGGGATCTCGACCGGCGCTGCGCCTTCGTCGGCCTCGAGCTCTTCGAGGCGCAGTTCGAGTTGCTCGATCTGATGGTCCAGCTTCTCCGACTTGCGACCGAACTGCATACGGCGCAGTTTGGCAATGAGCAGTTTCAGGTGTTCAACTTCGGCGGCGCGCGTAGCCAGCGCGACTTGTTGGGAGTCGACGGTTTCTTGCAGTTTGAGCACTTGAGCGTCGCGCTCGCGCAGCCTCGCCTCCTGGCTGAGCAGCATGGTCTTCAGCGTTTCGACATCGTCGGGAAGTGGGCTCGCGCGCGTCATGCAGGCAGTTTACGCGCCAGCGACGACGTTTACAACGCCGAGATCGGTCGTGCCGTTCTCGTCGGTTGCCGCCAGTCGATGCCTTCCAGCAGCATCGACAGTTGCGCCGGGCTCAGGCAAATAACGCCACCGTCGGCTTGAGGCCATACGAAGCGCCCCTTCTCGAGTCGCTTCATCAGCAGGCACATGCCATCGCCGCTCCACCACAGCACCTTGAGCAGGTCGCCGCGTTTGCCGCGAAACACGAAGACGTGCCCGCAGAACGGATCGCGTTCCAGCACGGTCTGTACCTTGGCGGCGAGACTGTTGAATCCGGCCCGCATGTCGGTCACGCCGGCAGCCAGCCACACACGCGTGCCGGCAGGAAGGCCGATCACGTCTCAGCCTCCGCAGCTGCACGCAACGTACGCAACACAACACGTAGCGTGGCTGCGTCGGGCGTGCCCTCGATGCGCACGCGTGCGACGCCGACGCAAATCTCAATCACACCCGCGACGACCGGCTGGGCCTTGCTCTGCGACTGAACAGGCAACGCAACCGCGTTCTCTATCGTGCGTCCCTCATGCGCCACCTCTACCGGCAGCAGTGTCGGCGGCTCATACTGTCCCGCCTGATAGGCCCGGCGCCATTTGAACAACAGGTTCGTATTGAGCCCGTGTTCCAGAGCCAGCCGTGCGACCGAGACACCCGGTTCGCATGCCAGCTTTGCGAGTTCTCGCCGGAACTCGATGGGGTGGTTGGGGGTGCCTTTACGCGTCCGTCTCGCAGCTGTCGCTATCTCAGGTGACAAAGTAGTCTCCACCACTCGTTTGGTGGGGCCTACTGTGTCCACTTTGGCGCCATCGGTCTAGACGGTGCTCGGGCAACGCTTACCATGAGCCAAATCGTCGACGACCTTCTATCGACGTCTCTCGTGTCTCGCGGCGCCGTGCCGCTGAGTCTGGAGCCGGTCCGGTTGCGGGACCTCGTCGACCGTGCAATCGAGCTCAGCGAAGCAGCCCTTGAAAAGCGTGCCCACACCCTGACGGTTGATGTGGACGAGGCCCTCTACGTGGATGCCGATACGACACAATGCCCGCTGATAATCGCCCATTTGTTGAAAAACGCGGCGACCTACACGCCCAGGCGGTCGTATCGACGTAAGCGTCCAGGCTGGCGAGACGGAGGTCGCCCTCCGGGTGCAGGACAGCGGCATTGGGATTGCCGCCGCCGACCTGGAGGAAATTTTCGAGCTGTTCAGACAGACCGAGCGCTCACTGGCGCGTTCACCCGGAGGAATGGGGCTGGGGCTGACGCTCGCGCGCAAGCTGGCTGAATTGCACGGTGGCGCATTGGTGGCTCATAGCGAAGGACTGGGTTGCGGCAGTGAATTCACACTGACGTTACGCCGCGTCGCGCCGGCGAGCGCTTCCGCCGTCGGGGAGGGCGAGGATGCGGTGACGGCAGTACCGCCCATGTCGATACTCGTGGTCGATGACAACCGCGACACCGCAGACGCGATTGCGCTTTATTTCGAACTGTCCGGCCATGAAACGCGGGTCGCCTATCGTGCCGCCGAGGCACTCTCTATCGTGGCCAACTGGACGCCCGACATCGTATTGAGCGACATCGGACTGCCGGACATGGATGGGTATGAACTGGTCCGGGCATTGCGCAAACTGGAGCGCCTCCAGGCGACAACCTTTGTGGCGATTACCGGTTGTGCCGACGACAGGGCGGCGGCCGTCGAGGCGGGCTACGTTGCGCATATGCCCAAGCCTGCGGATGCAGGAAGACTTGAACAGTTTCTGATGAAGCGGAGGGCGAGCAACAGACGTTCGCCATAAGTGAGTGAACTGAAGACGCTCGCTGTTTTCGGTGAGTGGTCCGCGACACGCGGCCATTCAGCGCCTTTCGGGCGGACGTGTGGCCATACTGAAGCCTTCCACCCTGGAGGGACGGTTGTGCCCTTCGGCTAGCTTGCCGGGCACAACGGCCATGTACGAAGGTGACGCGTCGCGCAATTCGCTACGCAGCCAGACGCTCCCACGCCATCGCCGGCAACGTCGGAGCAGGAGGAAACACTCGCCAGCAGCCGTCATCGTGCCTAAAGAAGAACAGTGCGAGCTTCTCATTGTCGTGCAGGGTCTCGACGCACACATAACGCCTTCCGCCCGAGAGCGTACGACCGAACATGGTGACCCTGACTGTCTTGAGACGGTTGAACTCAAGCCATTTTTCCACTACGAAGCGTAAGGAATGCTCTCCAGTACTGGTCATCTTATCCTCTCCGTCCAGTGAGAAGGCGCATCCAGACGCACGGCGCCCCGGCACTCGTATCGACGCAACATGCATGCCAGCGGTGCTTGTCACAAAGAGAGCGAAGAGCCACAGCGGTGAAAACCCAAGAACGCTGCAGCCGACTTGCGCTTCCCGTCCATATCGTTCAGTTGACCGCCGCGCGGCCTGATTACCAGGGGCGGATGCGCGAGCAAGAGCCATCGGACGTATCGAAGTGAGCCGGCTGCTGCGGATTCCCGGCGACAGGCGACAGCTGTGTTGATGTGTTTGCTTCGAAACGATATCAATGGCATCCACGCTGCGCTCCTGTTCCATCTGGCACGAACGACTCACCTCGTCAGCGGAGCTGTTAGGTTGTAGGGGTGAGGGGTGAGGGCCGACTGCCCAGCTGCGGAGCCGAGGGACAGTCGGGCTTTTTTGGTGCGGCTCAGGGAGCGTGTTTGACACCAAATGCAGTTCCGGGGGTATATGCTCCGGGCCACGGAGAGCTGCTTTATAGTCTCAAGGTGCTAATTCCGTTCACGCGCGAGCGTATCGTGGGCACACTTCATCAGAGTTCTAAATTTTTATCGGTTTTTGGCCGTAAACAAACTGGTCATACCGGCATGGTGTGGCCGCGCTCCGGAAGATTCAATGGAGCCGCCGGTGAGCATCACGACTTGTGTTATTGCGAATCGAGTGCGTCGAGGTGCGCTTGCGCAATCTCGTCCGGGTGCTGGCAGTGGTACGCGTCGTAAAGCTGTGAGCACAGGCGCGCCAACGCCGCAAGATTCACGGCCTGGTCTGCGTGTTCCACCTCCTCCGCGCTAAGTATGTCGTCGAGGACTGGAGCGAGACGGCGCAGTTGCCGGAACGCTGTGACGTCTAGTTTCATGTTGCCCCTCCCGCGGCAAAGCGATAGAGTGCCCTTGGACTGACCGACTCCAAGGCTCCACCTGCGTTCGATATGTTGCTTGTGGACTGCGAACTGTAATGAATTTATGATGTTTCTCGTCAGGACCCGCGCATGGAAGGGCTGGTCTGCACGAGGGCGCCGGTTCCAAAGCTACTTCGGTGTCAGGGGGCTGACTGGCCACGTGCTGTTCCGATGTTTCCCCGGCAACATTAACCGTGTGTCATGCCCCGGTTCAGGGGGATGGCTGTGGCGAAGGCAACGGCTATTCCGAGAGATGTACTTCGAGGAACTTGCCCCGTCTTCCTTCCCGATGTTCGTTACTAAAAAATGGCGTCCGTTCGGAGGCCAATAAGTGCGTCACAGTCAGTTTTACCCAGTGCCCGGTAGGTACGAACATCTGCACACGCAGCGCCTTTTCGGATTCCAGTGAGGTTCAAGCGCAAACATGGGTTGAATCCTCCTGGATCAGATTCGCGCGGTGAACAAGTTGCGGCTGGTCAAGATGGAAGGCTCAGTTGCCGATAAAACGTTGTTGGACACCCTGCGCACGTTGCAGGATGTCTTTGCGGAATAGTCAAACATGCCATGCGGAACTGGAGTTGACCCGCTTTCGTGGACACCTATCCTTTTGTTCAGGAGGTGCCCATCATGGGAAAGCACCGCAACCCATACCCGCCCGAATTCCGGGCGCAGCTAGTCGAGCTGGTTAAAGCCGGGCGAACGCCAGAGGACCTGGCACGGGAGTTCGAGCCCACCGCACAGACCATCTACAACTGGGTGGCACAGTCCGATCGCGACGCGGGCAAGCGCCATGATGGCCTGACCACGAGCGAGCGTTAGGAGCTCACGCGGCTGCGCGGAAAGGTGCGCCAACTCGAGCTTGAGCGCGAGATTTTGTCAAAAGCCGCGGCCTGGTTTGCACGGGAGACCGTAACCGTACCCGGGAAGGGTTCGCGTTCATGAAAGCGAATCAGGCCAAATGGCCCATTGCGACGATGGCTCGGCTGCTCGGGGTCTCCGCCAGCGGCTTCTACGCGTGGCTTGAACGCGCGCCATCGAAGCGAGCGTGCAGCAATGCCGAACTGCTCGCGCGCATCCGTGTGATTCACGCCCGCTCGCGCGGCACCTACGGCATGCCTCGCATTCATTTCGAACTCACCGAGCAACGCGTGCATGTTGGGCGCAAACGGGTTGCCCGCCTGATGCGTCTGGCGGGCCTATGCGGCGTGCGCCGCCGGCGCTGGATCTCGACCACCCGGCGCACGGCCCGCGCCAGACCTGGTGCAACGACATTTCAGCGCGGACGCGCCCAACCGGCTGTGGGTAGCAGATGCGACCTATGTGCCGACCGCTGAAGGGTTCCTCTATCTCGCAGTGGTGCTCGATGTGTTCAGCCGCCGTATCGTGGGTTGGGCGATGTCAGAGCACCTGTACACGTAGCTCATGCTCAGGGCGCTCGATATGGCGCTCGTGCAACGCCGTCCCGACGACGTCGTCCATCATTCCGACCAGGGGTGCCAATACACATCAATTGCCTTCGGCCGCCGCTGCCGTGAGGCTGGCGTGCGTCTGTCGATGGGGAGCGTGGCGGATTGCTTCGACAACGCCTTGTGCGAGAGCTTCTTCCCGACACTCGAATGTGAATTGCTCGCCCGCACACACTTCGAAACCCGCGAACACGCACGGCAAGCGGTGTTCTCGTGGATCGAAGGTTGGTACAACGTCAGCCGTCGTCTTAGCAGCATTGGCTACCGCTCGCCGATCCGCTACGAGCAAGTTCAGGAAGAACAAAACCGAATCTGCCTCGCTGGCGAGTTGTCCACCGCCGGTCGGCGTCGTGGTCGTAATAAGCGACCCGCCGACCGACCGTGGACAACTCGCGGCAACCCCAAACCGGAGGAAATCAGCACATTCGAAATTCAACTGCTTAACCGTCCACGGAAGTGGGTCACCCCCAGACATTTTGTGGCGCGGCGATTGCGTTGAGCGCGGCATGCCCTGTCGACACGTCAAGCTTTCGCAATTTCGTCTCGCCATTCAGGGCGCCGGCGAGAAGTTCAGTCAGTTTCGATGCGGCGCTGACTGGCTCGATGACTAATTGAAGTGTTCCCCCACACGGTAAGCCGAAGCGGTGCGCCTCGTCGGCGGTCACGCCATACGTGACAAGCTCCGGACGAGTCGATGTCAAGTTATGTTGCCTTCGGGATGTCCGGGCGGGTGGTGACGTCCGGAGCCGGCGAGAGGTCGTCGGTGTTGGTTTCAAAACGGTGATGGTCAGGCATTGCGGGACTGTCGGACGGCTCGTGAACCGACGAGGCGCTGAATCGGCGTTGCATCGCACCGATTCATCACCGCACCCTTATTTTGTCGCAGGTGTCGCCGATGCCATTGGTCCCCGAAGAACTCAAAGGCTGGGCATCGCGAGCGCGCGGACGGTAACCGGACTAAACTGGAACTGGCAGCAAACCGGGCACCGGTGCGCTACGCCCCAAGGGGTGCGCGGGCCGGTGCAGATCAGCCATGGGCACGAAATCCAGCCTGCAGATTCGGCCGCCGCGCGAGCACGGCCTGGGGACTGCGTTTGGTCTGGCGGCGACCCTGCATGCCGTGCTGCTGGCGCTGGTGATTGTTGGCCCGCGGGGCCCGCAATTTGCGTCCGCCGCCGGAGCGGTTACGTCGTTTCAGGTGGCCGCTGCGGTCCCGCACATGGCCAACCAGGCATGGGCGTCGACAACGGCAGCGCCTGTGCGGCTCTCCGCTGCGAACCGCCGGGCGTCCGACGCGCAGCATCGCAGCCACATCGCCAAAGTCGCGCGACTGCCTGGGTCCGTCTCGCGGTTCGCTCGCGCCGGCGTGGCGCCCCGGGCGCCCCTGGCGGACGAAATGACCATTGCACTGCCAGGAAATCGGCCGGCGCAGCTTGAGCGCGAAGCACGGCTCGCAGCGCTGCAGGCAGTCGCCGGCAGACCTTTGCCAGAAGGCGATGTCGCCGCCGCATCGCGCTATGCCGAAATGGTGGCACGTCGGGTACGCGCCAACGTCGTCGCACCGTTCGATATCGATGGCAACCCATCTGCGGTAGTCGCGGTCAGGTGCACCCCCAGCGGGGCGCTGCTCAGTGTGACGATCGAGCGTCCGAGCGGAAATCCGCGGTGGGATCGCGCCGTGGTGACCGCCGTCGAAAATTCGAGTCCTATGCCAGCGGATGTCAGCGGCAGCACGCCGACGAGCTTTGTCATGACGTTTCGACCGAAGGGGTGATGGACGCGTACAGACGGTCTGACACAAATCGGAGACAGGTAAATGGTCGAAGCTTCCGGATTGAAGCCGGGCATGGTCTTCATGCTTGAAGGTGAACTTCATGGCGTCGCCAGCGCCGGGTACCATGCGGGCGGGGGCCAGCAGGGTAGCGCAGTGTTTGCCAAGGTCAAGAACCTGAAGACCGGGCACATCAGGGAGTTGCGGCTACACCCGGGCGACAGGCTCGAAGAGATCGCGCTCGATCACAAGGAGATGGAATATCTATATACGGATGGTGTCGCCTTCTACTTCATGGATCCCGACACCTTCGAGCAGATCAGTTTGCCCTCGGAAGCCATTGGCGCATACGAAAAATTCCTTCGGCCCAGTATGCGAATCCTGGTCGCGCTTTATGAAGACGAGCCGGCCACCATCGCGTTTCCGCATTCGGTCGAGTTAAGCGTGATGTCCGCGCCGCCGGGCGTGCACGAGCATGCAACCTCCACGTTCAAGACGGCCACGCTCGAGAACGGCATGGAAGTTCTCGTTCCCCAGTTCATCAAGGAAGGGGATACGGTGCGAATCGAGGTCGCGTCAGGAAAATACCTGGAGCGGGTAAGGCGAGAAATGCGCAAGCCATGACTGCGGCGTTTCTTGTTCCTCTTGCTGCGGTGCCATGGATTCGAGAGCGGCGCCGAGAATCGCGCGGACTGATTTGGCTGAAGTTCGGCGCCGAGCGCGCTGACCGAGCGCCCTAGTGTTTACTGATGTTGGCCACACCTGGCGTTCGCGGGCACTCGGCCTGGCATGCGGCCACTACAGCGTGTTCCGAAATGGTGCAAGAGAACCGGATGCGTAATTGGAGGCAATGATGCACGACATTCTCGCGGGTTACGATGGCTCGGTTTCCGCACAGGAGGCAGTCCGCTTCGCAAAAAATCTCGCTGAAAAGGAAGGGGCGCGGCTGCACATTCTTACGGTTGCTCGTCCGCCGGACTGGGGTAAGCTGGCCTACGAGCGGCCTGAACTGCTCGAGTTCGAAAAACGCCACTGCCAGGACCTTCTCACTGAGCTCAAGGGTAAGCTCGGGCTATCCGGGGGCACTGTCCAGTATGAGATGGTTGTCGGGCATCCGGCCAAGGAACTGGTGCTGTATGCCGAGCGACAAAATATCGACCACATCGTCGTAGGGCATCGAGGGCGTACTGCCTTCGATCGTTGGCTGCTGGGTTCCGTCGCGAGGCAAGTGATCGCCTATGCGCCGTGTTCCGTCACGATCGTGCGTGGCCAGCCCGATGCCGCAAAGGACCATCGATGATACGGAAGAGCTACGGCAACATGCCGGCGCACAACTCACGCCAGCGCCAAAGGCCGTTGCCGGGCTGGATTACCAGCGTGCGATCAGGCTGTTCCCGTCGGGATGGCATCGGCGCGCAGGAGCACGCTGGGGCGCGATATTGCTACGTAGTAACAACTCAGGTGTGCTGGTCTGGAAGCATCGTCAAGTAAGGAGGGACGCGAAATGTCAGTCATTGCTCCAGATGAAAGGGCCGATTTCGTCGCCGTCTTGCACCGTCATCACCTTGCCGAGTCCGATTTCGCGTTACAGGAGACAGACACGCCGGACGCGGTGGACGAGGTCTACCCCCTGCACGGCTACGTCACCATCATTCGCCGCGCAACGCTCAGGGAAAAGGGCTACCAGACCGGACACGGCACGGGCTGGACCGCAGAGTTCGACAAGGACCTGACGCGGGGCGCGTTCGGGTGATTTGAAGTCGAGAGGTGGCCCGGCTGGTTGCCCGACTTTCGCCCACCTCTCGTGCAACGCATCCATGCGTGCTGCGCCGCATACCTATAGACCTATAGTTATCCTGATTATCATGCGGAAGTGGGCGGGAAAAGATCAGGCCGCCGCGGGATGCTCACGATCCAGATGATGATCCGCTGCGATAATCATATACATCGCGGGCACGACAAGAAGCGTAAACAACGTGCCAATCGACATCCCGGTAAAAATCACCATCCCCATCGCATTACGGCCCGCCGCGCCAGCGCCCGATGCAATCACGAGCGGCAAGACGCCGAGCACCATCGAGGCCGTCGTCATAAGAATCGGCCGCAAGCGCACGCCGGCCGCTTCTTCAAGCGCTTCACGCTTGCCGCGCCCCGCGCGCTGCAGTTCATTGGCGAACTGCACGAAAGGTACGAATACCCGGGACGTGATCGCGCGCGGCTCGCAGGAGCACGGCCGATGGGGCACGGCTCTTTATGACGCGCGCGACAGCAAGACCTTTGGCGGGCAACTCGACCGTTTTCTGGCGCGTCACGCAGCGCACCGCAAGGGCGACTGATTTGGCGTCCGCCCGAACGCCCTATAAGCACGTTTTCAGATCGTGATGCAATATTCATCGCGGCGGGCGTAACCATTTCGGCTTGCCGGCCGAATTGCACTGTGCGCGATGGCGATCTGCGCGGCAACTATAGGAGCTGGCCATGAAATCGAATCTGCGATGTGCCCTGTGTGCGTCTATTCTGCTGATCTTTGCGGGCATGTCTCATGCCCAGTCCGCGAATGCGCCTTCGGACGCATCGATGTCTCAGGGCGCGATGGCGGCGGCTCCCAGCGGGAAGAAGGCGGACCGCGCGCTCTCCCATGCCGTCCGGCGCGCATTGTCGAAAGCGCAAGGGCTGGATGTCTCCGGAATTTTCGTTCAGGCGAAAGACGGCGCCGTAACGCTGAGCGGCTCGGTTCGCGATAGCAACCAGATCCAGCAGGCCGAACAAGTCGCGCGCTCGGTGCAGGGCGTCAATTCTGTCACGAACAAGCTCACGCTCTTTCACGGCGGCAATGGCTGAACACACCGCGACAGCAGACCGCCTGGCGTAATGTCGTGGCCAGGCGGCGAGCCGGGTTTCGTCATTCTCTGCTGGACTGCGCTGCGGCTTGCTCGATCAGCTTCGCGACTTCGGCCGGATGCGACATGTAGGCCACGTGGCTCGACTTGATCTCGACCGTCTTGCTGCCAGCGCGCTGGGTCATGAAGCGCTCCAGATCGGATTGATCGCGCGGTCCGCGGTCGCCACGAGGGCCCGGTTCGGCTTCGTTGTCCACGCGGCGTGCGTGATCGGGACGCGGAACGCTATTCGGGCCACCCGGTGTGCGCCGCCGCCGCGCTCGCGAATCCGGCGATCATCGGAGCGCGACAAGCTCGTGGAGAACGCAGCGCAGGTGGGCTCGTACTGGGGGGCAGCATAATAAGTGATCAAATGGGAGAGTCTTGATTCCCGTTTGAGATTGATCTAGAATGGGAGACATGGAATTCCCATCTGGGATGGAGCGTATCATGTCCCTGAATCAACCGTCCGGCCGTCATTCGGCCGCGCGTCCGGGTGCCGCACATGCCGGCAAGGCCTTGGTCGGCTCTGGCAGACCCGGCGCCCACGCTGACGATATCGAAACGTTCCTCGTCAGGTTCGACCCGCTCGAGCAACGCCGGCAGATCCGGGAAGGCATGGAAGCGGCGATCATCGAGCGCGTGGCGAAGGAGCTGCTGCACGTGCCGGTGCAGACGCTGCTCGCGAGTCTCAATCTGCCGAGTTCGACGATCCTGCGCAAGATGGCGCGCGCAGAGCGCCTGTCGCCAGCCGAGTCGGATCGTGTTGCGCGCGTGCTCTATGTGCGCCAGCTTGCTGTCGAGGTGTTTGAGGACCCGGCGCTGGCCGCCGAGTGGATGCAGCGATCGAATGCGGAACTGGGTGGACTCAGCCCGCTCGAGGTGCTCGACTCGCAACCGGGCTACGACCGCGTGCGTGAGATCCTGCTGCGCGTCATTCACGGCGTGTCTGCATGAGGCTTTACCGCCTGGCGAAAGAGCGGCGCGGGTATTACCGTGCCGATGACCTGAGTGGCAATGGTGCAGCGATCGCCGGAGGCCGCTGGAACCCGCGCGGCATGCGGGTGCTCTACACCTGCTGCCACGCGTCGACGGCGCTGCTTGAGGCGCTGGTGCATATGGCGGGCTTGCTACCGGCCGGTGGCTATTTCCTCGTGACGCTGGAGGTGCCGGACGTTGTCTACGATGCCGCATTCGCACCCGGCATGCCGGACGGCTGGGCAGACCTGACGAGCGATCCTGTGGCGACACGGGCGCTTGGCCGGCAATGGCTCGAAGCGGGCGAGCAACTGGCGATGCGGGTCCCGTCGGTCGTTTGTCCTACCGATTTCGATCTGCTGCTGAACCCGATGCATCCGGAGATGGCAAGCGTAAAGGTGATCAGCACGGAACCCTTTACGCTGGATCCGCGGCTGTTTGGCCAGCCGACGCGATGAGCCTGATGTCGATGGCAGACGGAAGACCATGCCCCGAGATCAGATGTCAAGGTTCGCGATGTGCATGCTGGCGGTCAAGGCGCTCTCCAGACATCGAAGCTAAAAAGCACGATCGTTCTATGTCATGGCCAGATACAGATGTCCGGTCTCCGGCTCAATAGAAATGTCCGGTTTTTTGCGAGATTTGCTTCCGTCTTTCCCGGGTTTAATCTCCATTCCGTGTTGAAGGATAGCGTCTGGAGCAGC
>NZ_JAYMRY010000044.1:0-61915 GCF_038900695.1 Paraburkholderia sp. JHI2823 | reverse complement strand
TGGCCGCCGAAAGCGCCACGCCCTGCGCGTGATTGCCCGCCGAGGCGGTGATCACGCCGCGCTCGAGCTGCGCGGGCGTGAGATGCGCCATCTTGTTGTAGGCGCCGCGCAGCTTGAAGGAGAACACGGGCTGGTTGTCCTCGCGCTTGAGGAACACCGCGTTGCGCAGGCGCGCCGAGAGGTTCGGGGCGCGTTCGAGTTCGGTCTCGCGGGCGACGTCGTAGACGCGGGCGGTGAGGATTTTCCGGAGATAGTCGCTTTCGACGTGTCGGGACTGCACGCGCGCGGCGGCTTCGCTTGCGTGGGTGGCGGAATGGTTTCGGTGCACCTGCATGACGGCTCCTGTACTCACTTTCGTTTTGGCCAGGAGGCGGAAATAAAAAACCCGCCTCGTGGGGCGGGTTGTTGTCACTGCTGCCGGACGTACGCTAACCCACCATTCGTTGAATGGTGCGAATAATCAGCGCGATCGTAACGGGGTGGCAGTTCATTTGAGCAAGAATGACCTGGCGGTCGAAAGCTGTCAATTGCCAGCGTTTAGCGACTGATGATTTACTACAAGTTACGTTTCATTTGATACGTTTCTCAAGGAGGTGGATGTCTTGTGGGAAAGACGCGCAAAGAATCCAGATTAATCTCCTCCCGGCGCTCATCTTTCGTGAAACATTCTCGGAAATCTCGACTAAGCCTTTGATTTCTTTTGAAATTCTTTTCCCAGCTGGGCCGCCGGGCTTGTTTCACGCATTCGACCCGTGCCGATCTTGCTGGCTGCGCCGCGAACAAAAAAGGGCTTTAAACGCCCTTCCCTGTTGCTCGTCCGCAAACGAGCGTGAGACTCACTCCGCGCCTGAGGTATCCATTTCTGAAGCCCACTGCTCGACCACTGCCTTCACACGCTCCGCGAGTCGTTGCTGGTCAGCGGCCGCGATACCTTTCAGGCTCAATTCCGCACGCCCGTCACCGAACAGTTTCAATTCGCCCAGCGCGACGCCGTCCGGGCGACTGAACTGAACGCGAGACTGGTAATGCGTGCGGCGCGGACCAACGCGGCGCGCGCCTGCTTCGGCCGAAGCCGCCGCCTCTAGCTTGCGCACGCTCGCCTTTCCTTCGATCACCTGCTGAAGCCAATGCTCCGCGACCGTTGCACCCGCGCGATCAAAAATCAATTTGATGTTGTAGGCGTGTCCGAGCCCGACGTCCTTACGATTCTGCGCCATTCGCTGAAGCAAATAAGGCGGCAGAGATGTGAGCGAAATGACCTTGCTGATGTGCTTCGGGTCTTCGCCCACGGCCACGCCCAGCTCGACCTGGTCGACATAGACTCGATCGTCGAGCAACTTCTTCCATGCGAGCGCGTCGTCGAATACCGTCTGCTCCTCGCGCTCCTTGTTGGCGTGATAGGCGCGCAGGTACAGGTTCTGGTTATCGAGGCCCTCGCGGACATCGGCATCGATGAACTTGTCACCGCGCGAACGTGCCGCGCGAATGCGGCGCTCGCCATCGACGATTACATATTGGCCGGGGAACGCCGAGAGTTTCGTGACCAGGATTGGGGTAATTTGCCCTTGCGTGGCAAAGCTCCCGGCCAGTTCGTCGATCGTTTCGGCGCTGTAGAACGCGCGAGGATTGTAGGGATTGGAGACGACATCGTCGACGGGGATTTTCCGGACCGCATGCAAAGAAAGCGGTGCGTCGACGCTGTCCGATGGCGGTGCGGCTGGCGTTGCCACGGTGTCCGGGGCGTTGGGGGCGCCCGCGTCCCGTTGCGCGATGTTGACGACATCTGCCTCGGCGAGACGCTCTCCGGCCGAGGCGCGCTCGGCCGCCATGCCCGCACGAACCTTACTGGTGAAATTGAGCTTAGCGGCCATCGACAACCTCCTCTTCTTCCTGCACCAGCGCAATGATTTCGTTGTAGACCGCGTTGATCTCGTCCTTCGCGACTTTCATCCCACGCACGCCCCGAACATCGAAAACCGTGCGGCCAAGCGCTGCTGTCTGTCGATAAAGCTCGCGTTGCTTGATGGTGGCGGAGAAAACCCGAACATTGCTCTCCGCAAGGATGGCGCTCATCTGCGTATGCAAAAGCGTCTTTGAATTTGATTTATTCAGCAAAATCGCGAATTTACCAGCCGGATTGGCAACTCGGGTGCGCTCGACCAGTTCCATCATCCCTTCGCTACTCCAGATGTCGATCGGCGACGCATCGGTTGGGATGATCGTGGCATCGGCTACGGCCAGAACGCGCGCAGTTGTCAGGTCATTGATGTTGGGCGGGCAGTCGACGATGACTACGTCGTAGTCATTCGCTAGTGCTGAGATTTCCGGCCCGATCATTTTCTCGAGCTTGTGAATGCTCCCAACGCGGAATGGCAGAGGCGTCTCGGGTCCGGCCGCCGCGCACCAGCTCATGCACGATTGCTGCCCGTCGGCATCGGCCACATACACCTTATAGCCCTCGGCCTGAAACGCCCCAGCCAGGTTCATGCTGGTCGTGGTTTTGCCAACCCCGCCTTTTTGATTCGCTACGGCTATCACGAGACCCATTCGCTTCTCCATGGAATTGTTCAACAGCGGGCAGATCTCCACACTCGCCACGTGGAGACTCCAGCAAGTCATTCGGGAGTCTAGCGGTAACTTAAAGTAAATTCTAGGATTTCCCGCCTCAAGCGTTGTCCCATCACAACCAGATGGCGGTTCGGATAACTGCGAGACGAACTCTGACGTCCCTCTCACTCACCGAGATCCACTAGATCGTGAAGCGGCGCGAGTGTCGTAGCAACTATCTCCACGTGGAGATCGGATAGCGACATCGAGCCTTATCGGCGGAATCGTTCGATCTTGGCTGCCGCTAGCTGTGCGTGTGACGGTAGTAAAAATCAACATACGCGAGGGCAATTGAAGAACCCTTGGTACCGGCCGCACTGGGAAACGCATTCGAATCTCCACGTGGAGATTCGAAGACCGCATATGGGCAATCGTGTGATGGTGCTGCAACGAATTGGTATCGATCCGATTGGGCATTCATCAATGTTCTCCACGTGGAGAGGATCGATTGGCTCGCAGGGTTCCACCTTTGTGCGAAAGCGGGACGCGCAAGCGAATCACTACCGCTCACGGGAATGTTGTCCCGATAGTGGTGACCGGGTGTGAAATTCGAGCGCTGTCATTTGATGGGATCGCCAGCAATCTCCACGTGGAGACCGCCGTCAACCCAATGCAATAGTGAAGTCATCTTAATGAACACCCCCGTAGTCCGATAAGGGTGCGTCCGCGAAACTTCACGACGCCCATATAAGCCTACAAATCTCTTGTAGCTATATTTACGAAAATATTCTAGCGTGCGCTCTCCCATCCCCTGAAAGCGTTGGGCAAAAAAGAGCGGCCGAAGCCGCTTTCCCTTTGTTCGATCGATTTCACTCGTTTCGGGCCTTCAGAGCGAGTTCGACGTCCACAGTCTGCTGGCCTTCGCCGGCCGCCGGCGCCTGTTGTCCACTCAAGAGGAATTCGAGCAGGTCAGCAGCGGTCGGTTGCCCCCAGGTATCGAGCACTACCCAGCGGAAGAAATTCGTCGACGCCATCTTGCTCGGTACCTTCGCCGTCGAGACCTTGAGCTTGTCCATGCCGACAGTCTCGTTGTAGCGTTTGATCAGCGCAGTCTGGTCGTCGTACTCGAGTTCATTGAAGTAGGCGCGCGCCTCGTTGATCTTCGCTGCGATGTAACGGTCCTTCACCTGATCCTGGCTTTCGCGTGCGCGGCCGGCGTCGGCTGCGGGCGCTGCGGCATTGGCCCCGGGCAACTGGTAGCCCTGCATGAGCGCCTTGCGGAAGTACGCCGCAACGTTCGCCAGCGGCGCCGCGTTTTTCTGCGCTACGCGCGCAGCGGTATAGGCGATCGCCGTACGAATCTTTTCGTCGCCGTACTGCTTGAGCAAGCGCCGCGCTTCGGAAACCGGGATGCTGAATTTCGACATTTCGCCGATCAGCAGCGTCTCGTTTGCGCGCAATTCCTGCGACGGATCGGTCTCGGGCTTGCGAGCGACACGGAACTGCAGGGCGACGACTGAGCGTCCCACCTTGTGCTCGATGAGTTCGAACGTGTGATCCGAAATCTCGTTGACTTCCTTAATGCAGGGCAACAGCACGCGGCTCTTGAACTGCTTGTAGAGCTTGTAAGATTGCGCCGAAGTATCCTGGCCGAGGATCAGATCACGCAGGGTCGCGAGCGGAAACCGCGCCGTCATGCCCACGGCTTCGTACCGGACGACGTTTTCCCACAGTGCAAGAGAATGCGCCTTTCTGAACTGACGCGTGATGCGCATATCGATCATCGCGTAGATTTCAGGATTGAGCAGTTCACCGCGAATCTGCTCGGAGAAGGTGTAGCGCAAAACCGACCGCTCGAGTTCGGCTCCGGCAAGCAGACCCGATGCTTTCCAGATGCTGCGCTTATCCTGAGTCAGGTAGTCCCAGTTGACGACCGTACTGATGAGCGAGTTGATCGTTTCCTTGACGTACTCAGTGTTGTTGCTGTTGAGATCGACGTCCTGGGAGAGGGCGGAGATCGTGATCTCGAACGACGAGCGGCCGGCTTCGAGCGAATCCTGGCGAATAGCGTTCTTGATCAGCGAACTGAACATCTTGCGCTGCTGCAAACTGATCGACCCGGACTTTGGTGCGATGTGAATCGCCGGGACGGCCTTGCGGAACAGATCAGGCGGCTGGCCTTGCTGGAATATGAGTGCACCTTGTTTGTCGGCGTCGCCGGCATCGGCCTTTTTTCTTGCCATATGACCCACGTTGAAAGGGAACCTGGTCGGTTGGTAACTGTATACCAACCGACCAGGTGACTCAAGGCCGCAAACGCGATCGTGACGCACGACGACATTGAGGCGCGATGAGCATTGACAAGCGGCGATTCCCAATTCCGTGGATCGCTTGACCGCGTTGCAGACGCTTGCCCTCGGCCTCACACACGATCCCAAAACCAGATACCTTTGCGACAGATCGCGCCGAACGATCTCCCATAATCAGCGACCTCAATGGCGGATGTAAGTACTCACTTGTCGTCAAGGTCTCCCACAGGTAACCGTCCATGGGAGTTATCGATGTGCCGTTCCGCCGATTCGCGGCTGCCTGCGCTCGTTTGCATGGAGCGGCCGCTAGCCCCCATAAGTGGTGACCTCGAGCCGCTCCCATAACTGGAGACCCAAAGATTGAGGCCCACAGGCCTCAAAAGTCGCAGACTTACACGGAGCACCCATAACCGGTTACCCATGGAAAATCCCATAGCCTGCTACCTTAGCCTTGCAACCTTCAACCAGGAGCAAGGCTCCATGCGGGAATCCGCTTCTCCCATCCAGAAAGCATCCATGGCTTCCCGACGAGACACCACCATAACCGGTTACCTAAACGGAACCCCCATAACAGGTCACCCGAATTACGGGCTGAGGACCGATCATGAGGCGCCGGTTGCTCGACGCGTCCCATAAGCGGCGACCTTTTCCGTTTCCCATAACCCGCTACCTCGGATCAAAAACGGGGCTTTTCCCACAGCGGGAGACCTTCTCCCCATATCCACAACCTGCAAACCCCATGTTCGGCTACCGAAGTCCCATATCCACAACCCGAACTTCCCATGCCCGGTACCTCAAATCCCATAAACCGCCACCAAATCGGCCGGAAACCCTTGCCTGGTAAGGCTTTGCGGCGTCTAAAGGTTTACTAAAGTTGTTAAAGCGTAAAAGGTAAACACTGAAACACGCGCTCGCCAGGAAAGACGTCTCCCAAAACCGGCGACCTTAATGCATGTGAGTGGTCACCAACTGCCGTTGTCCCATTCCTGGTTACCTTCCCGGTCTACAAAGGCTCTACAGACACCATAGGCAGCCACCTGACCGTGCTACATCTGATATTCGACATGCACTTAACGACGTAAGTGGCTGTTTTGATGCGAATCCATACCTAATGGTCTCAACGTATGGGGCTCTTCCGGCTCAAAGGTAACGGGCTATGGGATACGGTGGGCGTCCTCGAAGCCGGGACCTATGCCCGGACCTGGCTCGACGCCGACCAGGGCTCACGCGGAGCGATTTCGCGCCTCGGCATCGGACGATGCCGTCACTGCATCTGCGTCGCGAGCCAAGGACGGCCACCACCAGCGGTTACCTCACTCAGGTCACCAACTATGGGAACTGCCAAGGTGCACGATTGACCTTCATCCGGGATGATGACAATCGTGCCTAAGGTGCACTGCGTCAAACGCAACGGTGACCTGGATGCGCGCTAGTCCCAGCCCTGACTCCCCGGCAAGGTTGCCGCGAACGCCGTGCCTTGCGGAAGGCTTTTGCGGCGCTACACGCCCGCGAGACGTTGCCGGGCGATCCTGGTATCAGCGGAATCGCGTCGTCTCCCCCGTGCGGCCGCTCGTCCACTACAAGATGTGCGTCCACAGACTTACGAAGATGATCCATTCTTCATTGCCGCGATGCCGATGCGTCGAGAGCGACAACCAATGATTGGGTACGACAGCATCAGGATCGCCAAGTCGTTGGTTCGTGCGCGAGCCGACCATTCATTCTCCCGCCCACCTCTTGAAACCAGATACTCGACGAGTGACAAGCGCCGGATGCGCGAAGTGCGGCCCGTGCGATGGCACTGCAAACGGCCTGCGCGCCGCTCGTGCACCTGCGCACGTTGCTCGCGCGTCGCTGCTTGACTCAAGCGCGCACTGCAACGAGTCCACTGTCGCCAGGTACCAAACCTGGATCGGCGCGCCCCAAACGCGCTGCGGCTTCGCAACCATCCGGCGGCAACAACGGGTGCCGGCACTCGAATGGCGCATCCGACCGAATCACGCGCTCAGGTGAGCGCCATTGAGCGAGCAGTGAGAGGTAACCATTTGTGGGAACCGGTTACCTGACAGCGCCCGAGCCACGGGTGTTACTTTCAGGTCACCGTCACCTGGGCGTTCATTTATTGGTCGGGAGTCCTGGCGCACTTCATGCGCGGGGAGTGTGGAATGCGCGCCCACCTGCCGACCATCCCGTCCGTCCCGAACCAGTTCGTGATGCACCGCGGTCCGGGCGACGCGAAGGAAGCCGATGGTCCCGTTCGTAGCGCGCAGTTCCTGGCGTTTGCCTGCGAAATGGGGGAGTCCATTCTTGCGCGCGTTGTGAGGAGCTTCCTGTCCAACGAACTCACGTGAATGACCGAGCCGAACGAGTCTCTGACTTCATGAGATAGATCCAGGCCGTTCGATTCGCAATTCCCGAAGGGAATCGACGCTGGGAATTCCCGAACGCCAAACATGCATACAGGATGAATTATATGTATGCACAAAAATATCAATTGTTGATATGTGGCGTGCGTCGGTAATCTGGCCGATATCCCGACCAGTCAGTGCCCAGCAAGCCATGACCCGCACCGCGATCTACGAATGGTTGACGAGTTTCGTGCCCAACCCGGCCGCGCCGCGGTGGAGCGAGCGGGCACGGCGTTGCGGCGGAGCGCTCATCGGTATTGCCTTCACAGGGCTCGCCACGCACATGGTCTTCGGCGCGGCTGGCGACATTCCGCTGCTCGTCGCGCCCATGGGCGCATCGGCGGTGCTGTTGTTCGGTGCCTCGGACAGCCCCCTTGCGCAGCCGTGGTCGATTCTCGGCGGCAACTTCGTCTCTGCGCTGGTCGGCGTGGCGTGCGCGCAATGGATCGCGTCGCCGGTCGCCTCGGCCTCCGTGGCGGTCGCGCTGGCGATCTGCGTGATGTTCCTGTGCCGCTGCGTGCATCCGCCTTCAGGCGCCGTCGCGCTGACCGCCGTGCTCGGGGGGCCCGCTGTCCACGCGCTCGGCTTTCACTTCGTGCTCGTGCCGATTGCATTCCAGTCCATCGCCTTGCTTAGCGCCGCGCTTGCATTCCACGCCTTGACCGGACACCGCTATCCGCGTGCGGCGTTTCGCCCGACGCCCGAGGCGGCAGTCTTGCCGGTTGCCACGCTCACACAACACCTTCTGGAGCCGGTCGATTCTCCGCGCAAATCGTTCGAACAACTAACTTGTGAGGAGATCATGTCGATGGGTTGTCCCGCCGTACCCGCGACGATGGGTGCACGGGCTGCGCACGAGATGTTCCGCCGGCATGGCGCTTCGACGCTGCCCGTGGTCGACGCCATGGACCGCGTGGTTGGCGTGGTCGCGCATCACGCGCTCGGCGATCTGGCGCCGCCCGAGGGTCTAAGGCGCTTCTGGGCCGGGCTGCGCCGCGCAGTGCTGCGCGAGTCGGCGCGCGTCGAGGAAACGGTGGAGGCCGTGATGGCGGCCGGCGTGCACGCAGTCCATCGCGCCACGCCGCTCGCGCATCTCGTGCCGATCTTCATCGAGCACGCCTACCACGACATCCCGGTGATGGACGATGCCCGGAGGCTGGTGGGCGTAGTCAGGCATTCGGACATGATCCGCTGGCTCCATCACCACGCAGGCGCCGCGCAGGGCGCAGCCGCGGGCTGAGATCGCATCACACCACGAACAGTAACGCCGCGAACACCGCATAGAGCCAGCCGACATGCGTGAGCTGACGGCTGCGCACTTTCGGTGCGCGAAACGACCACTGCAGGAACAGGATGGCGACCATGGTCGTCACGGCCGCAAGAATCGACGGCGTGCCGAGATGCCAGGGCGTGAAGAAGAGCCCGAACGCCGTGGGGATGGTGGCCTGGATCATCATCGCGCCACTAATGTTCGCCAGTGCCAGCCGCTCCTTGCCCTGGCGCACCCAGATGATCGCGTTCATGATCTCGGGCAGCTCGGTTGCGATCGGGCTGAAGAGCAGGGCCGTCAACTGGGGGCTCAGGCCGAGCCAGGGGCCCACCGCGCCGATCTGCTGCACGAACAGATGCGAGGCCGCGAAGATCACCACGAGGGCGCCCATCGTCTGTAGCAGAATCCACATCATGCCCGGATTGTCGTCGTGCGGGCGCAGCTTCAGCGGTTCGAGATCCCCTTCCACTTCGCCGCCGTCTTCGGCCGAAAGCTCCTTCCAGCAGTAGAACGCGTAGGCGGCGAGGAAGGCCACGCCCAGCATCGGTTTGAAGCTGAACATTACGAGCCCGAGCGCGATCTTCGCGACGAAGATCGCGAGGAACCACAACTGGTCGCGACGCAGGCGGCGCGTATTCACATCGACGATGGCTGCGCGCTCGCGGCCCACGCGCGCGGCGGTCGCGAGCAGCGCGACGCCCACGACGGCGTACGCGATCGTGCTGAGCGCGAGCGGGCCTCCGATTGCGGCGCCCACGCCGATTTCCTTGTGGGCAGGATCGCCGCCGAACGCCACGGCGACCAACGTGACAACGCTCTCTGGCAGCGCGGTGCCAAATGCTGCGAGAATCGTGCCGGTGGCGGTTTGCGTGACCTTCAGCTTGTTGCCGAGCCATTCGACGCTGTTGACGAAGGTCTCGCAGGACAGATAGATGATGCCGGCCGAGGCAATGAGGAGCGCGAACGTCAGGATCATGACGAGCGCTCCGAGGCGGACAGGGGACGATGCGTGGCGCTATGCGGGGGGCGAATCATTGTTTTTGCCGTTATCTGCGAGCCGGGCACCGAAACCATGACGCATCCCTTCGCCCGGCCCGGGTGTAAGGGAAAACGTCATAGGTCTCGTCAGGCCGCGCATTGCAGTGATTTGCAACACGGCTGCCGACGCCATGGTGCACTCGCACCAATTATGTTGACGGCGGCGCAACGCCCGAGCAGGCGCTGCAGACTACTCCCCTAAGACAGGGGGCGATTATAGCCGAAGTTCGTGGCGGCGAACGATTTTGGGCGCGCTCGACCGCCAGGCGGGACGGGAATGTGGCGCACGTCGGCAATCCCTCATCGCCTGCCTGTGAAGTCGGCCGACAGCCAGCGGCGATTATGCATAACGCTTTGCCGGGACGATGTGAAAACCAGACAGGCCGTTGCCCAGCGGCGGCGCATTTTTTCTTCGGTATAGCTTGATAGTCGTTTAGCATAGCCAGGTACTCTGGGTGCTTGCGTGAGAAATGGAGCAGCGGATGGCAATGATTTCGCATGTATACATCGGGGTGGACGATTTCAAACGGGCCTTCAGGTTCTATTCGCCGATCATGCAAACGCTGGACTTCGCGCTGAAATTCTGCGAGCCCGACTACCCTTGGGCGGGCTGGATGGAGCCCGGTGTGGCGCGGCCGCTTTTTCTGGTCGGCCGGCCGTGGGACGGCAACGCTGCGCAGCCCGGCAATGGGCAGATGGTCGCGCTGCTTGCGCCTTCGCGTGATGCGGTGGACACGGCGTACGCCGCCGCGCTCGCGCATGGCGGCACGGACGAAGGCGCGCCAGGCCTGCGCCCCCACTATCACGCGAACTACTACGGCGCGTACTTTCGCGACCCCGAAGGCAACAAGCTCTGTGTTTGCTGTCACGATCCGGCCGACACTTGACCGGGCGACGGGCCATCGGAGGGCGCATCACACGAGTGTCCGATACGCTGTGCTACGCTTGCCCGGCCTTGGGCCGAGGGTGCTGAAGGGTTGCGCGCGGTCGCAGGAAGGCAATGCAACCGCGATCGCCGGCGGACGGCCCGGCGTATCGAAGTCGAAGTCGAAGTCGAAAAGCGAAGTCCTGAACCAAAGTCCCGAGCGAGGCGTGATCAGCGCGCCTTCGCGGGGACGACGATCAATAACAGGAAGAAGACCCAGATGAAAATGCACAAGATACGACGCGCAGCTTCGCGCGGCCGCTTTCGCACGCTCGTGACCGCCTTGCTGCTCGCGGGCGGGGCGCAGGCCGCGCATGCCGCCACCGAAATCCAGTTCTGGCATGCCATGGAGTCCGAACTTGGCGAGCGCGTGAACGCGATCGCGCAGCAGTTCAACGCGTCGCAGAGCGAATACAAGATCGTGCCCGTCTTCAAGGGCACCTACGACCAGACGCTCGCCGCCGGCATCGCGGCGTATCGCAGTGGCGACGCGCCCGCGATCCTGCAAGTGTACGAAGTCGGCACCGCTACGATGATGAACGCGAAAAAGGCCGTGCTGCCCGTGTACGACGTGATGAAGACGGCCGGCGTGCCGCTCGACGAAAAGGCGTTCGTGCCGACCATCGCGAGCTACTACAGCGACGCGAAGACAGGCCATCTAGTGTCGATGCCGTTCAACAGCTCCACACCGGTGCTCTACTACAACCGCGACGCCTTCAAGAAGGCTGGCCTGCCCGAGGCGCCCCCGAAGACCTGGCCCGAAGTCGCCGAGGCCGCCGCGAAGCTCAAGGCCTCGGGCATGAACTGCGGCTTCACCACGGGCTGGCAGGGCTGGATTCAGATCGAGAACTACAGCGCATGGCATGGCGCGCCGATCGCGACGCGCAACAACGGCTTCGACGGGCTCGACGCGCAGCTGGAAATCAACAAGCCGCTGCAGGTCGCGCACATTGCCTTCCTGCAGAACATGGCGAAGCAGGGCACGTTCACCTACGTGGGCCGCAAGGACGAAGCCACCGCCAAGTTCTATAGCGGCGATTGCGGCATCATGATGGGCTCGTCGGGCGCGCTTGCGAACGTGCAGAAGTATGCGAAATTCAACTTCGGCACCGGCATGATGCCGTACGACCCGAGCGTGAAGGGCGCGCCGCAGAACGCCATCATCGGCGGCGCGAGCTTGTGGGTGCTGGGCGGCAAGAATCCCGAGGTCTACAAGGGCGTCGCGAAGTTCCTCGCCTACCTGAGCTCGCCGGCCGTCGCAGCGAAGTGGCATCAGGACACGGGCTATCTCCCGGTGACGAAGGCAGCCTACGAACTCACGCAGCAGCAGGGCTTTTACGCATCACACCCGGGCGCGGATACGGCCACGAAGCAAATGCTCAACAAACCGCCGCTGCAGTGGACCAAGGGGCTGCGCCTCGGCAACATGCCGCAGATCCGCACGATCGTGGACGAAGAGCTCGAACAGGTCTGGACGGGCAGCAAGACGCCGCAGCAGGCACTCGACTCGGCCAATTCGCGCGGCAACGAGCTGCTCCGGCGTTTCGAGCAGCAGGCAGCGAACTAACCCGTAGCGGACGAGGTGACGCGACGGAGTGACGCCTGCCTCGCGACGGATAGACAGCGCCCCGGGAGCGGACTCCGGTCCAGTCCTTCGGGGCGCTGTGCTTTTGTCGGCAAGGTAGCGGGCCGCCCGCAGTGCGATGGCGGCGCGCCGCCACTCGCAGCCGAAGGGGCAGGCAGCGCGTTTAGAACCACGCGTCCTGCATGTCGAGCGTGGTGCGATCGAGCGAGGCGAGCAGATCGAACTGCGCGCCCGTCTTCGGTAGCTCCCACGCGAAGAAGTAAGCCGCGGCGGCCAGCTTGCCGCGATAGAAGTCCGCGTCTTCGCCGCTCGTCTTCGCGAGCGCCGTACGCGCGACCAGCGCCTGTTCGAGCCACACCCACGCCATGACCACATGGCCGAACGCTTCCAGGTAGACGGACGCATTGGCGAGCGTCACCGCCAGATCGCCCGCTGCCCAAAGCTGGCGCGTAACCTCCGCCAGGCGCTGCAGCGCCGCCTGGAGCGCGCGCGCGTGGGCGGCATCGCCGGCGGTGCCCGAAGCCTGCGCGCGATCGAGCGTGGCCTCTACGCGCTCCATGAAAATCTTGAGCGCCGTGCCGTCCTTCACGACGACCTTGCGGCCGAGCAGGTCGAGTCCCTGAATGCCGTGCGTGCCTTCATGGATCGGATTGAGACGATTGTCGCGATAAAACTGCTCGACGTTGTACTCGCGCGTATAGCCGTAGCCGCCATGCACCTGAATGGCGAGATCGTTCGCTGCGAGACACCATTGCGAGGGCCAGCTCTTCGCGATGGGCGTGAGCAGGTCGAGCAGCAGCGCGAGCGGCTCACGCTCGGCGCCGCTTGCCGCGTTTGCTTCGTCCACGAGCTTCGCGCACCAGAGGTTGAGCGCGAGCGCCCCTTCCACGTAGCTTTTTTGCGCGAGCAGCATGCGGCGCACGTCGGCGTGCTCGACGAGCCTCACCTGGGGCGACGCGGGATCCTTGCCGGCCGCGCCCAGGGAACGCCCCTGCGGGCGGTTGCGTGCGTAATCGAGTGCATGCAGATAACCGGTGTAGCCGAGCATCGTCGCGCCGAGCCCCACGCCAATGCGCGCCTCGTTCATCATGTGGAACATATAGGCGAGTCCATGATGCGGCTCGCCCACGAGATACCCGATCGCGCCCGCACGGCCGCCCGGCGTATGCTTCGTGCCTTCGCCGAAGTTCAGCAGGCAGTTCGTCGTGCCCCGATACCCCATCTTGTGATTGAGGCCCGCGAGCACGACGTCGTTGTGCTCGCCGCGCGAGCCGTCCTCGTTCACGAGATACCTGGGCACGATGAAAAGCGAGATGCCTTTCACGCCGGGAATGAGCTTGCCGTCGGGTCCGGGAATCTTCGCGAGCACGAGGTGCACGATGTTTTCGGAAAGCTCGTGCTCGCCGCCCGAGATCCACATCTTGTTGCCGCGCAAACGGTATTGCGCGCCGAGCGGCGACTCACACTCGAAGTCGGCGCGCGTGGCGACGTCCGAGAGCGACGAGCCGGCCTGCGGCTCGGAAAGGCACATTGTGCCGAAGTAGCGGCCTTCCAGTTCGGGCCGCACGAACGTATCGATCTGTTTTGCGCTGCCATGGGCGAGCAGCAGGTTCGCGTTGCCGATGGTGAGAAACGGATAGGCGCTCGTGCCGACATTCGCGCCCTTGAACCACGCGAAGCCCGCCTTCTCGACGACGAGCGGCAACTGCATGCCGCCGTACTCATAGTCCTGGCCCGCGGCCATCAGGCCTGCCTCGCTGAACGCCTTGAGTGCTGCCTTCACCTCGGGAATGATCGTCACCGTTTCGCCGTCGAACTGCGGCTCGTGCTGATCGTTCTTCTTGTTGTGAGGCGCGAACAGGTCGGTGGCGATCTTCTCGCAGGTGTCGAGCGCGGCGTCGAAAGTCTCGCGCGCGTGGTCGGCATAGCGCCCGATGCGCGTGAGGCTCTCGACATCGAGCCATTCATAAAGCAGAAAGTTGAGATCGCGGCGGGAAAGGATCAGCGACATGGTGGAACGGTCTCGCATCATGGAGAGAAGACGGGCAGCCTACCGAAAATAGAACGACCGTACTATTGGTATTTTCAGCAGTCTGGAGTTTGCAAATGCCTGTCATGCAAAGGGCTTCCTGAAGTTTCGCGGTCCACTGCCGTAAACTCGTGCGCGGGTTCCGATTCTTTCGCTGCACCCGCCAACGAGTGGCGCCCACGTTGACGCAGTGGTTCTTTCGCCGCGCGATTGATTCGCGTGCATCGAGAGCCGCCGGCCACTTCCGCGCTAACGTTCACATAACGCCCGCTTCGACTTTGCATCCTGATTCAAGTGTCGCTCATGCTGGCAGACTTGCCTCGCCGCGCGCAGTCGCTTCGGCTGCCCGGCTCGCTACGCGTCGTCAAGCGTGCCGCCGCGTTTTTCTCGTTGCAAGCGACGAGCGCGAAGCTGCGAGACGTGTTCGGGCTCGTCGCTTCGTCGTGATAGCGTGGCACGACGCCCCGGGGGGTGAACAAGCCGTGAACAAGGAGACCTTGCCGTTATGAGCGTTCTGGGCTGTGTCGTCTACAAGCACAACCTGTGGCTCGTCGTCGTTGCGCTGCTGATCTGCGGTGCGGGTTCGTGGGTTACGGCGCGGCTCGTCTTGCGCGCGTTTTCCACGCATGCGCTGCAGCGAATCGGCTGGTCGTTTATCGCGGCCGTGGTCGCCGCCGCCGATATCTGGTGCACGCACTTCGTCGCCATGCTCGGCTTCGAGCCCGGCGTGCCGGTCGCCTTCGATCCCGTGCTCACCATCGCGTCGCTGCTCATCGCGCTCGCGGGCAGCTTTGCGGGCTTCGTCATTGCCACGAGCCCGGTCACCCAACGGCTCACACGCGTGGCGCCCGCGCTGGGCGGCGCGATCGTCGGCCTGGCGGTCGCGCTCATGCACTACGCCGGCATGCTCGCTTATCGCGTGGAAGGCATCGTCATCTGGCATCGCGGCTGGATCGCGATATCGCTCGTGCTCGCGGTGGCGATCAGCGCGCTTGCATTGCATCTGGCCGGCGCGGCCGCCGCTCGAGCACAAGACAACGCGGCCAGCATGCGTGCGAGCACCAATGCGCCAGCCCGCCGTGTGGCGGTCGTGCTTGCGCTCGCCATCGCCGCGCTTCACTTCAGCGGCATGACGGCGTTCCAGGTCGAGCCACTCGCGATCGGCGGGCATTTCTCGAACCCGGCGGCGCTGCAGGCGCTCGCGCTTGCCGTGGCCTGCATGGCGTTCGTGATCGCGGGCGCCGGCTGCGTGAGCTTTCTGCTCGACGACAGCGTGCGCGCCGAATCGGTCGAGCATCTGCGCACGATGGCGATGAGCGACATGCTCACCGGCCTGCCCAATCGCGCGAGCTTCAACGCGCGCATCGACGCGGAACTGGCCCGCACGCAAGACACCCGCAAGCTCGCGCTGATCGGCATCGACCTCAACCGTTTCAAGGAAATCAACGACCTGCACGGCCATCACGCGGGCGACGAGGTGCTGCGCATCCTCGCACGGCGTCTGGCGAGCCTCGTGCGCGAGGGAGAATTCGTTGCGCGCGTGGGCGGCGACGAGTTCGTCGCGCTCATGCGTTTCAACACGCGCGACGAACTCGGGGATTTGCTCTCGCGCCTCCAGGACGCGCTGTACCGCCCCGTGCGCTACGACGATGCGGAAGTGCTATCGGGCGCGAGCCTCGGCGTCGCCATCTACCCGGACGACGCGACGAACAAGACGGTGCTCATCAACAACGCCGACCTCGCCATGTACCGGGCGAAGTCGGACCTCTCGCACTCGGTGTGCTTTTACGAGCCCGCGATGGACGAGGTTGCGAGGGCGCGCCGCTCGCTCACGCACGATCTGCGCGAGGCGCTTGCGCGCGGGCAGTTGAGCGTGCACTACCAGATGCAGACTTCCGTTGCGACTGGCGAAGTGTGCGGTTATGAAGCGCTGCTGCGCTGGGAGCATCCGCGCCTCGGCTTCATTTCGCCGGCGCGATTCATTCCGCTCGCGGAGGAAAACGGTCTCATTCTTGGCATAGGTGCATGGGTGCTGCGCGAGGCCTGCTCGCGCGCCGTTGCGTGGTCACCGCCGGTGAAGGTGGCCGTGAACCTTTCGCCCGTGCAATTCGCGCATGCGGACTTGCCCAAGCTCGTGGAGACCGTGCTGGTGGAAACCGGGCTCGCGCCCGAGCGGCTGGAGCTGGAACTCACCGAATCGGCCATCTTCGCGGACCGCGCCCGCTCGCTCGACGTGCTGCAGCGAATCAAGACGATCGGCGTGAAACTGGCGCTGGACGACTTCGGCACCGGCTGTTCGTCGCTCGACACGTTGCGTTCGTTCCCGTTCGACAAGATCAAACTCGACCAGTCGTTCGTGAGCGAGTCCGAGTCGAGCCGTGAGGCGACGGCGATCATTCGCGCGGTGCTGGCGCTCGGCAAGAGCCTCGGCATTCCCGTGCTGGCCGAAGGCATCGAGACCAAGGAACAGCTTTCCCTGCTCGCCGACGAAGGCTGCGACGAAGTGCAGGGCTTCCTGCTGGGCCGCCCGGCGCCGCTCAGCCAGATCGTGGCGAGCGGCCAGCTTTCGCTGCAGACCGACGACGAGCAGGCGATCCAGATGGGGCAGGGCTGAAGCGCTTCCTGCGCTGCCTCGCTATTTCGGTTGCGCCGTAGCTCACGAAGCGCCGCTGAGCGACGCGACCACGTGCGACGGACTCCATCACGCGTGCGCCGGAAGGGGGCGCCGCTCCGCCATGACGGCTCCCAGCCGTGCTTCTGGCCGCGGCCTGGAAGCGATCCGCGCCAGGCGGCGCAATCCCATGAACACCCTCCCTTAACCCCGGCTTTTCGGTCGATTAACCGTGAGGCAGGTAACCGACAATCTGTTCAAACGCACCCGCACTTATCGAGGCAGATATGTCAAGCAGCATTACGATCACGGACGAACTGGTTGCTGAAATCGCGGACCGGATGGCAGACGAGGGCCAGAAGGTGTCTCCAATGGCCATCTGGTCCGAAGTCCACACCGGTTCGGTGGTCGCGGTGGCTGCGTCACTGCGCAAGTGGCGCGAAGAACGCGCGCCGCGCGTGCCGCAGGCCGTGGAGCGCCCGGCGTTGCCGGAAGCCGTGACCGACACGATGCGCGAAGCGCTCGACCGGCTGTGGACGTCGGCGCAGGACGAGGCTGAACGGGCCGTGGCGCGGCGCCTCATTTCGATGCGCGAGCGCGTAGAGGATGCCTGCAACGAGCGCGACAACGCGCTCGAAGAGCTGCAAAACACTGTCCAGGAGCTCGACGCCCTGCAAGTCCAGCTCGATCAGATGACCCACGCGTACGAGACGAAGGCCGACGCCGTGGCGGGTCTGGAAGAGGACATCGCGCTCGCCATGCAACGGGCCGACGCTGCGGAGCAACGCGCCGAGGCGCTTGCGGAGCGCGTGTCGGCGCTCGAAGCGGAGCTGGAGGGCGCCGTCGCGGAACTGGCCGCCCAGCGTGAAGCGCATGCCCGCCAGGCGACCGAAGCGGCAACCGGTGAGGGCGAGGTGAGCGAACAAGCCGAACTCGTTGCGAGCCAGAACGACGAAGCGGAGCGCGCGGCACTGGAAGCGACGCATTCCGAAACGGTGGCCCGCCTCGAAGGCGAGCTGGAGTCGATTCGCGCGGCCCTGCAGGCCGAGCAGGACGCGCACGCGGCGCAGCGGGAAGAGGTTGCCGGCGCCCAGGCTGCACGAGATGCCGCCGCGACCGAATTGCGGAATATTGAGGCGCAGCTTGCGACCCTGACCGATGAGCGCAGCGCCGACGCCGCCGAAATCGCCCGGCTCTCGGCCAGCTTGAGCGAGGCGCAGGCGTGCGCCGACGCGGCTCAGCGGCGCGCAGACGAACTCGCTCAGAGCACGGCGGAGAGCGCAACGGACGATGGCGCAGCCGAGGCGTCGCCGACCGCTGCCGCTGCCGATCCGGAAGAAGTCGAAGCGCTGAAGGCGCAGCTCGCGCGCGAGGCCGAAGCGCACGCCAGGCAGATCGCCGAAGCGCGCGAGAACATCAAGAGGTGGTCCGAGTATGCGAACGGACTGAAGCAGCAACTGGCCCAGGCCAACGAAAAGGCGCTCGTCGTCCAGGCGCGCAGCGCGGGCGAAGCGTCGTTGAGCCGCCGTCTCGCCGCCGAGCTGGGCCAGGTCGCGCCCGAGCATGAATTGCTGCTCAAGGAGTCCCAGCAGCAGGTGGTCGTCGAAGCGATCAGCGCTCATCTCGAGCAGCAAGGCTACCGGTACGATACCAAGACCGGCATGGTGACCAGGCTGGCCGCCGAAAACGCGCCCGCCTGACGATGCGGCCGAGTCCATGATCGACGGCGCGTCGCGTCCACATCGGGCGTTTTCTCGCGCCGTCGTCATTCAACAAAAATTCAAAACGAGCTCGAAGACAGACTGGCCGCATTAATTTCCTTTGGCGATACGTGAACCATTTTTTGCGCAAGGCAGTTATGGTGCTGTTCTTCGCAAAGATTGATTTCCAATATGTAGGTGCCATCGCCTGGAAACTCGGCGAGATATCGAAAGTCCCGTGATTCGCCGGCGGGGACGTCGATTTCGGCGTCGAAATTCGATCGAGACATGAAATGAGCGGTGTGCGTTTCTTTTTCGGTAGGCTTAAAAAACGTGATCACGAAGAGATCAGGTTTTACCAGCTGACTCAGGGTCTTGCTCGCATTGTGAACCGTCAAGGTAACTTCATACTGCCTTGTCACCGGGTCCAGCGGAAGGACTGATAGATCTGCCCGAACGAAATCCGGTTCGGCGCCGACTACTTCTCTACCCTGTTCATAGTACGCGGGATTCTGGAAAATGAACGTCTGCAAGGCCCACCATGCACCAATCATTAACCCGATAACAACCGCTAAACTCTGAATACCTGCAGATAGCTTTGAGAATGAATCAATCCACACGCTCGAAGATTGCGGATTGTTCGGAGCGGCCTTGCGGCCACCAGGCGAGTATTTTATTTTATCGGGCCAACGCCAACGTGTCGAACCCCCGGTCATTCGTTTGCCAAATGGTCTCATTTGATTTCCCTGGTTTGCGTGGAGAAACCGCCGCATCTGCGAGTTGGCGTCGAGCCCCTTTTTGGGGTGCCAGCTTGCTCAAGCGTACAGTGAAGCCGCTGAAGGCTGCAAATGATCGAATGATGTTCCCATTTGAGACCCCCTCTGCGCGTCGTCGAAGGGCGAGTCTCCGGGCGTAGCCGACGCCTGACTGTGGGAACAGCCATGCGTGCAACTGACGCTTGATGGCCGACCGCCTGCGGATGCAAGCGGCCGAAGCAGGACCCAACGCGGAGCTTCTGTCATCAAGCACCGAACGACACCTTCGAGGCCGATAACTGCAGTCCGGGTGTGAGGGCTACGGCACGCCGCTCTCGTCTCTTGGGGGCAACAGCGTGTCAATCTGTGTCACGAGGTGTGCGCCGCGCTGACACAGCAGCATTCCCTTTTCCGGGAATCGCAAGCGGCGAGCGCTGCGGTCGACGAGGCGGATATTATAGGTATTCGGCTCCTCTCATAGTAAGGCAGCCGCATTGGGACAAAGTCGTCAAAGGAAGGGCGGGGCGTATCAGTTAGGTGTACTTCTAATGAGGCGAGCGGTATGCCTCGCATGCATCGAGCCTTGGCTGCGGAATGTGCGCTCGCGAGGCGCTAGAGGTGAACGATTTGCGTTCGATCAATCACGTAGCCGCCTTCTCGATACGCCCGTGCGCGGTGGCTGTGCCATTCGACATTGACTTCCGCACATAGCGTGCGAATTCCTGCGCTGCAGGCGCAACCGTCGCGGGCAATTGCAGGCAGATCGCGAACTCAGGGAGCGGGGGCAAACCCGCTGTGTGAGGCGCGAGTGCTTCCAGATTGGCGGGCACGGTGGAGGCAAGCCACGCTGTGACTGCGAGGCCCGCTTGCACTGTTGCAGCAGTCGCTTCGACGTTGCCGCTCTCAAACACCGTGCGCCATGCGATGCCCTCATCCGCGAGCGCACCGAGCACCACCGGACGAAACGCGCAGCGCTCATCCACCATCGACACCGGTAATGGCCGCTTCCGAGATGCGTCACTGCCATTCGCGGTGACCCATACCAGCGGTTCGACGCGAATCACTTCACCTATGGCTTCGCTCGCAACATATTCGACCAGCGACACGTCCAGTCGACCACCATTCACCGCCTCGCTTAACTCCGCTGACGCCACACATACTAGCGAAATTTCTACTTTCGGATGCGCTTCGGCGAAGGCCTTCATCACGGGCGCAAGCGGCGTTACGAGATCGTATGGCACTCCTACGCGCAGGCTACCGTGGAGTGATCGGCCAGTCATATCGGTCCAGATTTCGTCATTCAGCCGGAGTAGCTGGCGAGCCTTGACGAGGAATTGCTCGCCGTGGCGAGTCAGCTCCAGTCTGCGTGTCTTGCGCACGAACAAAAGGCAATCTAGCTCGTCTTCGAGGCGCTTCACTCGCTGGCTCACTGCGCCTTGCGTCATGTGCAGCAGATTCGCAGCAACCGTCATGCTACCGCTGTCGGCAACGGCGACAAAGGTACGGATCTGATCGATGTCCAGGTTTCGGCTCATGAATGCATTATGCACCGTAATGCACGGCATCAAAACTATTCGATTTTATAAAGCACTGGCAGTCCTTACAGTGCAGATCACACTCATCCGGATTGCACTAATGACCTCGATCCTGCCGCTCATTCTCTTTGTCGTCATCTCGACAGTGACGCCCGGTGGCGCGACTACGCTCGCCACTGCTTCGGGCGCCAATTTCGGGTTTTCGCGTTCCATTCCGCTAATACTCGGCATTTCAATAGGCTTGGCATCGCTCGCCGCCATCGCGGGGCTTGGGCTTGGTGGTCTTTTGCTTGAGTTTCCGTCACTGCAGATGGGGGTAAAAGCGCTCGGCTCTGCGTATTTGCTGTGGCTGGCGTCGCGCATTGCACATAGTGGGTCGCCCAACGCAGGAAAAGGACTCGCGCAGCCGATCACGCTCGTTAAGGGTTGCCTGCTGCTGTGGCTCAACCCGAAAAGCTGGGCAGTGACAGTCGGAGCAGCGGCGTCGTTCGCGCTGCTCGCGAGCACTCCGAACCGGCTCGCGATACTGCTTGGTACCATGTTCGGCGTGGCCGCGTGTATGTCGCTCGCGTTGTGGTGTTCGCTCGGAGTTCTCCTCTCCCAGCTCTTGAGGACACCTGGACACTGGCGCACCATCAATCTCGCGATGGGGGCACTGCTTACGGCATCCATAATTCAAACATGGAGATGAATAAGTCAACCAATCCGTTATCCGAATCATTCGATCTGTAAACCGCATTCGACCAACATGTCAGGTCTTCGTCGTGCGCGGACATCTGGAGATCGGGTGCGAGAAAGGGAGCGTAACTAATGCCTGGTTGTGCTGATCGAGCCCGTCAGGTTGATGGTGGATGTCTTGATCGACCAGGCCTGATTCTGATCGAAACGCACAGCCGGCCGCTCGTGCGTCAGCGGTGTTGTCCCGATAGAACAGTAAATGTAAAGCGAAGGACCTAAAAAACTCGTTTCACGGTGCGAGCGCGTCAGACTAGATTCGATCACACCCATCCCGATCTCGTGCACCACGAAGACATGCCATGCCCAATCTCGACGTCCTTTTCAGTTCCTGCAAGCTGAACGGCCTCAGCCTGGCGAATCGCATCGTCATGGCGCCGATGACACGCTCCAGGTCTCCGGGCGGTGTGCCGACCGCGGAGGTCGCCAGCTACTATCGGCGCCGCGCCGAGAATGGCGTCGGTCTCATCATTACAGAGGCGGCCGGGATCGACCGTCCGGCTGCGCTGAACGAGCCTGATATGCCGCGCTTTCATGGCGAAGCGGCGCTCGCGCGCTGGAAGAACGTAGTGGACGAGGTGCACGGGGCAGGTGGGCGCATCGTGCCGCAGTTGGTTCATGTGGGACACAAGCTCTCTAACCTCATCCCGTTTTGGAAACCATCCGCACCTTACGAAAGCCCCTCGGGAATTTCCGTGGTGGGCGAGCGCATCAGTCAGCCGATGAGTGACGCTGATGTGGCTCATGCCATCGACGCCTTCGCGCGCGCAGCGTCGGATGCCGAGCGGCTCAAAAGACTTCAGTGCCCGACTTGCAGAAACGCCGAAGGCGCTGGAACAGTGGCTTGCCGTGCTCGTCGAAGCGGGCGCGGACGCTTTCCATCTCTCGCAGCCAAAATTCTGGCAGCCGGCCTTCCCCGAGATCGATGGTGAACTGAACCTTGCCGGCTGGGCAAAGAAGCTCACAGGTGTCACCGCGATAACCGTCGGCGCTGTCGGTCTGTCGGGTGACGTCTACGAATCCTTCGGGGGCAAGATCGCGCAACGGACGCCGCTCGACGAACTGCTCAAGCGGCTGGAGCGCGACGAGTTCGATCTGGTGGCGGTCGGACGCCCGTTGCTGCAGGACCCCGCCTGGCTCGAGAAGGTACGGCAAAATCGCGTCGAGCAGATTGCCGACTTCACGCCCGGCGCGTTTGCCACCATGAGTTAATCATCACTGTGGGCGCGCCCAGGGTGACGATTGCCAAGGAGCTCGACCAGCCGTGTCTCGCATTCTGAAAACGAGTACCCGCGCCGGTGCGAGATCATGAACGTGAGGGGGCGCATGTGCCATGCGCGCCGTTGGAGTTCGACAAGAGTTCCCTTCGCGAGATCTTCCTCAACCATATGGCGCGGCATGTGCCCCCAGCACAAGCCCCCCCTGAGCAGATCATGCTTCGCGCCGAGGTCATTCACCCACCACTGGCGCTCGCTGGCGACCCCCTGTTGCGTCTTTTCGGCATCGGGCTGATTGTCGGTTACGACGAGCTGGATGTGCCGGCCAAATTCTTCCCGCGGGATCTGCCCCGCGATTGCGGCCAGCGGATGCGATGGCGCACAGACGGTCACCATGTGGGCGTCACATAAATGCTGCCTTTCCATGGTGGCTGGGCTCAACTCAGACACGTCCGTGATCGTCACCGCCAACGCACACGTGCCTTCGATCACCAGACGCTCGCCGCCCTGCATGGTCGTCATGCGCAGATTGATTGCCACCGTCGGAAAGTCCGCCTGCAGGGTGCGCAGGCATTCGATGAGGTGCGCACGCGGAAAGTAGGTATCCACGGCAATCGAGACCTGTGGGACCCCGGCTTCAGCAATCGAAACCGCGCGCATCTTCATTTCCTCGGTGCGCGAAATCACCCCACGAGCATCGGGCAGGAGGCTGCGGCCCGCGGCCGTAAGCGTCGCTTTGCGCGTGTTGCGCTCGAACAGCACTACATCGAAGGCACTCTCGAGCGCGTTGATCGCGTGACTGATCGCCGACTGTGCGCGCCTCAGCTCCCGTGCAGCCCCGGAAAAGCTTCCTTGGTCACACACGGCGACGAAGGCCCGCAGTTGATTGATGGTGACGTTGTCGAGCATAGGTATCTAAAGAGTAGATCGCAGACATACATCTTTCGTCAATTGGCTTCATGAATCAAGAGATCCACAATCTTCCTTGTCGACTTTTGTTTCGAAGGATGCATGCCATGAACAGACTCAATGGAAAGACCGCCGTGATCACAGGTGGCGGCACGGGTATCGGCCGCGCCGCCGCCAGGCGTTTCATCGAGGAGGGCGCCTTCGTCTTCATCTTCGGCCGCCGGCAGAAATCGCTCGACGCCGCTATGGCCGACCTCGGGCCGAACGCCCGCGCAGTGAACGGCTCTGTCTCCAACCTGGCCGACCTCGACCGGCTCTACACGGCGGTCAAGGCCGAGCGCGGAAGCCTCGACATCGTCTTCGCCAATGCTGGGACGGGAAGCCCGCTTCCTCTCGGCCAGATCACCGCTGCGCACATTGATGACACCTTCGACACCAATGTGAAGGGGACGATCTTTACGGTCCAGCAGGCGCTGCCGCTGATGGGAAGAGGCGGATCGATCATCCTGACCGGATCGAGCGCCGGCACCACGGGAGCCCCTGGATTCTCGGCCTACAGCGCGAGCAAGGCAGCGGTGCGCAACCTCGCCCGGACCTGGGCGGAGGACCTGAAGGGCACCGGCATCCGGGTCAACGTGCTGTCGCCCGGGGCGACGGCGACCGAACTAGCCAGGGAGGCGCTGGGCGAAGAGGGCCAGAAGGCCTACGGTGCGATGACGCCGCTTCAGCGTATGGCCGATCCGGCGGAGATCGGGGCGGTCGCCGCCTTTCTCGCGTCGTCGGACAGCAGCTTCATGACCGCCAGCGAGGTCGCCGTTGACGGTGGCCTGGCACAACTCTGAGGAGAAAGATCAAATGACACAATCGCTACAGGGCAAAACAGCGCTCGTTACCGGGGCATCACGGGGCATTGGCCGCGCCATCGCCGAACGTCTTGCAAAGGACGGTGCGACTGTCGCGCTAACGTACAACGCCAGCAAATCCAGCGCCCAGGAGGCGATCGCGGCGATCGAGAAAGCGGGAGGCACCGCGTTCGCGCTCCATGCGGATCTCGTTGATCCGGTGACCGTCCCGGCCTTGTTCGAGAGACTCGACGACGAGTTCACCAAGCGCAACGGAAGCAAAGCCCTCGACATTCTGGTCAACAACGCTGGCAATTCCGGCTGGGTTGGCTTTAAGGACGCGACGCCGGAGAGTTGGGACACCCTGATGGCCGTCTACGCCCGCGCGCCCTTCTTCATCATTCAGGCCGCTCTCGATCGTCTCGCCGATGGTGGACGCATCATCAACATCTCTTCCGCTGCCGCCACGAAGCCCGTGACGGCGGCGCCCGTCTACTCGATGGCGAAAGCGGCCATCAACACCCTGACCCATACGCTCGCAATCGAGCTGGGGCCGCGTGGCATCACCGCGAACGCCGTAGCGCCCGGATTCACGCGGACGGATGCGAACGCCGATTTTCGGCAGAATCCCGAACTCGTCAAGGCGGCCGAGGCCCAAATCGCACTGGGCCGCTTTGGCGAGCCTTCGGAAATCGCCGCCGTCGTGGCGTTCCTGGCCTCCGATGAAGGCCATTGGGTGACCGGCCAAACGATTGAAGCGAGCGGCGGTTACAAGCTCTGACCGCGCCGGGAAACGAAGGAGAAACCTATGAACTACGCCATCGTTGGCTTCGGCAAGATCGGCCACGCGCTTGCCAAGGCGTTCGCCCGCAACGGCATCGAGGTGGCCGTTGCAACTACGCGCGACCCCGAGAGCTTTGCAGCCGATGCGGCCGCGATCGGACCTACGATCATTCCCAAAACCCTGGCGGAAGCCGTCAAGGCGGACATCATCTTTTTGGCAGTCCGTTTCGAGTCGCACCCGGAGGTCGCAAAAGCACTGCCCAACTGGAAGGGGAAGACCGTCATCGACGCGATGAACACGCAGGCCCCGCTTGAGCAACTGGGCGGTCGCCCGTCCTCTGCTTTCATCGCGAAGGTGTTCACCGGAGCCAGAGTGGTGAAAGGCTTCAACCATCTGGTCGCTGCCGTCCTTGGCCAGGACCCGGCCGTACACGGTGGCAGGAGGGTGGTGTTCCTGGCGAGCGACGATGACGACGCTGCAGCGGAGATTGGTGCGCTTGCGGAAAAGCTCGGTTTCGCGCACATCCAACTCGGCAGGCTTTCTGAAGGCGGACTCCTCGTGCATGCGCGCGGGAAAAGCTGGGGTCACCTGATCTTCAAGGACTTGATCGCATTCGACCGATGAATGGTAGTGTTCGCGGTGCGGCTGGGTGGCGCGAAGCGTACCAAACGCGCGCGGGCGGTGTTTATGCGGGTTCTTCGATGGCGAGCTCGAAGCCTTCGTCGAGCCAGCCCGTTATGCCGCCGATCATCAACTTTACGGGTCTCCCGAGCTGCGCGAGGCGAATCGCACCGCGCGTCGCGCCATTGCAATGCGGCCCGGCACAGTACGTCACGAATAACGTCTCGGCGGGATAAGCGGCGAGTTTCGATGCAACGATCTTGCCATGTGGCAGGTTGACTGCGCCCGGCAGGTGGCCGCTCGCATAAAGCGCAGGACTGCGTACGTCGAGTAGCACGAAGTCCGCGGGCTCAGAGCCTGTGATTGCGGAATGGACGTCGGCGCAGTCGGTTTCGAAGTGCAGCGATGCGGTGAAATGCGCGAGTGCATCGGTGCTTTCGGCAGCGGGAACGGTGAATACCGGCGACATGATCTGGCTCCTGAGTGTCGTTTAACAGAGTCCTTATTGTGCGAGGCATGCCGCACGCCATGCCACCGGCGCGATTGCCAATATCCGGTAACATCGCGCCATGAACGAATCGACCACACATCTAGTTGCGGCGCTTGCCTACGACAAGCTTTGCACCTTTGAATTCGGCTGCGTGACGGAGTTCTTCGCACTCGAGCGGCCGGAACTGGGCGTCGACTGGTATCGCTTCGCGGTGTGCGCAGCGGAGCGGGGACCCCTGCGGGCAGCGGGTGGAATCACGCTGCAAGCGCCCTATACGCTCGCCATGCTCGACCGGGCGCAAACCATCGTCATACCGGGCTGGCGCGATCCGGACGAGAGCCCGCCCGCGCCGCTGCTCAGGAAGCTGCGCGCCGCTTACGCGCGCGGGGCGCGTCTGTGCTCGATCTGTTCTGGCGTATTCGTGCTCGCGGCTGCGGGCGTGCTTGACGGCAAGCGTGCAACGACCCACTGGCGCTATGCGGAGCGCTTGCAACAGCGCTATCCAGACGTTCGCGTTGAGCCGTACGCGCTCTATGTCGATGAGGGGCAGATTCTGACTTCGGCGGGGTCCGCCGCCGGGCTCGATATGCTGCTGCACCTCGTGCGGCGCGATCATGGGGGCGCGGTGGCCAACCGCGTGGCGCAGCGGCTCGTGGTTGCGCCGCATCGAGAGGGTGGTCAGGCGCAATTCGTGCCGCGTCCCATGCCGCGCGACGAAGCCAGCCGCCTCGCGCGGCTGATGGATTGGGTGCGCGCGAATCCGCGCCGCGCGCACAGTATCGAATCGCTGGCGGCCAGGGCGGCGATGAGTCCACGCACGCTGCAACGCCAGTTTCGCGAGGCGACCGGCATGGGGCCGTATGAATGGGTCCTGCGCGAACGCGTGGCCGTGGCGCGCGATCTGCTGGAGTCTCGGCCGCGCCTTACCATCGCACGTGTGGCCGAGCTTGCGGGCTTTGGGTCCGAGGAATCGATGCGGCGGCACTTCAGGCGGATTGCACTCACCAGCCCAACGGCGTATCGGGCGAAGTTCGGCAGCAGCGACGGTTGAGGAGCGGCCTGCGGATCGCACCGCGGGTCGAAAAAAAAGCTTGACCTGGAGTGCACTCGAAGTCTCAACATCCTTCACGTCGATGAGGAGAAGCGCATGAAGATTGGCGAACTGGCCGCGCTCACGGGCCTTTCGGCCCACACGATCCGCTATTACGAGCGCATCGGGCTGATTCCCTATGCCTTGCGCGACGAGACGGGCCAGCGCGCCTACGACCGCTCGGTGCTCGACTGGATCGGTTTCCTGGGACGCCTGAAAACCACGGGCATGCCGATCCAGGGCATGCTGCGCTACGCGCAACTGCGCGCGGCGGGCCCGGCAACCGAGCGCGAGCGTGGCGAATTGCTGGCTGCGCATCGCGACGCGGTGCGTGCGCAAGTGGCCGAACTGGAGGCGTGTCTTCTCGTCCTCGACAAAAAGATCGAAGGTTATGTCCACGCCATGCAAAGGAACGAGAATGCACGAAACGACGAAAGCGGCCAGCGCCGCCCAGCAGGAAAGCCGCCTCGCAAGAGGCCGGCGCATGTTGTCGGCGATTGACGGCCGCGCCGGCGAGAACGTGATTCAGTCGCTTGCCGACATTGCGCCGGATTTCGCCCAGTATTTGCTCGAGTTTGGCTTTGGCGACATCTACGCGAGGCCCGGCCTCGACTTGCGCTCGCGCGAAATCGCCACCATCGCGGCGCTCACGGCCATTGGCCACGCGCAGCCGCAGCTCAAGGTGCATCTTGCCGCAGGCCTGAATGTGGGGCTCACGCGCGAGGAGATCGTCGAGACGATCATGCAGATGGCCCTGTACGCGGGATTTCCCGCTGCGCTCAACGGCCTGTTCGCGGCGCGCGAGGTGTTCGCCCGCGAGTCCTGAAGCCTGGGCGCGCGGCAGATACGTGCCCTCCATCAGGAAACGCAAAACGCCTGCTGTCACTATTGAGGTCACGCGTGAGGCGACGATTGGGAGGAGCGCCAGCGCCCGGCGCTCCGTATCGGCTCGGTGCGGTGCAATGCGCCTCAGTGCCCGGCGATCTGGCCGCCGTCCACGTGGAGGATCTCGCCCGTCACGAACGGGGCCGAATCGAGGTAGAGGATGGCGTTCACGATATCGCTCATCTCGCCCATGTGGCCCATCGGATGCAGCGCGCCAAGCGCCGCATGGGTTTCGGGCGCGTGCATCGGCGACTTGATGATGCCGGGAGAAACCGCATTGGCACGAATGCCGCGCTTTGCGTACTCGATGGCAAGCGAGCGCGTTGCGGCCGCGAGACCGCCCTTGGTCAGCGAGGCCAGCACCGACGGCACGCCGTCGATCGCGTGATCGACGAGCGTCGTCGTGATCGTGACGACGTGTCCGCTCTGCTGCTTTTCCATCTCGGCAATGGCGAGCTGCGTGATATGGAAGAAACCGCCGAGATTGATGCCCGTGATCGTGGCGTAGTCTTCCGCCGTGTATTGCGTGAACGGCTTTGCCACGAAGATGCCAGCGTTGTTGACGAGAGTATCGACGCGGCCAAAGCGCGACACAGCCGTCTCGATCACACGGCGAGCCGTGGCCGGGTCGGCGATGTCGCCGGCCACGGCCACGAGATTTTCATCGTCGCTTTGCTTGATGTTGCGCGACGTCGCGACCACGTTGTAGCCCAGTGTGCGGAATGCCCTGGCAGTTTCCGCGCCGATGCCTTGCGATGCGCCCGTGACGACGACGACTTTGGATGAGTTGCTCATATCGAACCTCGAAGTAAGTTGGACCTGCGATCTGATCGGGCTGCTTGCTGCACCGATGACGGTCAATCTACGCATCCGCGCTCCGGTTTTGAATACCAGGCGCGGACAAACAGTTGTGACGCGAGGGAACAAGTCGAGCGCCATGACGCCTGGAAGTCAGAAGAGCGCCAGTTCGGGGATCGAAGCTCCGTTGCCTGCGTGCGCGGTGCGCACGAAACGCTCGATATTGGCCGTCGATGACGAGGGGAATTCAAATGGCGGCCATGCGCGCCTTGAGCCGTGGCGACATGTAATCGAGAAACGCGCGCAGCTTCAACGGCAGGGGCGCTTGTCCGGCATGCACGAGACTGACGGGCAGCGGCGCCGCTTCGAATGCGTCGAGCACGACGCGAAGCTCGTTGGCACGCACGGCGTCCGCAACCTGGTAGGAGAGCACACGTATCAGCCCCACGCCGAGAATCGCGGCGTTGATGGCGGCGTCCGCCGTATTGACGGCGAGTCGCGAATGAACCGGCACGGACTGCGCCGACTTCCCGGAGCCGAAAGACCACGCGCGCACGGACGCCAGGGCCTCGAAGGTAATGCACGGGTGACCGGCGACATCCGCGGGGACGGCGGGGGTGCCATGCGCCGCGAGATAGGCGGGGCTTGCGCAGATGACCCGGCGGACCGCGCCGACTCGCGTCGCGACCAGCGTGCTATCGGGCAACTCGCCAATGCGGATCGCGACGTCCGCGTGCTCATCCATCAGGTGAACTACACGATCGGTAAGCACGAGATTGATGTCGATCTCGGGATAGTGCGCGAGAAACTCCGCGATCACCGGCACCGCATGCAAGCGGCCAAACGCGATAGGCGCGGTGACCACGAGTTCTCCCCTGGGCGCGGCGTATTCGCCCGTTGCGGCGCGCTCGGCTTCGCCGATGTCTTCGAGAATGCGCCGGCAGGCGGCCACGTAAGCACTCCCGGCCTCCGTCAATGAAAGTCTTCGGGTCGTGCGGTGAAAGAGGCGCGTCTTGAGGTGTGATTCCAGTTCTCCCACTTTGCGGCTGACCGTTGCGAGCGGCATGTCGAGGCGCCGTGCGGCAGCCGAGAGACTGCCCGCATCGGCTACCGAAACGAGGATGGCCATGGCTTCCAGGCGGTTCATGGACCCTGCCGGATAGTGGAAGAATGAATCTCGATCGTGGGCGATTCTCCTGGTAAATGCAAGCGCGTAACGCTTAGATGCGGTACGTCGTTAGCGACGCAACTGCTCCTCGACCGTTTTCGCCATCGGCGACTCGATGTCGCCCGTATGCTTCGTCTGCACCGGCTCGATCAGCACGATCCAGCATTCGTCCTGGGCCACCGGGTTGTGCAGCGTGCCGCGAGGCACCACGTGCATCGAACCTGCCGGCAATTCGACCGCACGACCGTGTTCGTATTCGATTTTCAGATGGCCGCGAACGACGAAGAACAATTCATCTTCGTGCGCATGATCGTGCCACACGAACTGGCCGCGCACTTTCGCGATCTTTACGTATTGATCGTTGACTTGGGCCACGACTTTCGGTGACCAATATTCGTTCACGTCGCTGAATGCGGCTTCGAGATTGAATGATTCGGCAAATGGATTCATCGCTGCACCCTTCTCCACAGGTTAGTTCGCGCGCCATAGTCGACGTGCATCATCTACGGCCACAGATTCACCCCCATGGCCAACGATGCTGCGCCAAGCGGGTAGCACGCGCGACGCCATGGAGGACTGCGACCAACCCGAGGCTACGCGCAGAGGCCGCGCGCGTCTTGAACGATCGTGATGGCGCGCCGATTCGCAGTTGGCGTTCGGACACGGTCCCGCCGGCCTTGCGAACGGCCACTCAAAATCCGCGACCGCGCATTTTCCGCCAGGATGGATGTGCCCCACGCGGGAAGCGTGCCGCATGAACGATTCACGTCGGCGCGAATGCGTGGAACGGTTGTTGCCAAAGCCGTCACAGGAGCGCAAGCATGAATGCAAACGATATGAAAAATTGGATCGCCGCGATGTTGGTGGGGGGCATCGCTGTCTGCGCGACGTTCGTGAACGCACAAACCGGCACCGGTGCGTCTGACGCTGCATCCGCGCAGGCCGAGCCGGCCGCGGCGGCTTCGCAGGCGAGTCGCCCGGATAGTGCGCTGGTGCGTGATGTCCGCCGGGCCTTCACGCGCACGACCGGGCTCAATTCGTCGAACATTCACGTCACGGCACGCGACGGCGTCGTGACGTTGACGGGATCGGTGCCGCGTGAATCGCAAATTCAGCGGGCCGGCGACGCAGCACAGTCGGTCCGCGGAGTCACGGAAGTGTCGAACAAACTCACGCTGCGAACGAGTCGGGGCAGCGGGCCTTGAGCGAGCGGGCTCGCTGATGGCAAACAGGATTCACGGCGCTCGCGCGAGGCGCAGGATCAAGCCGCCGTGTTTCGAAGGATCCCGGTGGCGCGCGCGCCGTTCAGGATGCGCAGCCAGCGTGCGGGCGCGATGCCGAAGGTCTTCGTGAAGTGGCGCGTCATATGGCTCTGGTCGGTGAACCCCGCGCTGGCCGCGACCTGGGCGAGCGCCACGCCGCGCAGCATCATCGCGCGCGCGGCGTCGAGCCGCCGCTGTGTCAGGTAGCGATAGGGGCTCGTGCCGTAGAACACGCGAAAGTCGCGCGACAGGCTCCAGCGGTCGCGTCCCACGGCAAGCTCGAGCGATTCGAGCGAGACCGCTTGATGGCATTGCGCGTCGAGGTACTCGCGGGCGCGTCGCACGCTTGCGAAGTCCCCTGTCGAGCGCGCCGGCGCCGTGCCCGCGACCGCGGCGAGCGCGTGCGCCAGTTCCGCGAGCGCGTCGCCCTGCTCGAAAGGATCGAGGCCTTGCGAGATCTGCTGCAACAGCGCATCGGTTGCCGCCCACAGACGCGGGTCACCCGTCACGCCGCCCTCGATGAACGGGAGCGCGCGCCCGCCCAGCACCTCCTGGAACAACGCGGGCTGCACATAGATCATGCGGTAGCGAAAACCTTCGCCGGTTCCCGCGTGGCCGTCGTGCGGCTCGTCGGGGTGCAGCACCATCGTCTGGCCGGGCAGGCTGTGGGTCGTGCTGCGCCGGTAATTGAAGCTCTGGACGCCGGCCAGCGTGCGGCCGATCGCATAGGTGTCGTGGCGATGCATCGCATACGCCTTGCCCTGGAAGAAGGCTTCGATTCGTTCGACGCCTTCAACGGGTTCGGCTCGCAGCAGCCAGTCGTTGCGGTGCTGGGGATCGATCGGATTCATGGCAGTGGACTCGGTGCGGCGCCGCGCGGCAGGAGCCGGCTGCGGCGGCTCCGGGATTGTGGCACAGCCGCGTCGCGCCCGCCGGCATCGCGTGGGGCGATATGGCCGATGCAATCGCTTGCGGGCGCTGAACGTCGTTCTGCCCGAGTGGCAAAGCGACTGCAAGTGCTAGCATCACGTTAGCGAAATTCTTCGGTAGACAGGCCGGGCCAGTGAGCGAACGCATGGAAGAGGCGATCATGCGCGGGGCCGTCCTCGATGCCCGGCACATCGGCGGGTCACCTTCAGCAATCGGCGAGTGGCGACCGCCTGCCGTTATTCGCCGCACGGCGGCACGGAGGCAAACGATGGAGAACGGCAGACCGCCGCCGCGGCGGGTGACGTACGAGAGGGGGATCAGGATGGGCGGCGCCGGATGGTTCGGGCGATTGCTGGCTGCGGCTGTGGGCGTGATCGCGCTCGTGGCAGCCGCGATGCTTTCGATCGTGCTGCTCGCCGTGCTGTTCGGGCTGGGTACGGTCGTCGCCGGCTATGTTTGGTGGAAGCTGCGCGCCCTGCGTCGGGAGGCCCGTGCGTTCGGTGACGACGGCCGGACCATCGACGTCGAGGTGGTTCACAAAGACATGCCCAGCGACGACTCCGCGAAGCGCTGACGGTCGATCCCACGTGCGGATGCAGTCTTCGCCTTGGCGGCTCGGCACCGTCGAACCGCCATTTTCCGCGCCAAAACAGGGTTGCCACGGAGCATGAATGTGAACGCTGCGAACTGCAAGATCGGCGCGATCCTGGCGATGATCGTCATAAGTAGTGGCTCGAACCATGCGAACGCCCAAACGAGCATGAACACATGGGCCGGGGCGACGGCGCAAACGGTGGCCTACTCGACGTCGCGCCTCCAGAACAGGCCCGACAGTGCGGTGACTCGCGATGTCCGCAGCGCCCTCTGGCGCACACCGAACCTGGATGCATCGGGGATTCGGGTCAGGGCTCGTCTGGGAACGGTTACCCTCACAGGCTGGGTGCCCGAGCGCAGGCAAATCTCGCTGGCTGGCCACGCGGCAAGATCCGTGCGCGGAGTCAGGTCGGTGTCGAACCAGTTGCTATTGCGTAACAGCCGTTAAACGACGCCACGTTCGCGACGATGCCGCAGCCGATTCAGGATCTGCAGCGGCCCGCGCCGAAAACACCTCTGCGGCCAGGATCGTATTTCGGACTCCCGAGCGATTGGTTGGCCGCGTCATGTGGCTTTTTCATTACCGTCGTATTTTTTCGCACCAAATGAGTGCGGTCTCTGCGATTGCGTGCGCTACGAATCCGCCCGTTCTGGCCGGACTTGTGGGCCACGGCTTTTCCCTTTCACGAATGTAATAAAAAACCCGCAAGACACCCGGCGATTTGTATGAAGAAATAAATAGTATTGCCGATAACCCGATTACAAGCAGTGCTGCGTTTCGCGCTACGCGATGGCTCGTCGCTGCAAACAGGTGCCGCCTTCGGAGGTTCAGAGCGAAGGATGGGTTGCATGCGCTCATCAACGAGAAGTGTTGAATCTGCTTTTCCGTTCTGGTTCTTTCATCCTCACCAAAGCGAACTATGAATCTCGGCAATATGAAACTCGGCACCAAGCTGATCAGTGCTTTCATCCTGGTTTCGGTCATCAGCGCCATCGTAAGCGGAATCGGTCTGCACAACATGGCGCAGATCAGCGCGAATGCGGACAAGACCTACCGGCAGGATCTTGTCGGGCTGAACCTGATCCAGCAGGCTAACGCCGACGTGCTGCGGGTCGGCACCTATCTGCGCAACGCGGTTCTGGCCACCACTGCGGAGCAGCGCGCCGGCTCGCTGGGGCAAGCCGACAAGGCGCTCGCTTCCGCACGCGAACATCTCGATCAAGCGGAGCCGCTCGTCTATACCGACAAAGGGAAGGCTACGTTCGCGGATCTCGATCAGGGCTGGCAGGATTACATTCAGGCCTTCAACGAAATGAAAGGGAAGATCAATGCTTCCGGGCCACAGGATCGCGATAGCCTGACCGAATACATGCTGGGCGAATACCACCGCAAGGGTTTCAAGACGCTCGTGCTGATGGGCAACCTGGTCGCGCTCAAACAGGGCGACGCGCAAGCAACCGCCCAAGCCAACGACGCCGTATACGACGAAGGGCGCAATCTGATGCTGGTGCTCGTGGCGTTGTCCGTGTCGATCGGGTTGGGTATCGGCATCTGGATGATGCGCAGCGTAACGCGGCAACTGGGTTCGGAGCCGGCGACGGCCGCTGCCGTGGCCAGGAGCGTGGCCGCCGGCGACCTGAACATTCGCATCGACCTGCGGCCCGGCGACACGAACAGCCTCATGGCATCGCTGAAAACCATGTGCGATGCGCTGATTCGGGTCGTGTCGGACGTGCGCGAGAATGCCGAGGGCGTCGCGGCTGCGAGCGCGCAGATCGCCCAAGGCAACCTCGATCTGTCGAGCCGCACGGAGGAACAGGCGGCGTCGCTCGAAGAAACGGCTTCCAGCATGGAAGAACTGACGGCCGCGGTCCGCCACAACACGGACAATGCAAGGCAGGCGGCCACGCTGGCGGGTACGGCCTCGGGCGTCGCGGAACGTGGCGGCGAAATCGTGGGTCGCGTGGTCGGCACAATGCGTGAAATCTCGACGAGTTCGACCAGAATGTCCGAGATCATCGGTGTCATCGAGGGCATCGCTTTTCAAACCAACATCCTCGCGCTGAACGCAGCAGTCGAGGCCGCGCGCGCAGGCGAACAGGGACGCGGCTTCGCTGTCGTCGCGGGTGAAGTCCGCACGCTCGCGCAGCGCAGCGCTACCGCGGCGAAGGAAATCAAGGAGTTGATCTCCGACTCCGTCAGCCGGGTGGGAGCGGGCTCGGCGCTCGTCGAAGAAGCCGGCGGCGCCATCAAGGAGATCGTGCAGTCGGTGAAACGCGTGACCGACATCGTGGGCGAAATTTCATCGGCGTCAGGCGAGCAAAGCACGGGTATCGAGCAGGTCAATCAGGCGGTCAATCAGATGGACCAGGTCACGCAGCAGAACGCGGCACTGGTCGAAGAGGCTTCGGCGGCAGCCCAGACGATGGCCCAGCAAGCAGAAAGCCTGCGCAAAGCCGTCGCTTTTTTCAGCGTCAACGGCGAGAAGGCAAGCTCATCGCGCGCGACAACGCCGGCGGCGGATTCGTACCGTCCCGTTTCCTCTCGTGCAACGCCGGCAAAGGTTGAGAAGATGCCAGCCCCGTCTTCGAACAGAATTCCGGTGGTCGTTGCAACAGCGGAAACGTCGGACTGGCAGACGTTTTGAACGGTTCCGGCTGATCGATGTAACGATCGATGCCGTAGCCGCGCATCAGAGCAGAAGGCTTCGAGCGGACGGCGATCCGCGATACTCGGAACAGCCAGCGACGTGTGATTGTGGACGGAGACGCCCGTACCCGCAGATCGAGCGGGTTCGAGGAAATAGCGCGATGCCCGACTGCGGGTGGCATGCAGCGCGCTAAAGGTTGTCTCGCCGTCTCCACAACACGGAGCTGCGGCCGGGTTGCCTCGTGTAGATCCCGAATGCAGCGTGTGAATTCCAGTTGGGTGGCGGTGAGATTCGATTAACGGTATCTCGTGAGATCGTAACCAACACTATGGGATCAAACGCTTCGCTCAATGTTTCCAAAATGGTTGTGAAGTCATTGGAGTCCGCCGGAATCGATCACGTGTTCCTTGTCCCGGGAAAGCTGATCTACCCGCTGCTGGATGCAATCGACGATACGCCTTCGATTCGCGGAATCGTCGGCGCTCATGAGACGGGGAGTGCTTTCATGGCTGACGGCTATGCCCGCGCGAGCCGGAAGTTCGGCGTTTGCGCCGGAATCTCCGGCCCGGGCACCATGAATTTCGTGCCCGGCATGGCAGCCGCCCAGGCAGACCGGATACCCATGCTCTATATCGCGGGAGGAATTTCGTCGCGAGCGGAGGGGAAGGGGGCATTCCAGGATGCCACGGCGGGCGGAATATTCGAAAGCGGTGTGGTCAGCAGTCTGGTGAAGGACGTCATCGAACTGAAGAACAAGGACAATGTCCAGGCCGAGATGCGCCGTGCAACGGATGGATTGAACTGGATGCGTCGCGGTCAGTCGTTCATGAGTATTCCTGTCGATATTCAGAAGCAGGATGTACTTTCCAGCCAGGACGTCGCACGCCAACCCTACGATCAGGGTGAATTCAACGCGTGTGAAGTACCCGCGAACCGCGCCGCTTTGGAGGCCCTGTGTGATCGGTATCTGCTCCAGTCGAAGAAGGTCGCGTTTCTGGTTGGCAGTCGCGGCAACGATGCGGAAACGGCAAAGGTTCTTCTCGAGGTCGCCGAAAAATTCCGGGTGCCGGTCGCAACGACACTGTCGGGAAAGGGAGCGTTTCCGGAAGATCACGACCTTGCGCTGGGCGTGTATGGATTCTCGAGCCATTCTCGCGCGGCGCGCGTCATCAATTCGGACGAACTCGACGTTCTCGTCGTGTTCGGTAGCGATCTTAACCAGCGAGACAGCATGAACTGGAGCCGGAAGCTGACGGAGGGAAAGGAACTCCTCATCTTCGATGACAGCTTCGACCTGCCGGCGATGGGGCACATCGAGCGTCAAAGAATCTTCTCCGGAATACGCGCGAGCTTCCGCTTGCTGGCGAAGCACGCGGACACCCACGCCGTGGACCTGGCCGCACTGGCAACAAGAAGGGCATGGGCTGCCGAGGTCCACCGGATCCCGCTCTACGACCACCAGTTCGAGCAACTGGCGGCACGCGTTTCCGACGACGATCCGTCGCTCTATCCCGGCGACGTAGTGAAGCGCTTGTGCCGGCTGCTGCCGAAGAACAGCAACATCGTGGTGGATTCGGGAGCCCACCGTATCTACATGGCCCACTACTGGCTCTCATCCGGTATGGGCAACTATTTTTCGTCGAGTTCTCTTGCGCCGATGGGATGGGCGATCGCAGCCGGAATCGGCGTCAAGCTCGCTGCCCCGGAACGTCCTTGTGTCGTCGTGACCGGTGACGGATGCATGATGATGCACGGAATGGAAATTCAAACCGCGGCCCGCTACCGCGTGAAGATCATCTACGTGGTACTAAATAACTCCGCGCACGGTGCAATCCATATCGACGCGATCAGCAACGGTTCGATCTCCGAGCAGTTCACCCGCCTCCCTCGTCATAGCTGGACGGCGTTTGCTTCCTCACTCGGCGTGACGGCGCGCAGGGTCGAGCGTCTCGATGACCTCGATGATGTCCTCGAAGAGGCGTCGCAACGCGACGGCCCGTTCCTGATCGAGGTGATGACCGGGGTCTTTCCCACACCGAATCGCTACTACGCCGAAGCTGCGGCCTCTTTTTGACAGTGACACCCCGCGCAGCCGCAATTGCGCTCGGATTCCTCGACGGCGATGAATACGACCGCCTCGTCGATCCTGCTGTGCTCGCCGCGGGTGACGCGTCAAAGCGTTGATTCGGCCCGCGCCGAGCTGTGACGGGTGAATCCGCGCGCTTCGTTCGATCTGACAAACTCGGGAATCGACAGTACGACCAGCCGCTGGAATGGCGGCTCTGCACGACAGATGACCGGCAGCACATGGCCGAGAGCACCAGTTCGACGAGTTCTGCACGGTACTCCACCGTCCGCGCGAAACCGGCCAATTTCCGCCTCTCGCCTGAGTCGTAGGGTGGCTACTCGAACGGCCGGTTCAGTTCGAACTTTGCCAATCAGGGATCGTGCGTGGCAACATGGGAAGCGATCGGTCAAGACGCGCGAATTGCTCTGCCTGTCGTAGGCATCGCCAGCGGTCCCCATCGACTGTTGCACACCGGCTTCGCGGCAGCGCCGCCCGGTTGAATCCGCCCTGACTCCCCTGGTCCGAGTGCAGGATGACGCCTTCATGGCTTCGCTGCAGCAACGCCATGTCCAGTGCGCGCAGCATCAGTTCGGGTACAAATGGATCGACATTACCAGCCGAAAGGTAGCGAAAGTTATGAGCTTCCGCAGCTAGATCGACGTTCTGAGGCAACACCAGCGGCGTATAAGCTATAAAAAATAAAAAACGGGCGCATCTTGTCATCGCGCCCGTTTCATCGCTTATCGCGCCATATAACCGGTGCCGGTGTCAGACTGTCTTATTGCCAGTCTCATCAGTGCGAGTGCCCGTCCGTTGGCCTTCCACGCGCTCCACCTCGACCTCAGTACCGCGGACTGTATCGTCTATGGTTTCTGTGCGATGGCTTGATTCCTTACCCACAACAACCTCTTCGACAACTCGGGCGGTCTTGGCCACGACCGCCTGCTCGGCAGTTTCGCGAATCTCCACAGCCCCTTCCTTCAGGTCGGACGCTGTCGCGGGACGATTCACTGCTCTGCGTTCGACCGTCGCGTGCTCTTCGCGCAGATCCACCGACTCACTAACCGGTGTTTCCCGCACCCGCGAATAGACGCGCACTCCTCCTGTGTTCACTTCGCGCTTGCCAACCTCCAGCGATTCTTCAACCACTGGGAACGCCTTGCGCTCGGCTGCCACCTCTTCGTCGGTGTACGGCGGTGCATTACGATCATATCCGCCGTAACCGGCGTTGCGCCAGGCGGCGACGCGCGAGTCGATGTCCACAGCACCGGCGGCTTCCAAGGTGCTTCGGATCTTGTCAGCCGACAGCTCGTCGGCGACATCCACAGATAACAAAGCGCCCCCGCGACGTACCGCTTCCTGGTAATGACCCGTTTCCTCCGGCTGATCGTCGTCGCCGAAGATCCGCTTGAAGAAGTGTTCGATGCGGCCAACCACGCCCTCGTGGTCGTGACGGTGTGGTGCGCCCCGCGTCGCGCCTACCGCCGACGTGTCGAGACCCGCGGCCGTACCACCGCTTGTTCCAGTATCTGCGTCACGCGCATACACGTTGATGTCGGAGGGTGCAACGCCTTCGGATTCAAGCCGGCTTTTTGCGTTCTGCGCCTGAAGGTACGAGTCGAAAACAGCAACGAGAGTTTGAGTCATCCCAGATCTCCAAGAGTTCGAATATCGGACTGCGCATGCCGTCATCGCGCATGCACGGCCTCTTGCGCAACAGTCGTTCCAGGCATCACTAACTATCTTTATGCTCTGCCTGCCAGTCTCCGTCCTGCCCTTCCCGACGCTCGACCACCAGTTCTTCGGCACTTAGGGTTACGGCACGAACCACCTGCTGCACTGATTCGGTAGTCGTCACGTGCACCTCTTCTTTCAACATCAATTGCATTCTTACTACCGGCACATACTCGAAGACCGGGATGATCAGTGTGTCGCCTTCCTGACGCGGTGGCTCGCGCTCGTCCACAGCACGGTTAATGCTCACGCGTCGCACTTCGACATGCTGTTCCCGCAGCGTCACCCCGAGCGGTTGTTCCTTCTGGTGAATCACCTTCCGGACCCGTACGCCGCCGGTGTCGACCTTCCTAATCGCGACCTCGAGCTCTTCCTGCACGGCGGCTACCTGATCGGCGGGGGCCGACCGCGCCGCAGGCTCATCAGCGTCTCGCTCGGGGTCAGTGGACTCAGGAGAGTTCATGTTTGTCTCCGAAACTGAACACGCTTCCGGGCGCAAGGCGCATGCCGTTGTCGTCGATCGCTTGATGCGGCAACCGTTCTCTCGACACGACCTTCTTGCCATCGTATTGCAGCCGAATACACCAACTGCCCGGCGCCGCGCTACGACAGCAGGTACTGACGCCATAGAAGGCGAAGAAAAAGGCGATCGCGACGCTGATGCCGGGTGCGGCGCTTACGCCCCCGCAGAACGGGAATCGGACGTCTTCTTGAGGCCAGCGCCTCGCGCCACGGTGACGCGTCGCCCCCCTTCGGCGACGTACGGACGCCTGACTGCGCAAGCGAGCCGCTCGGTCCTATGCCGCACGCTTCGAGCTGTCCGCCGGAACGCAACCCGTGGAATGCCGCTTGCGGTTGTCCGGTCGCCGGATTTCCCGGCGAAATCCTTAGCACAGCAAATATGGAGATCGACCATGCGACTTCTAGCAACGCAGGATGGACTGCCACGCGTTTCGTGGGGCGCGGTGTTTACGGGCGTCGTTATCTCGCTCGTGATTTATCTGGTGATGAGCGTACTCGGTACTGCAATCGGTGCATCGCTGCTCAGTCCTTTGTCCCAGCCAGATCCCACCCGCGGATTCGGCGTTGAGTCAGGCGTCTGGCTGATTCTGACAACCGTTACCGCGGTGTTCGGCGGAGCCTATTTTGCGGGTCGATGCGCGCCCGTACTTGGCTGGTTGCATGGCCTTCTGGCATGGGCTGTCATGATTCTCTTTGTTGTTTTTCAAATGGCGACACTGATTGGCGGCGCAGTCAGCGTTGCGGGCAACGTGGCGTCGGCCGGCGCGACAGCAGGCGCCGCCGCGAGTCAGTCCGGTGCGAAGGATCACACAGTCACTTCCCTGACGCAACAGGCGCGCAGCGCTATCGCATCCGCCACAGCTGCGGCATCCAGTCCGCAAGCAGAAGCAGACGCGCGACAGGCGGCTGACACCGCGGCACGGGTTGTGGCCCGTGCAAGCTGGTTCTCCGTGGCCGCACTGGTCGTTGGGGCCATCATCGCACTCGTTGCAGGAGGCCTCGGGTTCCGGCACCAGCCGGCGGTTGAAAGCGGCGTCGCCGCACGATCGACGGACGCAGCAGGGGGGGCGCGCTTCACCGATGAGCCGGACGACGCGATGCGGCGACGGGCGCGCTAGCCGGGGCTCTGGCCAGTTTCGCACCGGCGTAGAACGGACACGCGGAGACGGGCCGCCTCGGATTCCTGTTTACGGACAGACCGCCGTGCCCGTACAAGACCGTTCTTCGCGCCACTTCCCGTAGCCTTTATGGCGCGATTTGTCAAAAGCCGACGTCGCATGAGAGTCGGCGACTAGCGTCGGAGGAACGCCCGATGCTGCTGCTTCAAAAGTGAAAAGCCCTCATTGGGCTTGCCCTGGCCGGCTCGCATTGGCCGGGCACCGATACGGAGCCGTGCCAAGAAATCGATCGCGGATGGAGGCCACATGAACTCGAGCTACCCGACCTGGTATCAGTCGCTTTGTGCTACGGCGTGCCGCGCCGTATCCTCGGGCCTCGTGGCGGGGCTGTGCGCAGCCGGCACGGCCGCCGCGCGATCGGTCAACGAAGGTAGCACCGCATTTGCGCCATTGAATGCGGTCACCCATTGCCTGTGGCCGCGCAGCGCATTCCGGCAAGAGCGCTTCAGCTTGCGCCACACCGTGACCGGTTTTGCCATCCACGAGGTGTCCGCGATCTTCTGGGGGATGTTGTTTGAGACGCTGATCGACCGCATGCCCGACGCGCGCCAGAGGCAGCAGCCGTTCGCGACCGCAACGGCGGCGGCAGCAACAGCGGCGACCGCGTATGCGGTCGACTACAAGGTCGTGCCGCGGCGCCTCACGCCGGGGTTCGAAGCGCACCTTTCCGGCAAATCGCTGGCCGCCGTTTACGTGGCGCTGGGCGCCGGACTGTTTGCGGTCGCAATGCTGCGGCGGCCGGCGTGCTAGCGGGTCGCCCAATCATTGACGCGCTCTCTTCATTGGCTTTCCGCAGGGCAATGGGAAGCGACCGCCACCTTGGCGACAACATTCCGAAGAACATTACGCCGAAGACGGAGAGGCCGAAGTCGACCGAGCCACAAGAGCCACTGGGAGGCATGCGCCGACGGGCCCGTATAGAGTCGAAAAGAGACATTCGGCAAATCCGCTTTCGATTTTTTGCTGCGGTCTCCGGCAGTGGACAGGCAAGTGGAAAATGACGACTGCGGAGAGGCTTGGGCGACTTCTGCGGGACGCCGAAGCCAGGCTACCCGGTTCAGATATGCTGGATTCTTGTGTCGCGCATATGGGACTCCGCAGGTCCGGAGCAACCTAGTCAATGTGAAACACTTTGTCCATCATTGCCCAATGCTCGCCCTGTTTTCGCGACTCAAGGGGCACTTGACATGGGGCGGTCAATTTCCACCACCTTTGTGTTTCTGGATCGGCCGCAATCGCGGCCATATCCGCCTCGAAGTCTGCCCCGACGTATTCCCAGTATCCGAAAAGAAGATTTTCCGGCTCCTTGAGAAATATCGAGTAATTGGTGATATTGGAACGCCGGATCCGCTCGACAATCGCTGGCCACGGAGCCGCGTGCAGCGCCTTGTATTCGTCGATCTTCTCGGGCTTGATGTGGATGACCATTCCCATTCGTTGCATTGAGTGTTCTCCGTGTCTCGCTTGCGTACTCGAGTGGCGATCTGTCGGGTGCGCATATTTGTCGTGCTTAGGCTGCGGCCTTCGTAGCGGCGTATTCGTCCCCAACCATCATCTTGACTACCGATTCGCCGTCGGTTTCACTCACCCGCTTTTCTCCCACGGCCTCGCCACGTCGAAGAACGAAGATGCGATCCGACACACTGAAAATATCGAGCAGATTGTGCGAGATCAGAATGACCGAGACACCTTTTTTCTTCAGCCCAAGAATCAGTTCCATCACCTTTCGCTGCTCTGGCACACCCAAAGCAGCCGTGGGCTCGTCCATGATCAGCACCCGCGCATTCCAGTAAATCGCGCGTCCGATTGCGATCGCCTGGCGCTGGCCGCCAGAGAGCATCTTGACCGGACCGTGGATCTTCTTCTCCGGAATGACGATGTCGAGCTGATCCAGCACCTCGCGTGCGACGCCAGCCATGCGCGCGCGGTCGATGGTACTGACGCCAAAGCGACGGTTCACCGGCTCACGTCCCAGAAAGATGTTGCTGCCCACATCGAGGTTGTCAGCAAGCGCAAGATCCTGGTAAATCGTTTCAATGCCTCTCGCGCGAGCGTCGTGAGGGTCGCGCATGTCGAGAGGTTGACCGTCGAAAAGCACCTCGCCTTCACTCGGTTGATAAACGCCCGAGATGATCTTGATCAACGTCGACTTACCTGCACCGTTGTCACCACACAATGCGACGACCTCGCCGGGGTAGACTTTCATCGACACTCTTTTGAGCGCCTCGACGCCTCCGAAGCGGATTGATACGTTGCGCACTTCAAGTAGCGGTTGGTTCATAATCAGACTCCGAGACGTTCCTTGTACTGGTCGATCAGCACCGACACGATGATCACGACGCCAACTGCGATGAACTGCCAGAATGCATCGACGTTGATGAATACCAGACCAAACTCGATCACAGCGATGATCAGGGCGCCGATCAACGTGCCGATCAGGTTGCCGGTACCGCCAAACAGGCTTGCGCCTCCGATTACGACCGCGGCAATGGAGTTGAGCAGCATCGGTTCGCCAGCCGTGGCCGATCCGGCAGAGAATCGAGCCGTATAGACGATGCCGCCTACTGCAGCGAACGCTGCCGCAAGCATATAGATCACGATCTTGTGCCGACGTACGTTAATGCCTGCTCTGGCAGCAGACTGCTCGTTGCCACCAACCGCGTAGGTATATTGGCCGAAGCGGGTGCGCGAAAGGATGAAGTGCATGACGGCCAGCAGGATCACCGTGACAATTACGGGATTCCACCCGGAGCCGAGCCATTGCAGTCCCGGGTTGTCCACTGATACAGTCATGCCGCTGCCTGCAGCGAGGAAGCCGGCACCGCGGGCAATACCGTACATCCCAAGCGTCCCAATAAATGCCGGGACACGATATCGCGCAACGAGCGTGCCGTTAATAGCGCCTGGAATGACTGATACAGCAATGGTCAGCGGCACAGAGAGGCCGAGCGCCCACGGGGATGAGCCTCCGAGCAAAGTGAACTGGGCAGCGCACACCGCTGCAAGGCCCATGACGAATCCGACAGACAGATCGATGCCCGCAGTGATGATCACGAACGTCTGACCAATCGCGAGAAGCATCGGTGCGCTTGCCGCAAGTGCTATCGACTGCAGGTTGTAGGCATTGAAAACGAAGGACCTCTGCTGGATCACCTGCGACCAGATTTCAAAGAAGAGGCAGAGCACAGCCAGGAATAGCCAGGGCCAGAAACGGCCAACCAGGGCCTTGTAGTCGATCGTCCTGGGAGCGGACGATGTGCCTGTCGCTCGTGGCTGACCAGAAAGTAAAGAGGCCTTTTGCATTGCAATGTCTCCAGATAGCTCTTGCAAATCACCGACGGCGGTTTCGGCCCGCCGCTGGCACAAATCAGTTGGAGTAGATGTATTGCTTGACGTCAGTGTTGTCGATGTTCGACTTGTCCATGACGACGAAACCGGTGCTTTTCTCCTTCGGGACCGGCTTTCCGCGGATTGCGTCGACTGCATACTTGACGCCGTAGTAACCCATGTCGGCTGGCCGCTGGGCAATTGCGTAGTCGACCAGGCCGCTCTTAATATCCTTGTCGATGCCCGGTACGGCGTCGAACACGATCAGCTTGACTTTGCCGCTCTTCCCGGCCATGTGGATCGCCTGCGCCACACCTTTGCCGGAAAAGGTATTCGTGCCGAATACGCCGGATAGACCAGGCTCGCGCGCCATCACACCCGATACATCCGAAACAGCCTTGTTCGCGTCGTCTTCGCTATACAGCGTCGGCAGCACCTTGATGTTCGGATACTTCTTCATTTCTTCCTGGAAGCCCTGCACCCGCGCATCGGTGCTCGAGACGCCAGGTTTGAGGCTTTCGCAGAAGACAGTGCCCTTTTCACCGATCGCCTTCGCCAGCGTTCGCGCTGCAATACGGCCGCCTTCCTTATTGTCAGACGCCACGAACGAAAGCGGGAAATCCGCGTTTCCGCTGCCCGTCTGATACCGGCCGGTGCCGATGTAGGTGTCGACAGTGATAACCTTGATTCCCGCGTTCTTTGCTTCCGTCAGGGGCTCGATCAGTTGCTGTGCATCCACGGGAGAAACCAGGATCGCATCCGGACGCTTGGCAATGAATGCCTTGAGAATCGGCACCTGCTCCGTTGTGTTCCAGCTTTTCGGAAGCTGGAAAAGCAGCTGGGTGTTGTCCTCCGCCGCCGCCTTCTGGGCACCGCGGTACATCGTGAAATAGAAGGGATCGACCACTCCGGGCAACAGGGCCACAACGGGGTGCTCCTTGTCTGCATGGGCCGGGGGTGCGGCAAGCGCCGAGAGCATAAGCGCGCCCATTACTGCACTGATCAAACGACGGCGTGTACGCACGGGATGTGTTGTACACAGCGGTTTCGTCAAGCTGTCCATGTCTGTCTCCTGTCTCTTTCCGGGTTTGAAAGCTCAGCGGGGTGCCGGGTTTTCCGGCGAAACGTTTAGCGAAACGTTTCGTTGAATCTAAGACCTCTTGTGCACGAAGTCAATTAACCTCGGGTAAACATGAACAGATCGGAGCGAAAAGCGGCTAGTAGGACGCCGAATTTTTGACTTGCGTGGTGGAAACCCGGATGTCTCTCTCGACCCGTGCTTGCTATAAATCACTCAAACGAAACGTTTCGCTAAACGTTTCGCCCGCTAACGAAATTGACGGAGACGCGACTCATGTACACGAGGCAGGCGATGCATGAACTGGATATCGAAGACACGTTGGCCAGCGAGCAGCTGAAGGAGCTCGACGAGAATGGATTTTTCGTCGTCGAAGATGTGCTGAGCCCGGACGAGTGCCGTTCGATGGCCCGCGAATTTGAGCGGCTCCATGAAGCCGAGCGCCTCACGGGCGGACATGAAGTTCACGTCGAGCCCGGCGCGCGGCGCGTGTCTAACATCTTCAACAAGACGTCAGTGTTCGACAAGTGCCTGGAACTGCAGCCGGTGCTGGCCGCAGCACATAAGCTGCTGGGGGAGATCAAGGTGCACGGCGCCAATCTCCGCGATCCGGTGCAAGGGTTCGGTCACCAGCAATTGCACGTCGACGTGCCAAAGTACTTCGAAGATGACTGGTGGGTCGTTAATGCCGTCATCCTGTTTGACGACATGACGCTGGATAACGGCCCGACACGGGTTGTGCCCGGGTCGCACAAATGGGCACCGATTAACGTGCCTGTTGTCAACCAGGGCGACTGGGAGCCAGGCCCCATTTCCGAAGCAGATCGCAAACGGATTCCCGCCGATCTGGACGCGCCGTATCCAGGTGAGGTCTATCTGACCGGTCGGGCTGGCACCGTTTTCATCATGAACGCGTCGGGCTGGCACAGCGGTACACTCAAAAAGAACGACGCAAACCGCCGGGTACTGCATCTAACGTATACTCGGCGCGACCTCCCGCAGCAGCTCGTCCAGATCGACCATCTCACCCCGGAACTGTACGAGCGGATGTCACCTGCACAGCGGTTCCTGCTCGAAATCGAGCCGCCCCGCACGGCGGAGGGCATCTTGCGGCAGCCGAAGCGCGAGCATGCGGGATGGTGGAACTGAACGGGCAGGAAGCTCGGGGCACAACTGCGTAGCGGGAAAATCATGGCAACAATGAAGGATGTCGCACGTCTTGCGGAAGTAAGTCTGGCGACCGTCTCGGCGGTCCTGTCGGGATCGACCTACGTGAGTCCCGACCTCACGGAGCGAGTGCGCGTCGCTGTCAAGGCGTTGGGTTACGCTCCGAACACAGTCGCAAGCAGCCTGAAAAAGGGGACCACCAAGCTATTGGGCTTGGTCGTCCCTGACATCACTAACCCATTCTTCACCGAGTTCGTGCATTCCATTCAGAAACGCGCTCATGTCCAAGGCTACTCTGTACTGTTATTCGACAGTGATCGGGATGTTGAGCACGAGCTCGCCTATCTTCGCATGCTCCGCGCCCATCTGGCCGTCGGCACGATCCTCTGTGCATCGGCACCGGAAGAAGCCTACGAAAAGGTTTGTTCCGAGATCGGCGTCATGCCTGTTGTAGCGGTCGACCACGTGGTGTGCCCCAACGAATGGGATTCGGTTGCTCTCGATAACGTTGCCGCAGCACGCCTTGCAGTTCAGCACATCCTGGAATTTGGCCATCGGCGCGTCGCAATCATCTCCGGTCCGCAGAACCTTCTGCCTGGTCGTGATCGGTTGCGCGGCTTCACCCAGGCGCTCGCAGCCGCGAATCTGCCGGTCAATCCCGACTACGTGAGACAGGGTGCATTCGGTGAGCACGACGCCTATACCGCAGCGCTTGAGCTAATGGATCTCCCGGAGCCGCCGTCAGCCATCTTCGTGGCCAATAATCAGATGCTGATTGGCACGATGCGCGCATTGGCGGAAAAGCGTTTGGCGTGTCCCAAGGACATATCAGTCACCGCGATCGACGATTTTCCATGGGCGAACGCTTTCTCCCCCGCACTGACCACAGTCCGGCAGCCCGTTGACGCGATGGCCGAAGCGGCGCTCAACATGCTGCTCGAGCGCATCAGGGGAGACGAGCGAAGCCCTCGGCATATGGTCTTTCCGCCGGAACTGGTCGTGCGTCAATCGTGTAGCAGTCCAGCGGCGTTCGGCGAAACGGAAAGTCAGGGGGCCGGCCGGACTGCAAGCGCGACGGCACGCGACAGTTCCAACAAAAAGTCGCGCGTGAAGAAAACGGATTTAGCGGGAACGGAAGAAAACATCGTTCTTCCGACGGCTGCCCGCTGACTGTCATACATATTCACGCCTGGCACTCCAGTCAAAGCTGACGGCTGAGTTTGATCAGCGCATTACATATGCGATATCCAGATGATTAGGATGCCAAATTGGTAATGTCATCATTTAACTCTCGAGTCAATCGACGCACTAATGGTAAAAGGAGCCGTCATGAAGGTTGATGCACATCAGCACTTCTGGACGACTGCGCGAAGCGACTATGGCTGGCTCACCCCTGATCTCGCTCCACTATGGCGAGACTTTTTGCCATCGGACCTTGCGCCACTTGCGCCACTTGCGCAGGCGAGCAAGTTCTCCGGCATGGTGACAGAGGCGCCACCGGGTTATGCCGACGATGCTTTCTCGCCCTACTTCGCTTTCCTGCTCTCGCGATCTGGCGCTCAGCGCCTGATGTGGGGGAGCGACTGGCCGGTCCTGAATCTGAACGGCGATTACGTGTCGTGGCACGCATGCGTCGAACGACTGTCCTCCAGTCTCGTCGAGGAAGACCGGGCGGCAATCTTTGGCGAAACAGCCCGCTCGTTTTACCGGCTGTGAGATCACGCCCACGCCGGTGAGACTGGAATCAGCGGGCAGCGTGCTATGCGCAATCCCTCGGTCAAGGATCATCTGCACTTGCCTTGCGTTCAGCGCGGCGAATCGAATGCGAAGGAGACAAAATGGAAATCCAGAAACGACTGTTCCGGCCAGCAAATGGCGGTGCTTTCCCCAACCCGATCGGCTTCGGAGGCGCGCCTCTCGGCAACCTCTTTTCAGTCGTGCCCGACCAGCTTGCTGAGGAGACGATACGGGCCGCGTGGGACAGCGGAGTCAGATATTTCGACACGGCACCCTTCTATGGCACCGGCCTGTCAGAGCGGCGTATGGGGCAGATACTCCGTGAGATGCCGCGCGATGACTTTGTTCTGTCGACGAAAGTCGGCAGACGGCTCATCCGTGATGAATCGGTGCCGTCGACGCAGCATGGCTACGTCCATGGCCTGCCTTTTCGCGTCGAGTACGACTACTCATCCGACGGTGCGTTTCGTTCCATTGAGGATAGCCTGAACCGCCTGGGCGTTGACCGGCTCGACGTCGTGTACATCCACGATATAGCCGAAGACACGCACGGCCCCGATTGGGAAAGGCAATACCGCACTGCTATCAACGGCGCAGCCCGGGCGCTTTCCGATATGCGCGCACAAGGCTTGATCCAGTCGTGGGGCCTTGGCGTCAACCGGGTTGAACCGTGTGTCAGGGCTCTGGCTGACTCGGACCCCGACATCTTCCTGCTCGCGGGGCGTTACACCTTGCTGGATACAACGGCCCTGAACAGTCTGATCCCCGCGTGTATGCGGTGCGACGCGAAACTGGTGATCGGCGGCCCCTATAACTCCGGGCTCCTTGCTGGTGGCACAACGTTTGAATACAGCACCGCGCCAAGGGAAATGGTTGAAAAGGCATCCCGGATGGCAGTGCGCTGCGCTGAGTTTGGCGTGAGCCTCAAGGCCGCAGCGTTGCAATTCTGCAGCGCCCCCGAGCCTGTTTGCGCGGTAATTGCAGGGGCACGAAATCCTGACGAAGTTCATGAGAATGTGAAACAGATGTCCGTGCGCATCCCACGAGGTCTCTGGCAAGCGTTGAAACACGATGGCCTGATCCCGGAGCACGCGCCCGAACCCACGCCGCGATAGACGCATCGGCGCGCGCCGCACTACAAGTATCAGACGATCGGAGGCAGTATGAAGACCTCAACAGCAGACGCAGATGTCACCGTGCGACTGCATCCCGATGACGATGTGATCATCGCGCTGCAGCAGCTTGTGGGTGGCACAACGGTGGACGGTGGCCGCGTAACCGTCCGGGGGCTGGTGGCCCCTGGTCACAAGGTCGCCTCACGTGCCATCCAGCAAGGCGAGCCGGTTCGACGGTACGGGCAGATCATCGGCTTTGCCTCGTGCGACATCGGCTGCGGCGACCACGTCCACACGCATAACCTGTCGATGGGCAGCTTCGACCGCGACTATGCGTTTGGAAAGGACGCAAAGCCAGCGCCCGTCGCGAGCCGTGCGAGCTTCATGGGTATCGTCCGTCCTGATGGACGCGTCGCGACGCGCAATTACATCGGCATTCTTACGTCAGTGAACTGCTCTGCGACCGTCGCACGTGCCATTGCAGACCACTTCAAACCTGAAGTGCTACGCGACTATCCAAACGTGGACGGGGTCGTCGCACTCACGCATGGCCAGGGTTGCGCGATCGACTCACAAGGAGAAGGCCTGGCACTGATCCGTCGAACGCTCGGTGGGTACGCACGACATCCTAATTTCGCGGCGGTGCTCATCGTCGGACTCGGGTGCGAGACCAACCAGATTGGGGGCCTGCTCGAAAGTCAGGGTCTTGAGGCGGGCAACGCGCTGAAGGTCATGACCATTCAGGCTACCGGTGGCACGTCGCGCACAGTGGCGGCTGGCATCGACGCCGTGCAGGCGCTGCTGCCAGAGGCCAATCGCGTGAAGCGGGAGGCAGTCGACGCAAGTAATCTCGTGGTTGGTTTGCAGTGCGGCGGGTCCGACGGCTATTCGGGTATCTCGGCGAATCCGGCGCTTGGTGCTGCGGTCGACCGTCTTGTTGCCCACGGCGGCGTTGCCATTCTGTCCGAGACACCGGAAATATACGGCGCGGAGCACCTGCTCACCCGCCGCGCCATTTCACGCGCGGTCGGAGAAAAGCTGATCGAGCGCATTCACTGGTGGGAAACATATTGTGCACGCATGGGCGCAGACCTGAATAACAACCCGTCGGCGGGTAATAAGGCAGGTGGCCTGACGACAATTCTCGAGAAGTCGTTGGGCGCTGTGGCCAAAGGCGGCACGACGAACCTGATTGCTGTTTATCGCTATGCGGAGCCGGTATCGGCACACGGTCTGGTTTTCATGGACACCCCGGGCTATGACCCCGTCTCGGCAACCGGCCAGGTAGCAGGCGGAGCCAACCTGATCTGCTTTACAACGGGGCGCGGCTCTGCATACGGCTGCGCGCCTTCGCCCTCGCTGAAACTGGGCACCAACAGCGAACTATGGCGCAGACAGGAAGAAGATATCGACCTGAACTGCGGAGAGATCCTCGACGGAACGAGGAGCGTCGACGAAATGGGCCAGGAGATTTTCGAGCTCATGCTGGCAACCGCATCGGGTATGCGATCAAAGAGTGAGCTTCACGGCTACGGACAAAATGAGTTCGTACCCTGGCAGATCGGCGCGATCACCTGACCTTCACACAGAGACATCATGAATGCATCAACCCAGCCCAACTGGCTGCCGTTTGATCTGGACTCAGCGCTCCTCGTCGGCCGCATGTGGCGACATACCGAAGCGGGAGAAGGCCCATGTGTGATCGCTATCCGTAGGGGAGAGGTCTTTGACATTACGGAGTCCGCATCGACGATGGCGGACCTGCTCGATCGCGCTGACCGCGTGCAAATCGCCAGCCAGGCGCCAGGGGAAGCTCTTGGGCCCGTCACAGAACTCCTGACGCAGACCCGCGCGGCCCGCGCTTGCGGCAAGCAATATATTCTCGCGCCATGCGACCTGCAGGCTATCAAGGCATGCGGCGTCACCTTCGCAGTTAGTCTCATCGAACGCGTGATCGAGGAAGAGGCTGGCGGCGACCGCGACAAAGCGGCTAGTGTGCGAGAAAACATCACCGCGCTGATCGGCACGGATCTGTCGAAAATCCGCCCAGGTTCTGATGCCGCGGCAAGACTGAAGGAAGAGTTGTTGCGCCGTGGCGCGTGGTCGCAATACATGGAAGTCGGTCTTGGGCCGGACGCTGAGGTCTTCACCAAGTCGCAACCGATGTCGGCCGTGGGCTTCGGTGCCCCAATCGGATTGTTGGCTTCGTCGGGCTGGAACAACCCCGAGCCTGAAATCGTTCTGGCCGTCGACAGCAAGGGCGAGCCAGTAGGCGCCACGCTTGGTAACGACGTCAACCTGCGCGATATCGAAGGACGCTCTGCGTTGCTGCTCGGCAAATGCAAGGACAACAACGCCTCCTGCGCGATCGGCCCATTCATCCGCCTCTTCGATGGCGACTTCACTCTGGACACTGTTCGACAGACGAGCGTGTCTCTGCGCGTGGAAGGCGCTGATGATGATTTCGTGCTGGAAGGTGTGAGTCACATGAGTCAGATCAGCCGCGACCCGGCAGATCTCGTCGCGCAAACCCATGGCGATCACCACCAGTATCCAGATGGATTCATGCTCTTTCTCGGCACGATGTTTTCGCCGATCATGGATCGTGATGCCCCGGGATCGGGCTTTACCCACCACCTCGGTGACCTCGTGACAATCTCGGCTCCGCCCCTTGGTGCTCTGGTCAACACCGTCGGTTTATGCACGGAAATCGCTCCGTGGACCTTCGGTGTTCGTGCGCTGTATCGCAATCTCAGCAGCCGGGGACTAACAGGTCTTTGACCGGCATCGTAGCGCCCGTCGGCCTTCACATTGGCACCCGATTATTCTGGGAGCACAGACATGACTCGATTTGATAATTTCATTGGTGGGGAGTGGGCAACATCCATTGCATACTCCCGCAATATCAACCCATCCGATACAGACGACGTGGTCGGTGAATTCGCCCAGGCTGACGCGAAGCAAATGCACGCCGCAATCGGCGCGGCCCGGCGAGCGTTTCCGAAGTGGTCGCAAACGACGCCCCAGCAACGTTTTGATGTTCTCGATCAGGCGGGTACGACCATCCTCGCCCGCCAGCAGGAACTCGGGAACTTGCTTGCGCGCGAAGAGGGCAAGACGTTGGCGGAAGCCGTCGGTGAGGTAACGCGCGCAGGACAGATCTTCAAATTTTTCGCCGGCGAGGCCCTGCGTGTCGGCGGTGAAATCCTCCCGTCAGTGCGCCCCGGCTTGACCGTGGAAGTGACGCGCGAGCCCGTCGGCGTAGTTGGTTTTGTCACACCATGGAATTTTCCTGTCGCAATACCGGCGTGGAAAATGGCGCCGGCTCTCGCTTTCGGCAATTGCGTCAGGTTCGCCACACCGGGTGGCAGGCCGGCTTCACAAACCGCTCAAGGATGCATCTCAGTTAGAGATGTCTCGAACGCGTCGTGATGCCGCGCGCATTCGTTGGCACTTCTGTTTTTCCAACCATTTCAGCGATTCCTGCACGACCTCGGTAGGAACGTCATTGAATGACGCGCCGCGAAGCAGCGCCTCGCTTGCTGCAATGTCGTTGAACTGCCCCAGCTTGTTCTGCACGGACGTCAACTCCTTGATGGTACGGCCGTGCCCACCTTTGATGATGGGTTGAAAAAACTCGAGCAGGTACCTCAGCTTTTTGCCGGCTTTTCTAACGTCGTGGAGACCTTCCTCATCGGCCGACTCGCTACGTGCTGCGCGTTTGCATCGCTTTTGAAGCGTGCGCTGCGCGAGGCGGACGCGCTTCTCGGCGAACGCCCGAATGGGTCGATCGCTGCAACTCGACTGCAGTGTGGTCTGCGCGCGAAGGAGGGCATCGTTCAGAAACGCCTCGACATCGTCGCTCTTGATCATCGTCTGGCTGTGCGCCACCGCCTGCGCACGTTTCTCGCGTGCTGCGGCCACAAGGAGTTCGACCGAGGCGCCGGACTCCTGGGCAGTTCGGAGTAGATCGCCTGCAATGTCCCAATCGCGCGTGCAGCCAGCCACCTCCGCAAGACGCTTGAATTCTGCCGTGGCTTGCACGGTTGCTTCCTCTCCGATGTAAGGGGAGTACGCCCAATACAACGCGCGAAGCTTTCTGAAAGCGACTCGAAGCTGATGAAACCCTTCCGGGTCGCGCTCCGTGGAGAGCTCTCGCGCTCTTTGCACTGCTTCGGCAGCCACCGGCGCTGCCAGAGACGAGAACGTGCTGGCGATGGAGCTTGCTTTTGAGAGTGACGAACCAGCCGTCCGGCGTTTGACCTTGAAGAGAGTGTTCGGCTTTGGTAACGACCAGTCACCATCCATATCCATTGAAGCCTCGAGGCGGACAGAAAATAGACGTCCCCAGACGTTACCACATCGAACTTCGAACGTCGAAACTGTGACACGTTGATGAAAGACTTCAAGATGCCGCCGGCTATCCCCGCTTCATAGCACCACCAGTTTGTGCTGTTCTGTATTAGGATACGAAGCTACGTCCAGTTACCGCCCGATACGCTGCCACGTCGTGCGCGCCCCGAGAATATCTGGGGCACAAGTAGGAGTCCGGTTTGAAGAAGCGCGCCACCGTCATCTGCCGCAGAGGTAAGCGAATCCTCCTTGTCGCACGTAGTCAATCGAAGTGGGCGTTGCCAGGCGGGATCCTCAAGCGCGGAGAAGATCGCACGGACGCCGCGCTTCGGGAACTTAAAGAAGAAACCCAACTAGCCGGGAAGTCAGCCAAACACCTCTTTGACTTCCATGGGAAGCAGAAGCACCATCACGTGTTTTCCTGCGAAATCTCACAACGCGCCAAAGCTCGTCCAGGTAACGAAATCTCCAGGTGTCGCTGGGTCCACCTGGACGACATTCCTCGCCTCATCACAAGCGGCCCCACGACAGATATCGTGAAGCTGATTAGTCAGCGACGCAGGAAGTAGCCCAGGTACGAGCTACATATCCGATGTCCTGCGTACTACCCATTAGCGTGTTGCACGCTTGCCGGATCGACGTTCTCGGCGAAGCGATGGAAGACGGCGAACCAGATTTTTGAAAGAAGTACACGCGTGCCAGGATACCGGGTGAGGCCTTGCGCCACTACTGCCGCAGCAATGCGCAGTCGATTAAGCTGGAAGGCACGAAGGAGTTGTGGCTCGGACAGGTCACTGGCGCTATCGACTCGACGTAAATGATGCACGGCATGACCTCGCGTTACCGTGCACTACGGATGTTGCGGATGTTCAAGGAAAAAGCGGAGCATTTCACCACTCGCATCCGGCCCGCTCGTGTCCGTATAACTCCCGCGCGCACTGCCGCCTGCCCAGGCGTGCGGCGCGCCGTGAATGGTCCACAACTCGGCATCCACGCCGTCGCGGGAAACCAGCCGCGCTACCGTGCAGTCACGCCGGCCAGCCCCGCTACAACGCTCTTCGTCGACGCCATCGTGTTGTCGTTCGAAGCCGCGTACGATTCGGGCGGCATTCGACGGGTGAACCGTGGCATCGGCATCACCATGAAAAACGATCATGGGCCGTTGCGGCACAAACGAATGGCGTTGCGCGCGTCGCGCCTCTGCGGGATGCGTGCCGCCTTTCATCGCGGCAAGCGCAGTGGGTAAGTCATGCGCGCAATGCGCAGCGAGACCGGAATGTACGCCGGCCGCGGCGTACAGTTCGGGATACTCGCTAATCATGATTGCCGCCATTGCACCGCCCGCGGATAGGCCCGCCACATACACACGTGAAGGGTCGACATTGTGCGCGGCAATAATCTCCCGCGTGATTCCCGCGATGAGAGACGGCTCGCCGCGTTCGCGCGACTGATCACTCGGCCGGAACCAGTTCCAGCACTTTGACGGGTTGGCCTGCTTCGGCTGTACCGGATACGCCACAAGAAACCGGTGACGCTCGGCGAGCGCATCCATCTGAGTACCGGCTGCAAAGTCATCAGCGTCCTGGGTACAGCCGTGCAGCATTACAACGAGCGGCATCGGCGTGCTCGCGGTCCCTGCGGGCACATAGAGCCGATATTGCCGGCGACCAGCAGCGTTCGAATACCGGTGCACGCTGAAATGCCCGCGATCTTCCACATCTGTACGTACCCGTTCCGTCGCATGCGGAGGGACGTCGTATCTGTTCGTCCGGTAAAGCGGGGCGCCCACGGGACTGGATACCGTTACATCCGACATGTCGTTCGCCGCCGGATTGCCTTCGCCGCGCAACGCGCGTTGTATTGCCGCCGTCGCTTCGGCGGGGCCGCGTGTACGCAGCAAGGTCATCGCTTCGTGCATCGAGTTCAGAAAGCCTTCATTCAGTTTCATGGTGTGGTCCGGTGAGCAGGGTAGATGTCGGGTGGGGCGGCGTGGGTTACCGGATACGATCGGCGAGCGCTGCCTTGACGGCAGGCGTTGCGTGAAATGCCCCCAGCACCGCGATACTTCCAATAGTTGCGCGCGCAAGTTCCGGTGAGACGTCAGCCGCAATGCTTGCCAGCCCGAGCACCTGGATGTCGAGGCGCTCGCGCGCCGTGCGTACTGCCTCAAGGTCCTGTCTGGAAAAATGCTGCATGCCGAGCACTAGCGCGCGGCGTGTGACCGTCTCCTGAACGACCTGGGCGTGCAGTGCAAGCTGGTTGCGGATGGCCGTCCGTATCAGGTCGGTACGGTTCGAATAGAACCCTTCTTCAACGAGAAGATCGATCTGACCAAGGTCTACCGGGACAAGATTGATCGTGATTTTTTCGGACTCTCCGCCTTTGGCGCGAGGTGTCTCGCGAATCGCTGCTTTTTTCATCTTCCATCCAGTTGCCATCCATGTGGATGGTTATAGGATGGATTTTGCTGCTATGCAAGATTTTTAGCTTCGGCTGAAATCGTGCCAGGTGCGCTTCCGGCAGCGGCGCGCCAATCGCAGTCCGGCCACGCCTCGGCACACGCGCGTCTTCCATTGGGTCGCCAGGTATGCGGAAGGGTGCGATTGGGTCACCATCAAGCGTTGCAATGCCCCGTTGCCATACCGCTACGGCATGGCGACCGTGTCTATAGTGGAGGCAGCCCCCTTTTCTGCGAGCCCCAGGCCATGCTTTTTCGCAGGACAGTTCTCCCTGTGCTCATAACGATCTGCGCGATTGTCGTGCTGCTTTTTGTGCCACTACCCCGGCAGCCGATGACGCAAATTCACAGCGAGGTCATGATCCAGCGAGCGCCTGAAGAAGTGTTCGAATATGTGTCGACACCCGCAAACTGGCCGGCATGGCATCCATCGTCGCTGGCAGTGCGTGGCGCCACCGATCATTCGCTGCAAGTTGGAGAAAAGGTGACCGAGGACTTCAGGGTGGCGGGCCGCAATGGAACGGTCGTCTGGACGGTGGCGGGACGCCGCGCTCCGACATTCTGGAGCATTGACGGCGACATCGATGGGAGGAAAGCAGGAACCGTCACATACACGCTGACGCCGGTCGGCGCCGGCACGCGGTTCGAGCGCGATTTTACCTACCGGGCGCCAACTCTGCTGTTCTCGCTGCTCAACTGGGCGGCTCTGCGCAAGCAGATCGATGCCGAATCGGCTGAAGCGGTGCGGCGCCTCAAGGTCAAGCTCGATGGCGGCGCATAGATGGATTGCCGCGACTCGCCGCCCGCGACGCAAAAATGCGCACGCAGACCCGCAGCAGCCGCCACGAAATGAGTCATCTTGCTGGTGAATCGTCGCACGCGACGCTGCTCACTTATTCTTTGCCTTCAAGACGCTTTATTTCCTGTTGAGCTACGTGCGCCACCATGGCCATCGCCGCTCTCTGAATGGCGATGCCCCCGGGGCTGGCGACAAGTGTGGCGATCCGCTGAATCGCCACACCCAGCAGAATATCCAGCTCGGGCCCCCAGGGCGGAATATGAACGATATGTCCGCCCACGATCTGGTCCCCGCCGCCGTCCTGAATGATGCCGTCTAGAATCTGGGCAACCTGCCCGTACAGACCGGGCGGAATCGTGACCCGCGCATGGGCCTGCACAATGTCGGTCCAGAGTTCCTGAATACCGGTCCGCGTATCTGTCCAGAGCGGATAGAACCCCCGGGTGCTGGCGTCCAGCCCGAAGTAATCGCCGATAAACGTGACGTTAGAATCTCCATGAGACCACGGCGCGTCGATGGCCGGATCCCAAGGCTGGTCAGTCACGGTAGCCCGACTGAACGAAGCCCCACCGTCAACGGACTGGGCGATGATCACATCGATGAGCGGCGTGGACGGTTTGGGGCCAAACTCATAAAAGGCACACCCGATCACGCCACCGGGATCGAAGACGATCTGCGGGTGAAAGTGTTGCAAACTGGTGCTTATCGGTTCCGCCAGTAATGGCTTTCCGGACAGGCCGGTGGGCCAGCTGGCTCCGCCGTCAGTCGACACTGCGCAGTAGATGCGGGACACACCTTCGCGGAAGTCGGCCCATGCCACGGCGATCGTGCTCCCGAACACACTGGCTGATGGAATCGTCAGCACGCGAAAGGTTCCGCCGGGAAACACCGGCCACCCATGCGGCGCCGGCAATCCTGCGTCGAGCGTCGTAACCCCTGTGGCAGGCGATGTGGCGGGCGAAAAACTGTCACCTCCGTCCGTCGAGACGATCATCTTGATCTCGTTTCCCGCGATCCAGACGATATAGATGTCGCCGTTAGCGGCGACGTTGATCTCCGGCGAAAACGAATCGTTGACGAGTACCGTACCCGCCGGGGTGGCGCCCACGCCTGTGCCGACCCAGGTCGCGCCATGGTCTGTGGTGCGTGCAAAACGCATGTCGGATCCGTCGTCCCATACCGCGTAGACGCGGCCATGAAACGGACTCGCCGGATTCGCATCGCCTGCCGCCCACTGCTTGTCGTCGCCAGCGCTGTTGTGGATCGGCTTCGGCGCACTCCAGGTCTGCCCGCCGTCCGTTGACCCGTAGATCACGATGCCAGCGGTATCGAAGGTCGGCGGATTGTTCCCTGACAGACCAACTAGATAAACGTTTCCGACGTCGTCCCATGCGAGGGCAGGGTCAGTGAGAAGCGTAAAACCAGATAGCGTAAAGGCAGCAGAATCATGCCACGAGAGACCGCCATCCGTGGAGTATTCGGTTGCCAGAATAAAGTCGTAGTTGTGAATGTCCTTGAACTTCTTGGAACCCGCGACGATCTGTTTCGGGTTGTTGGGATTGACGACGATATTGCTTTCGCTTCTAGCGTTGTTTACGCTCGAATCGTGCGTGACCTGGATATTCGACATGATCCCCCCTGTCGGTGAGAGTGCGCCGCAAATCCTCCGTTCATGGTTCTGGTCACGAAGACGTGACCAGAACCATGGAAAGGACACCGATGGTACCGCCTGTTGGGGCTCTGCACCCCAGCTTGATCAATCCGTCTGCCGAAGGAGTTTTGCAATTGCATCAGTACAGAACGGCGTAGGCAGGCCGGTCTTATGAATTGCATTCAATGAACACGAAAAGTTGAGTCGTGCGTGGTGTCATCGCCCCTTTTTGCGCGTCGAAGAATCACGTTTTTCAGGGTCGTGGTTCGCGTGGTTAGCGTGAGCGCGAACAAGTTCCAGGATGGCGCTGCCGGTCATGACATGGCTGTCGTTGCGCTGGAATAGGGTCACTTTGGCCGGCGCATCGAGATCGAAATTTTCTGGAATCCTGACCGATAACTTTAGCCGGAGCATCTGCCCTGGCTCAATCGCAAAGCCGACTCCAGCCACTCGATGGGTCAGGTTCCAATGCTTGCCAGCAAGCTTGGCGCCATGCATGTGGTTCCTGTCAGGTACAGATGGTTTCTCCCCCTTCCTGGGCGGAAGCTGTTCGAGAATCATCGGCACGTCATCGAGCCGGTTGTCCTTGTGGACGATAACCTCGATCAGCCTTGCGTGACTGTACGGGCTGCCGATGATGAAGGGAAACTCGACCAGGCTCTCGGCCTTGGCGAAGACATGTGCGTATGACAGGTTGCGTTGACAGACGTTGTTGTCACCCCAGAAGTAGCTGCCGTAATCGCACGTACCGGGCGCGACCAGCACTGGCGCTGCATTGAGCCCACCCGCAGAGTCATTGTTGTTTCCACGGGACTCGGCCAGAAGGCATGGGTGCCATGTGCCCTCCTGAGGAATTTGCGCGGCCGGCCAGCGAATGGGGCCGAAGATACGCGTAGCGCCCACCGCGAGATTCAGCGGTGCACCCTCACCCAGATACAGGTGCCTCTGCTGGACCGCCGCCGTCTGCCAGTCGCCCGGATACCAATCCTGCGGGTAACGAAACTCCAATCCGGGCAGCGCATCGAGCGCGGGATAGTTGCCTACGGTGACCGCAAGCGTGACGTTCTCCGCGGGATTGGGCCCAAGGTTCGTTATCTTGCCGTAGATGAAATGATCCGTTACACCGTCCCGCAACAGATCCTGATCGATCCAGACAGTATTCCCGTCCTGCTGCCGGCGTACGATCAGGTCCGGTGCTTCCCAATGATAGCCGGGTGACGGGACCATTCCCGTATCGCTTGAGGAGTCACGGATGTAGACGTTCGCGGGGCGGACCGCGACACGTGCGGTAAACATTTCCTGGGTTCCGGTACGCGTATCCAACCAGAACGGGAAGAAGCCAAGCGGACTCGCCGCGAGACCGAAGTAATCACCAATGAAGGTGACGTTGGGATCTCCGTGCGCCCAAACGGCATCGACTGTCGGGTCCCAAGGCATCTCCGTCACCGTAACCCGGTCCACGAAAGTTGCCGCGTTGTCGGCGGACACTGTCAGGACCACGTCGATCAGCGGCGTCGTTCCGCCTCCCTTAGGCCCGAAGAGATAGAAATCGCAGCCAACGTCTCCCTGAGGCGTGCAGGCGAGTTGAGGCTGGAACTCGTGCTGATCCGGCGCAGAGACAGCGCCACCGCTCATCAGCGGCATGCCGGAGCCGCTGCCCGCCTGCCAGGCGGCACCACCATTGTTGGATCGCGCATAGTAGATGCGTGCGACGCCCTGTCGATAGTCGGCCCAGGCAACAACCATGTCGCTCGCATTTGCTCCAACACAGGCCGTTGCGACCGTGGGCGTTCGGAACGTCCCCCCGGGTAGCTGGCCAGGTAAACCCGTGATGCCGCTCGCGACGGTAGTCGGGTTCGAGAACGAATCCCCACCATCGGTGGATTTGACAAACTCAATGTCGTTGCCAGCGATGAAGAAGATGTAGACGCTGCTGTCCGCAGCCACGACGACTTGAGGTCCGAAAGAGTCCGGAGCAAGGGACGTTCCGACCGGGTTCGCACCGGTGCCGCGCCAGCTGGCGCCGTAGTCGATCGTGCGCCCGAAGAGCATGCCACCCGGACCGTCCCAAGCGGCGTAAACACGGCCATGATAGGGGCTTCCCGGATTCGTATCGCCTGCGGCTGATTGCTTGTCATCGCCCGGCGCCGAGTGAATGAGGTTCGGAGGGGACCAGGTCAAACCACCGTCCGTAGACTTGTACACCGCGATGGCCATCGGCTCGGGTCCCTGAAACGGAAGAGCAACGAGATACGCACCTCCGACATCGTCGAAGGCGACCGTCGGATCTGAAACGCCGTCCCAGCCTGCGAGGAGCCCGAGGGGCGCCGCCTCCTGCCACGATCGGCCCGCGTCGAATGTCGAATACGTGGCAAGCGAGAACGCATAGGTGTGCGGGTCGGTGAATCGTTTGGACGACCCGACCATGTTGTACGGATTGGTCGGATTGACTTCTATCGTCGATTCACTTCGGTCGTTGCTTGGGCTGGCATCGCAGGTGACGCGGATGTTATATCGTGGTCCAAGAATGAGCGGGAGCATGGTTCCCTCCTGGGTAGCGGCATCGACAGTAGCCTCTCTGTTTTCTTATTCAACTCGGGAAATAGCTTTGCGACCGTGGCCGGCACTCGCAGACGGATTGGACTACGAACCTCCATATTTGCTGGCTCGAAGACGAACTGGTTCGGCTAGCTCGGAACGCGATTGGACGTTTGATGAAGTCTAGGTAGCCCGAGCAGGTCTAGCAAGGTAACCTATCTTCAAGCGACGTCACGGCAAGCTCAAAGATACTGGTGACGACGCTGGGCCTGTAGAGCGACTCAAGGAGCTCTCCCGGAACCCTCCGGGAGACATCCCCTCTGTGGCCAATGTCCGCTTTCTCGCGTCCAATCCGAATCCCGGGATGACCGCATTGGGTGTGCGCCGTGAAAAGGTGGCGCTTTCCAGCGGGTGCAAGCCCCGCCCGGCAACCGCTCCAGCCGGAAGCAACCGGAGCAGCTATGGAGGCAACGAAGTGGCTGAAGCCTTCGGTGATGCGTGT
>NZ_JAYMRY010000043.1:0-63007 GCF_038900695.1 Paraburkholderia sp. JHI2823 | reverse complement strand
AGTCCGCCGGGCCTTCGAGTTTTCACGCGGTCTTTTCCTGCTGAGCGGTCAGCGCGTGCGCCGGTACGCGACCCAGTCGCCGCCGGCGATTTCGGGGCGTCCCGCGATGGCGGCAGGCGCGACCGGATAGTAGAGACAAGCGACGCGATCGCCCCGCATCTCGACATCCACTTCGCTGGAAACGAAGAGCCCGTCTAGGCCGGGATAGACCTGCTCGATTTCGTCGAGTACGGGGAGCAGCGCATCGTCGATTTCATAGACGTCGCCGACCACCGACGATTGCGCATGCGCCGGCGCGGCGACCATCCCCGGATAGCTGCCGAAGTCGAAGAGCCGCCCGGCGACGGTCGCCCGACCGAGGTGCCGCGGGCGCGCAATGGCATGGCGATCCGCTGCCAGGTTGATGTCGTTGATTTCGCCCGCGCGCAGCGTGCCGTAGACGAACACGTATTTCATGGCTGTTCTCTCCTTCAGGGCGGCTCGCTGCAGACGAGCACGCTATCGATTCGCCGACATTATGCCCGGCGATAGTGCGCACGGGCCGAACCGCCGATCCCGAGGCGTCTACAATGGCTGCGCCACAGCCGCGAAACCCGCCGCCTCTCATCTGCGTCGCCTGCACGCCATGCCCCACGAATCGCCCGAACACGTGCCCAACCCTGTGCCGCCCACTGCCGAGGTCATCGATATCCCGCCCGAGGTCGCGCCCACGCCCACGCATCCCATCCGCGTGCGCTCGCGGCCCATGCCGGCCGGCGTCTACATCGCGCAGCACTCGCATGCATGGGCGCAGCTCGCCTACTCGTCGCGCGGCGTGCTGCGCGTGGCGACACCTGGCACGACGTGGATGGTGCCGCCCTCGCGCGCGATCTGGGTGCCGCCTCGCGTGACGCACGAAGTGGTGATTGTCGAGGACGCGTTCCTGCGCACGCTGTACGTGGACGAAACGGTGATCCCGCCTGGCATCGACGCGTGTCGCGTGGTGGAAGTCTCCGGGCTGCTGCGCGAGACGATCGCGGCACTCGACGAGCGCGCCATCCCCCCCGCGCGCGAGCGGCTGCTCGGCACGCTGGCGCTCGACGAGATCACGCGCTCGGCGCCGTTGCCGCTAGCCGTGCCCATGCCCGAGGAAAAGCGCCTGCGCGCGCTGTGTGAAGCGCTGCTCGCCGATCCCGCCGGACCCGGCTCGCTCGAGTACTGGGCCGCGCACGTGGGCGCGAGCACGCGCACGATCGCACGGCTCTTTCGTCAGGAGCTTGGGGTGAGCTTTTCGCAGTGGCGCCAGCAGGCGATCCTCGCGCGCGCGATCCCGCTGCTCAATCAGGGACGCCCCATGGCCGCCGTGGCGCGGGAACTCGGCTATCAGAGCCAGAGCGCGTTTTCGGCGATGTTCCGGCGTGCCTTCGGCGAGAGCCCGCGCGCCTTTATCGCGCGCGGCACGGGCGATCGCGATGAGGATGAATCCGAAGATTATGTCGCTGCTGCGCGCGATGCCCCGCGTTGAGTCGCGCTAGCGGGTCGTTGCGTACGCGCTCACACCAGCCGCGTCATATGGCGGATCGAGCCGAGGCGCGCAAGGCGCGGCCCTGCGACCCGATAGCCCATGCGCAAATAGAGACGCGCGGCCGGGTTATCGACGAACACACGAAGCTGCAATTCGCGCAGGCCGCGCTCGCGGGCCCACCGGTGCGAGATGTCGAGCAGGAACGTACCGGCGCCATTGCCGCGATAACCTTCCGCGATCTGCACATCGCGGATATGCAGCGAGTCGCCCTCCTGCGTCACGCGCAGCACGCCGATGGCCTCGCCATCGAGTTCGAGGATGAAGTTTTCGGACTCGCGATAGCTCGCCAGAAAGAGGTCGCCGCGCCAGACAAGGTGATGCCGCAGATAGTAGCCACCCATGTTGTTGCGCGTGAGCGTCTCGGCGAACTCGAAATCGTCCATGGTGGCGCGGCGCAGCTGAAACTGCGACGCAATGTCGTTCGGTGCGAACATGTCGGCAAGCGGGGAAACAGGTTTCGACAACGCTACGATAACGCGCTGCCGGCGGCAATCGCAGATTGTCCGTACGCTCAAGGAAAACGATAAACGGGGTAAAGACGAGACCGAACTACGCGAAAAGTCTGCGGAAAAAGAAAAAGCCCGTTGGACGTATCCAACGGGCTTCATTCTGGCGGAGCGGACGGGACTCGAACCCGCGACCCCCGGCGTGACAGGCCGGTATTCTAACCGACTGAACTACCGCTCCAGCTTGCTGCTCCACCGGCGGGCGTCGGTCGATTCCCGCTGGCGGCGTCGCCTCACTACCTTGGCGCCGCATTTTGATTTGGCGTCCCCTAGGGGATTCGAACCCCTGTACTCACCGTGAAAGGGTGATGTCCTAGGCCTCTAGACGAAGGGGACAACACGGGCTTGCGCCTGTAATCGTCACTTTAACTAAAAAGCCCGCTCACAATTTCTGAACGGGCTCGATCTGGCGGAGCGGACGGGACTCGAACCCGCGACCCCCGGCGTGACAGGCCGGTATTCTAACCGACTGAACTACCGCTCCAGTTCGACACAAACAGATGGATGTCGGCTGATTTCCACCTGATGCTTCGCCGATCTCATCGACGACGCTCATGTCTGGCGTCCCCTAGGGGATTCGAACCCCTGTACTCACCGTGAAAGGGTGATGTCCTAGGCCTCTAGACGAAGGGGACATGATCTTTGCAGACTATGCCTTTGCTACAGTTACTGCCTGTTCTTTTGGTGGAGGTAAGCGGGATCGAACCGCTGACCTCTTGCATGCCATGCAAGCGCTCTCCCAGCTGAGCTATACCCCCTTGCAGAACAGAAGCGAGATTTTAAACATCAATTTCGCTTTAGTCAAGAGCTTTTGGATCGTTTTTTGCAGCGCGCCGATGTTTCCACGAAACATCCTTGCCCGATTCTGCGGCTCTTTGCGTGAGATTTGCCGCTTGTTTGCAGCGATCTCGCGCTCCGTATTCAACGGAGCCCGAATACTACAAGAACTGTTGCCCGGGCGCTAGGGTCCGGGCAAAAAATTCTTCAAAAATTTACACCGCCGCCGAAATGCCCTTCTCGATGCGGCTCACCACCGCTTCGCGTCCGAACAGCACGAGCACCGCATCGACAGACGGCGTATGCGTCGTGCCCGCCACGAGCAGACGGGCCGGCATCGCGAGCTGCGGCATTTTGAGCTTGTGCGTGGCGAGCGTCGCCTTCAGTGCGGCCGAGACGCCCTCCTTCGTCCATTCCGCACTCTTGAGCGCAGCGGCCAGATCGGCGAGCGCCGTGCGCGCTGCATCGGTCAGGTGCTGCGCGAGCGCTTCGGCTTCCGGCTGCGGCTCGCGGTAGAACATCATCGCGCTTTCGGCAATCTCCTTGATCGTGTTCGCACGGTCCTTGAAGAGCGCGACCACGCCTTCGAGCGACGGCCCCTTCGCGAGCGCGGCTTCGTCCACGCCCAGCGCGGCGAAGAACGGCTTCGACAGCTCGGCGAGGCGCGCGTTGTCCACTTCCTTCAAGTAGTGGTTGTTGAGCCAGTTGAGCTTGTTGTGATCGTACTGCGCGGGCGACTTGCCGAGATGCTCGAGGTCGAACCATTCGACGAACTGCTCGCGTGTGAACACTTCGGCATCGCCGTGCGACCAACCCAGACGCGCGAGATAGTTGAGCACCGCTTCCGGCAGATAGCCGGCATCCCGATAGCCCATCACGCTCATCGCGCCGTGACGCTTGCTCATCTTCTCGCCCTGCTCGTTGAGCACGGTCGGCAGGTGCGCGTAGACAGGCGGCTCGGCGCCTAGCGCACGCAGGATGTTGATCTGGCGCGGCGTGTTGTTCACGTGGTCGTCGCCGCGAATCACGTGTGTGATCTTCATGTCGAGGTCGTCCACGACCACGCAGAAGTTGTAGGTCGGCGTGCCGTCCGGGCGAGCGATCACGAGGTCATCGAGCTCCTCGTTCGAGATCTCGACGCGGCCCTTCACGGCGTCGTCCCACGCCACCACGCCAGTGAGCGGGTTACGGAAACGCAGCACCGGCTGCACGCCCCCGGGCGGCGTGGGCAGCACCTTGCCCGGCTCGGGGCGCCACGTGCCGTCGTAGCGCGGCTTCTCGCCGGCGGCGCGCTGGCGCTCGCGCAGCGCGTCGAGCTCTTCGGTCGACATGTAGCACGGGTAGACGAGGCCCTGCTCCTGCATCTCTTTGAGCACTTCGCGATAACGGTCCATGCGCTGCATTTGATAGAAGGGGCCTTCGTCGAAGTTCAGGCCGAGCCATTCCATGCCTTCGAGAATCGCGTCGACCGATTCCGACGTCGAGCGCTCGAGATCGGTGTCTTCGATCCGCAGCACGAAGACGCCCTTGTTGTGGCGCGCGAACGCCCACGGATAAAGCGCGGAGCGGATGTTGCCGAGGTGAATGAAGCCGGTCGGGCTCGGCGCGAAGCGGGTACGGACGACAGAGGTGGTCATGGGCGATTACTCGAAAGCGATGCCGTCCGGCACCCGGCGCTGGCGGTAAAAGCAGCAACGGCGGCGGACGACTGGGGTTCGCGGCGGGGAGCACAGCGCGTTCGACTCGCGCCAGCAGCGCGGAGCGCCGGGACACGCAGGCACGCGCGCGAACGGGAATCCGGGAAAATTCGAGTCCGGATTATACCCGCCGCAGACTGCTTCGGCCCGGGGTGAAGCCCCGCGCGTGCCCTGCGTGCCGTGTTTGCCCATGCGCGGGTCGTCGCGCTCGCGGACCGCGCCCACCGGGGTGCGCGTTGTCATATGCCGACACATCGCGTTACATGCACGCTCGCTAAACCCGCCGCGCTTTGCCTTATGATGTCGTCGCGCCACCACCACGATGCGGCGTCGCGCGCGCAAACAACAGACACTCGAGCGCACGCGAGCAGACCCGGGCATCGCGCCGTTCCTTCGTGGAACACGAACGCGGGCCGCATGGAGAACTTTCTTGAAGTCGTCATCCCCCTCGCGGAGCCGCCGCCACTTTTCGCTAGCGGCCGCCTCCACCGTCCTCGCCGCGTGCTCGACCGCGGGCACGCAGACCGCCAGCGTCACGCCGCCTGCCGCCACCACGCCCACGCCGTCCGCGGCCAGGCCTGCGCGCCCGGTTCGCGTGGGACTCGCGCTTGGCGGCGGCGCGGCACGCGGCTTCGCGCACATCGGCGTGATCAAGGCGCTGGAAGCGCGTAACGTGCAGATCGACTTCGTGGTCGGCACGAGCGCGGGCTCGGTCGTGGCAGCCCTGTACGCGTCGGGCATGAATGGTTTCGCGCTCAACAAGCTCGCCCTGACGATGGACGAAGCCTCGATCAGCGACTGGGCCATGCCGTTTCGCACGCGCGGCCTCTTGCAGGGCGTCGCGCTGCAGAACTACCTGAACACGACACTGCGCGATCGCCCCATCGAAAAGATGGCGAAGCCGCTTGGCGTCGTCGCCACCGACCTGCGCACGGGGCAGCCCATCTTCTTCCAGCGCGGCAACACGGGTATCGCGGTGCGCGCGTCGTGCAGCATCCCGTCGCTCTTCGAGCCGGTGAAGATCGCAGGCCGTGAATACGTGGACGGCGGCCTCGTGAGCCCGGTGCCTGCCTCCTTCGCGCGCAGGATGGGTGCCGATTTCGTGATCGCCGTCGACATCTCGGCGCGCCCGGAATCGGCCTCGACACTGAGCCAGTTCGACGTGCTCATGCAAACCTTCACGATCATGGGCCAGACGATCAAGACCTACGAGCTCGACAAGTACGCCGATGTCGTGATCCGCCCGAATCTCAATGCGATGTCGAGCAGCGACTTCACTCAGCGCAACGCGGCGATCCTCGCGGGCGAGGAAGCCGCGGCACGCGTCATGCCGGAACTCGAGCGCAAGCTCGCCGCGGCGCGCGTGGCGGCCTGAGCGTCAGGCCGCAGCGGCCTTTGGCAGGCGTACAAACACCAAAAGCCTGCTTCTTTCGAAGCAGGCTTTTGGTTCGCTGCGTGTGCGCTACGACTTTGCGATAACCGCGCGCTCAGTCGCCGCTCAGTTGCCGCCGTTGCCGTCGAACTGCGCGCTCACGCGCTTGAGGCTTCGCTGCTGGTCCGGCGTGAACGACGTTTCGACTCGGCGGGCGCCCGTGAAACGCTTTTCCCAGTAACCGTCGTCGAGGTCGTCGACACGGATCGTGCTGCCCGTAGACGGCGAATGCACGAACTTGTTGTCGCCGATGTAAATGCCGACGTGCGAGAACGTGCGACGCATCGTATTGAAGAACACGAGGTCGCCCGGCTTCAGGTTGCTCATGCTGACCTTCTCGCCCACGCGGCTCATTTCCTCGGCGCGCCGCGGCAGCGACATGCCGAGCGTGTCCTGGAACACGTAGCGCACGAAGCCGCTGCAGTCGAGGCCGGAGTCGGGCGTGCTGCCGCCCCAGCGGTAACGCACACCGATCATGTTGAGCGCGCCCACAACGACGTCGCCGGCCTTGCCGGCCATGCCGGAAAGGAACGCCTTGGCGCCGCCTTCGGTCGGGGCAGGAGCCGCCGCCGGGGTCGCCTGGTTGGCATTCTGGAGTGCGTTCTGAACAGCAGGGATGGACTGCGGATTCGCCGAATTGCTCGGCGAAAAGGAGGCATTCTGGTTGAAGCTGCTTACTTCGTCGGCGAACGCGCCGGTAGCTGCGGCCATCAGTACGCCGATGAACATCCCGGCGACGGCGCGCGTGCAAGCCTGGGTCAGGTATCGGTGCTGCATTGGTCGGTAGAAATTGCCCGTAAATCAGGGAGTTAGTGGAAAAGTTTGGACGATACTAGCCAGTAAGTATTTGTGTGTCAAAACAAATAGAAAAATTCAATCGCGATATTCACTTCATTGACGAATTTCACAACGTGGAACCCTAAAGTTTCGTCGAAGGTCACCGCATGAAGGCGGCTTTCAACAACTTTTGCGTGTAAGGATGGGACGGCTTGTCAAAGATGCTCGAGATCTCACCCGCCTCGACAATGGCCCCGCTCTGCATCACCACGACCCGGTGCGCCATCGCGCCGATCACCGCCAGGTCGTGGCTGATGAAGACGTAGCCGAGGTTGTACTTGCGCTGCAGATCTGTGAGCAATCGCAGTACCTGCTGCTGGATCGAGACGTCGAGGGCGCTGGTCGGCTCGTCCAGTACGATCACGCGCGGCTCGAGCACCAGCGTGCGCGCGATGGCAATGCGCTGGCGCTGGCCGCCCGAGAACTCATGCGGGTAGCGTTGCAAAGCCGTGCGATCGAGGCCGACTTCACGCAGTACGCCCACGATGCGCTTGCGCCGCTCGTCGCCGGAAAGATCGGGCCGATGCAGCGCGAGCCCTTCTCCCACGATGCGCTCGATGGTCTGTCGCGGCGAAAGCGAACTGAACGGATCCTGAAAGACAACCTGCAGATGCGAGCGCAACGACAGCTTGTCGCGCCCCTGATAACTCGCGATCGGGCGTCCCTGGAACTCGACCACACCGCCCGCCGTGCGCTGCAACCCCAAGAGGGCCATGGCGAGCGTCGTTTTGCCCGAGCCCGATTCTCCGACGATCCCGAGCGTCTCGCCCTGGCGCACCGAGATGCTCGCGTCGTTCACCGCGCGATAGCGCCCCTTGCGCCACCATCCGCGAAAACCGGGCAGTCTGGTTGAAAAGTCGACGATCACGTCCTTCGCCTGCAGCAGTACCGGCGCGATCGGCAGCACGGGCAGCACGTTGCGCTCTGGCCGGCTCGCGATGAGCCGCTGCGTGTACGAGTGCTGCGGCGCCTCGAAAATCTGCTCGACGCTGCCCGACTCGACGAGCCTGCCCTTCTCCATCACGGCCACGCGCTGCGCGAAGCGGCGCACGAGATTGAGGTCGTGGGTGATGAGCAGCACCGACATGCCGCGCCGCTGTGCCTCCTCGCGTTGCAGTTCGAGCAGGAGATCGACGATCTGGCCGCGGATCGTCACGTCGAGCGCCGTGGTCGGCTCGTCGGCGAGCAACAGGCGCGGGCGGCACGCGAGCGCCATCGCGATCATCACGCGCTGGCGCTGGCCACCCGAAAGCTGGTGCGGATAGTTCGAGACGCGCCGCCGCGCTTCGGCAATGCCGGTACGCTCGAGCAGCCCCACCGCCTGCTCGTAGGCCTCCTTTTTCGGGACGCCATCGTGCAGCATGATGGTTTCCGCGATCTGCTCGCCAATCGTATAGAGCGGATTGAGCGCCGTCATCGGCTCCTGGAAGATCATCGCAATATCGCTGCCGCGCAGGCCGCGCATCGCGCGCTCGCTCTTCGCGAGCAGATCGTTACCGTCGAGACGGATCGTTCCGCTGACCTGCGCATCCTGCAACAGGCGCAGAACGGCGAGCGCGGTCACGGTCTTGCCCGAACCCGATTCGCCGACGAGCGCCACGCGCTCGCCTCGCCCGATCGCGAGCGTGACGTCGTCGACGGCGAGGGTCTCGCCAAAGCGCACGCTCAGATGGTCGATCGACAAGAGCGGCGCGGCAATGTTTTCCGGCTGGGCGCTCACTGATTGCCTCCGGCTTTCATGGCGTCGGAGATGCGCGTGTCGAGGGCGTTGCGCAGCGCGTCGCCCATGAACGTGAGCAACAGCAACGTGACGACGAGCACGCCAAACGTCGACATCGAGATCCACCATGCGTCGAGATTGCCCTTGCCCTGCGCGAGCAACTCGCCGAGGCTCGGCGTGGGCGGAGGCACGCCAAGACCGAGGAAATCGAGGCTCGTGAGCGCGAGAATCGCGCCGCTCATGCGAAACGGCAGGAACGTGATGACCGGCGTGAGACTGTTGGGCAGCACGTGACGCCAGATGATCTGCCAGTTCGAAAGCCCCATCGCGCGCGCGGCGAGCACGTAGTCCTGGTTGCGGTTGCGCAGGAATTCGGCGCGCACGTAGCTCGCGAGCCCGATCCAGCCAAAGAGCGACAACAGGACGATGAGCAGGATGAAGCCCGGCTCGAATATCGCGGCGAAGATGATGAGCAGATAAAGCTCCGGCATCGAGCTCCAGATCTCGATCAGGCGCTGCCCGAGAATATCGACCTTGCCGCCGAAGTAACCCTGCACCGCCCCCGCCAGAATGCCGATGATCGTGCCGATCGCCGTCAGCACCAGCCCGAATTCCACGGATACGCGAAAGCCGTACAACAGCCGCGCGAACAGGTCGCGTCCGCTCGCGTCGGTGCCGAGCCAGTTCTGCCGCGACGGTGGCGCGGGATTCGGCACCTTCGAAAAGTAATTGAGCGTGTCGTAGTAGTACGGATTGGGCGGATAGATCGCGAAGTTGCCGGGTGCGTCGAAACGGTGGCGGATGTAGGGATCGAGATAGTCGGCAGGCGCAGGAAAGTCGCCGCCGAACGTCGTCTCCGGATACTCCTTGAAGAGGGGGAAGTACAGATGACCGTCGTAGCGCACGACGAGCGGCTTGTCGTTGCTCCAGAGCGGCGCCGCGAGGCTGGCCGCGAACGCCACGACGAAGACGATGAGGCTCCAGTAGCCGAGCCGCTGCTGCCTGAAGCGCAGCCACACCCGCCGTGCGGGCGTGGGCGATTTGAAGGCGCGCACAGACTCGGTGCGCAACTCGGGCTCTGCGCCGGCACGGACTCGGTTCAACTCAGCGCTCCAGGTGTTCGAATTGGATGCGGGGATCGACCCACACGTAACAGAGATCGGAGATCAGATTGGTCAGGAGTCCGATCAACGTGAAGAGATACAGCGTGCCGAGCACGACCGGATAGTCGCGCCGTACGACGGATTCGTACGAGAGCAGCCCGAGGCCGTCCAGCGAAAAGAGCGTCTCGATCAGCAGGCTACCTGTGAAAAATGCGCCGATGAACGCCGACGGAAAGCCGACCACGAGCGGCAGCAAGGCGTTGCGAAACACGTGCTTCCAGAGCACGGTGCGCTCCGAGAGACCCTTCGCGCGCGCGGTCAGCACGTACTGGCGGCGGATCTCTTCGAGAAAGGCATTCTTGGTCAGCATGGTCGTGACGGCGAAACTCCCCACCACCGAGGCGGTCACCGGCAACGTGATGTGCCAGAGATAGTCGAGGATCTTGCCGCCGAGCGAAAGCGTGTCCCAGTTGTCGGACGTGAGATTGCGCAGCGGGAAGAGCTGCAGGAACGAGCCGCCGCCGAACAGCACGAGCAGCAGAACGCCCAGCACGAAGCCTGGAATCGCATAACCGACGAGCACGACGAGGCTCGTCACGAGATCGAAGCGCGAGCCGTTGCGCACCGCCTTGGCGATGCCCAACGGCACCGATATCAGGTAGGTGAGAAAGAAGGTCCACAAGCCGATGCTGATCGACACCGGCAGCTTCGAGATGATGAGCGACCACACGCTCTGGTGGTGGAAATAGCTCTGCCCGAGGTCGAGGCGCGCGAAGCGCCCGAGCATCAGGAAGTAGCGTTCGAGCGGCGGCTTGTCGAAACCATAGAGCTGCTTGAGTTGTGCGACCTGCTGCGCGTCGACACCGGAATGCGCGCGCATGCCGAACGGCATGCCCTGCTCCGCGCCCCGCCGCAACTCGCGCACCGCCTGCTCGACGGGGCCGCCCGGCACGAACTGGATCACGCCGAAGGTCAGCGTGAGCACGCCGAGCAGCGTCGGGATCATCAGCAGCAGGCGTTTGACGATGTAGCTCCACATATTCGTTGCTTCCGTCGTGTCCGTTGTCAATGACGGGCCGCTTGCGGCCCGGGCTGCGGCTTGAACCACCACGTCGAGATGATCCAGTCGTTCGCGCCATAGTACAGCGGCAGCTTCGCCGGATACGCCAGCGTGTTCTTGTAGGCCACGCGGTGCGTCGCGCTGTACCACTGCGGCACCACATAGTAGCCGTGCATCAGCACCCGGTCGAGGGCATGGGTGGCGTCGAGCAGCTGCCGGAGCGTCTGCGCCTGCGTGAGCGCCTTGAGGATCGCATCGACTGCCGGCGACTTCAGGCCGAGCAGATTGCCCGAGCCCGGCTCGTCGGCGGCCTTGCTGCCGAAACGGTCGACCTGCTCCGCGCCGGGCACCTGCACGTCGGGGAACTTGATGGTCGTCATGTCGAACTCGAAGGCATCGAGCCGCTTCTGGTAGAGCGCGAAATCGACCGAGCGATAGTTCACGCGAATGCCGAGGCGCGCGAGGGCCTGGGTGTACTGCGCCATGATCGGCGCCCACTGGGCCGACGCGCTCGTGTCGTCGAGCACTTCGAACGTGAACGGCTCGCCCTTCTCGTTGCGCAGCGCCCCGTCGCGATAGGTCCAGCCGGCCTCGGCAAGCAGCGCGCGCGCCTTGAGCAGGTTCGCGCGCAGCGAACCGGGCGGGCTCGTGTCGGGCTGGACGGGCGGCGGCCCGAACACGGCGGGATCGAGCACATGGCGCCACGGCTCGAGCAACGCGAGCTCGCCCGGCGACGGCAGGCCCTTCGCCTGCAACTGCGTGTTCGCGAACCAGCTGTCGATGCGACGGTACTGGCTATAAAACAGCATCCGGTTGAGCCACTGGAAATCGAGCGCGAGATCGAGCGCGCGGCGCACGCGCACGTCCTGAAACGCGGGCTTGCGCAGGTTCAGGACGAAGCCCTGCATGCCGGTGCCGTTGTGGTGCGGGAACTCGCGCTTGATGAGCTCGCCGCTGTCGAAACGCTTGCCGACATCGCGCCGCACCCAGTTACGCGCGACATATTCGACGAGCGCATCGTACTCGCCCGCCTTGAAGGCCTCGAGGCGCGCCACGTCGTCCGAATAGAGCTTGAACGTCACGCGCTCGAAGTTGTGGGTGCCCACGCGCACGGGCAAATCCTTGCCCCAGTAGTTAGGATCCAGCTTGTAGGTGATCGTGCGCCCGTTCGAATAGTGGTCGATCACATACGGGCCGCTGCCGATCGGCTGCTCGAACGCGAGCTGATCGAAGGCAATGCGGCTGCCGTCCGGGCGCAGGCCCCACTTGTGCGAGAACACCGGCATGCCGCCCGCGATGAGCGGCAGCTCGCGGTTGTTGGTACGGAACTCGAAGCGGATGGTCGAGGGATCGACGACCACCGCACGCGTGATCTCGCTGAAATACGCCTGCATGGAGGGCGCGGCCTGACGGCTCTTGAGCGTCTCCAGCGAAAACTTCACGTCTTCGGCCGTCACGGGGTCGCCGTTCGAGAAGCGCGCCTTCGGATTGATGTGGAACGTCACCGAAAGCGCGTCGGGCGCGATCCGGATATCGTCGGCGAGCAGGCCGTAGGCGGACGCCACTTCGTCGAGGCTGCCCGTCGTGAGGCTTTCGAACAGCATGCCGAGCCCCGGCGCCGCATTGCCGCGCAGCGTGAACGGGTTGAACTTGTCGAAGCTCGTGAGGCGATCGGGATTGGCGAGCACGAGCGTGCCGCCCTTGGGCGCATCCGGATTGACGTAGTCGAAATGCGCGAATCCTTGCGCATACTTGGGCTCGCCATACTGCGCTATGGCGTGGACCGCGTGCGCGGACGGCATCGCCGACAGCCCGAACACGAGCGCCACGCACGCCGCCGCCAGCCTCTTGCCAGGCGCGAGCCGCCCCGCAGGAACCGTTGCCCCAAGCGCGTCGAGCGCCGCCCTGCCTCGCGTTCCTGTCCTCATAGATCGGTATTTGTCCGGGGTGCCTTGTCAGTTGTGAGAGAATTCTACCCAAACCACGCGGCGCCACTCCAGGAGGCGCCTGGGCAATGATCTGATTTAGGAGAATTCATGGGCTTCCTCGCTGGCAAACGCATCCTGTTGACCGGCCTGCTTTCGAACCGTTCGATCGCATACGGAATCGCACAAGCGTGCAAGCGCGAAGGCGCGGAACTGGCATTCACGTACGTCGGCGACCGCTTCAAGGACCGCATCACCGAGTTCGCGCAGGAGTTCGGCAGCGACCTCGTGTTCCCCTGCGATGTAGCCGACGACGCCCAGATCGAAGCGCTGTTCGCCGACCTCAAGCAGCACTGGGGCACGCTCGACGGCCTCGTCCACTCGATCGGCTTCGCACCCCGCGAGGCGATCGCCGGCGACTTCCTCGACGGTATGACGCGCGAGAACTTCCGCATCGCGCACGACATTTCGGCATACAGTTTCCCGGCGCTCGCCAAGGCCGCGCAGTCGATGCTCGCCGACAACGCGTCGCTGCTCACCCTCACCTATCTCGGTGCGGAACGCGCCATCCCGAACTACAACACGATGGGTCTCGCGAAGGCCTCGCTGGAGGCCAGCGTGCGTTACCTCGCGGTTTCTCTCGGCGGCAAGGGTGTGCGCGTCAACGGCATCTCGGCCGGCCCGATCAAGACGCTTGCGGCAAGCGGCATCAAGAGCTTCGGCAAAATTCTCGACTTCGTCGAGCAGAACGCCCCGCTGCACCGTAACGTGACCATCGAGCAGGTCGGCAACACCGCCGCGTTCCTGCTCTCCGACCTCGCCGGCGGCGTGACCGCGGAGATCGTTCATGTCGACTCGGGCTTTAACGCCGTGGTCGGTGGCATGGCCGGCCTCGACTAAGCCAGCCACTTGCTCGCGCCTCGTTGCCCGAGCAACGATCGGCAAACGAAAGCCGCCCGATTGGGCGGCTTTGTTTTTGAGGCGGTGCCGCGATGTGCGTCGCGACTGGCAACTCAGTGCCAATGCCCCGGAGGGCCACCGTGGTCGCGATCGTAGTGGCCACGGCCATGATCGTAATAACCGCGGCCGTACCCGCCGTGGTGGCGATACCAGTCGTCGCGGTCCCAGTAGCGGCGGCCGTCCCAGTAACGGTCCCCATGCCAGCCCATCACGATCGCCGGCGGGGCGGCATACACCGGCGCGGGCTGATAGACGACGGGCGGCGGAGGCGGCGGCACATAAACCGGTTGCGGCGCGACATAAACGGGGGCCGGAATACCGATGTTGACTCCAACGCTCACGCCCGCCATGGCAGCACTTGATGCGCCGACAGCCATGCCCCCGAGCAGCATCGCAACAACACGTGGGAACTTCATTGACTCACCTTTCGGGTTTGATGTTTTGTTGAAGCCAATATAACGCAGCGCTCGCAGGCTTCGTATTTCAAAGTTGTAAGAACTGATGCACAAGAATGCCCCGGCTTCTGTGCGGTTACGTCTCGTTACATGGATACGAACGCTCGCGGCGGGCGGGGCAGGCCGTATCGGTGCACCGCGCGCCAGCCTTGCCGGCAGCGCGAGCCGCGGCGGTGCGAAGGATAGCACCGCCTGTGCCGGAACGTGCTGGCGCCGACGGGTCTTGCGCTGATGCGCGTACAAGCGGCACGGACGATCGGGTCGCAACTTCATTCGTACCCCGAACGGATTTTCCGCACCGCTTGTCTTCGCCGTGCCCCCCCGAATCGGCGCCGGACAACGAGTCGCGGTTTGGCTTAGCGATAGTCCATTACCAAGGTGGCGTACGAGTTGCGCTCGGCCTTCGACAGCTTCTGCGCGAGCGTGAGTACACCGCCTGAGGCGCCAATGAGGTAACGTCCCGCCGCATCTGGCGAAACCCGTCGTCCGGATCCGTCAGTGAAGCCAACCCGAATGCGGCGACGCGTGGCCGAGCCCGCCTCCGAAACCGGACCATTCGAAGCCACAACCGATACTTCCGCACGCGGCGCGGCGTTCGGGGCACTGCTATAGGCGACCGTGGTGACACCATTGGCGGCGTCGTAGCCTTGACGCCCCTCCATCGTCGCCAGCGCAGCGGAAGGACGCTTGCCCATCGCGATGTCGAATGTCGGCGCGAGGACCGCGCCGACAAAGCGAATCGTCCCGCCATCGGACCATGCCCATGCCGCTACATTGATGCACAACGTCGCCGTCGCGGCAACGCCCATCAGCGCGTATCGCATCGATGCCTGCTTTCCATGCCTTGTTTTCATCGAACCCTCCGATCGATAAGTTCCCGGGACCGCTTGACTGCGGTACTCTTATTGACGGCATGTCATCGAAAATATTGACTGACGTCAATCAACTTTTGTGCGTCGTCGTACGGAGCGATGAGGAAGCAACACTTTCAGCAGATTCTGACAGAATAATCTGTCATATCTGAATATTCGCAATCCTATTTAAATAATGTGGCCCACGGCAAGCGAGACCAACGGTGTCAACCTTGCAGCGAAGCGCTGCCCACTTGATGGCTCGCCCTCGGGTCAAGCCGATGCCACCGTTGGGTCACTAACATCCGTGCTCCGGCCCGAGGAAAGAGACGAACCGACACCGCGCGCCGTCCGGCTCGCGTCATCGCCCGCCTTGTCAAACGCCCTATCCCCCTGGATATAGCGTCGACGTGGTCACCTCAGTGACCCCAGGTGTGCGCGCGCTCACCTTCGATGGGAATTATTCGCCCCGCAGCTCACGCTGTTCAGATAGCCAAGGAGCGCCAAATTCAATGAGCGACGCAGGCTCTCTTGATCCAAAGGATGACGAGTGTCGGAAAGATGACGGATATGAGCATGCGCGATCAGGCCATAGGCGATGGTCTGACAGGTCCGTGCGACGTCATTGGACGTCACCGCCAGATCAGCCCGAGCCTCTTGAAGGATCCGTTCCCATGCCAGCACGAAGCGCTCGTACATCGGTGCATAGGCCGACAGGCCAGAGAATCGGCGTTCCAAAAGATAATGCACTCCCCAATGCGCTGGATGATCGGCGTGCGCCGTCAGCAGACGATCGATCGTCGCCTGGATGGCACGTTCGAGCGACACGTCGGCGTCGATCACCAGGGCCGGCGCGTCTTTCAGCGTCTTCAAAAGCACCTCGGTACGTAGATGGACGCAGACTCTCGCCAGATCGTCCTTGTTGGCAAAATAGTCGTAAAAGCTACCCAGACCGGTGCCCGCCAGATCGACAATGTTATGAATGGTGATGGCTTCATAGTCGTTTTCCATCAAAAGCCGAACAAACGCCTCCTGAAGCGCCCAGGAGGTCTGATGTGCACGCGACTGTCGCGGCTTTCGCCTCCGCATGCTGGGGCGAATCGCGGGACCGGTCTTCATTCGCCAAATAATCCGAACATGAAAGCGAGCAGGAGCTACTACCATAGCATGTGACATTTTGCATACCTAACCTGCTACGCCGTGCGGGTGACAGGGCGCCGATGATGAGGAGATCGCCAATGGACGATATGCAGGCATTTGCCCGCCGGATTTTCGAATCCCAGCCCTTCAGCCACTTCCTCGGTGCTGAATTGGTGGCGTCCTCCAGCGATAGCGCTGAACTGGCGCTGACGGTACGGGATCACCACAAACAGCAGCATGGTTTTGTCCACGGCGGCGTGATCAGTTATCTCGCCGACAACGCCATCACCTTTGCCGGAGGTCTGGCTATGGGCGGAAACGCTCTGACGGCGGAATTCAAAATCAACTACATGCGACCGGCGATAGGTGCTCGCCTCGTCGCGATAGCGCAAGCACGTAGCACCGGAAAACGGATGGTGGTCTGCCAGTGCGACATTTATGCCATCGATGGTCAAGCCCGAAAGCTCTGCGCCCTGGCCCAGGGAACGGTCGTTCCGGCCGCCCAGGACATGCAACGAGCTTAAGGGGTTTCGGCCGAAGGGGAACGACGATGCGTCACCACATTCAGCGGCAGACACTCGATGCCCTGCTTGCCCAGCATCGGCAGGGACGCGATCAGGTCATGCTCGATCGGATTGAGCACATACCCGTCAACCTCCACACCCACCCGGACGTGCTGCGACAGGAAATGACCAGCGTATTCCGGTGTTACCCGATGCTGGTGGGCCATGCATCGCGCCTCCAGGAGCCAGGAAGCTACCTGCTGAGCGATTGGGCAAAGTTTCCCTATGTGATCGTCCGGGACCATGAGGGGCCATTGCGTGCCTTCCTCAACCTATGCCGTCATCGCGGCGCCCGCCTTGTCTCCGGTCGAGAACCCTGCCTCAAGGCCTTCATCTGCCCGTTTCATGGCTGGTCCTACGGGCTGGATGGACGGCTCAAAGGGATCACGAAGCCCTACAACTTCCCGGACCTCGATCGGGGAGCGTTCTCCCTGATCGAACTCCCGGTCGTGGAACGTGCCGGTCTCGTCTGGATTCACCCCACGCCGGGTGCGGACATCGATCTGGATCGCTATCTGGGTTCCCTGGGCGACGATCTGGATTATTTTAAACTCGACGATCTCGCCCGGTACCGCAAAACCCGTGTCATCAAGCAGGCCAACTGGAAGCTGCTCATCAAGACCTATCTGGAGGGGTATCACGTCCCCTACCTCCATCGCGACACCCTCTCCCAGGCATTCCGGCAAGGCGTTATCGTCCATGATGAAGTGGGACCCCATATTCGTCTGGTGGCGGCACGCACCCAGTTTTCCGAGCGGATGAAGCGCGAGCGTGCCAAGCGGGACATCCTGGATGTCGATTCGGTCTACTACGCGTTCTTTCCCCACGCCTTCTTCATCATGCACCCGGACTACGTGTCGATCAACCTCTTCTATCCCGAGGCCCCGGATCGAACGCTCTGGACCCACGAGATGCTCTACCGGCCTGAACGGTTCGAGGGCGGGGCGGGACAGAAGGCCTTGGAGAAACGCTTCCGGTACACCAACGACACCGTGTTTGATGAGGAGGATTTCGCGGTGGCCGAGGGCGTGCAAGCGGGCCTGGTCTATGGGGGCAACACAGTCCATACGCTCGGTCTCGAAGAGGGACTACTTGCCATGTTTCAGCAAAATATCGAAACGGCCATTCGTACACACGATCTATCTGGTGGAGGGGCAGCGCGTGCGTCCGGTTCTTGAGCACCTCGTGACAGATGTATCCGAAGCGAATTGGGATCGGGCGCCGATCGACGGAGAATGTACGGCAGGCCAGCAGTATGAGATGAAACGCACCATCGCGGTTGGCTCTATTGCTCCCGCGGGATTTGCGACGCTAAAGCTCACCGGGAAGTCAGTGCACGTGGATTACGGTAAGGCCGCCGATAGCTGTTGGCGCGGACAAACATCCAGACCGCAGACGAAAACCGTGAGGGAGGTAAGCGATGTCTCAATCAGCTATCGCGACGGTGCCTATCAGGTTCCGCAGGCGCTCACCGTTATGCCGAAGGCGCCTGGTCCGTACGTTTATGTTACGGAATGACCGTGCAATCAGATGGCCGCGTTCCAGGACAGGTCCCTCGACGCTCACGGATTCGCCACGCTTGCGCCGATGCGCTACAGCATGATGCGGCGCATCTGGCGCAAGCGCGGTTCAACGTGCCACGCCGTCGCCCGCGGGAAGCGGTTCATGCGCGGCTGGAACAACCTGTGCCATCTCGGCCGGCACGACACCCGCCACCATCGACTGCAACGACGTGCCGTTCAAACCGATTTCCTTGAGCAGCGAATCGACGAGCGGTGCATGTGCGCGATAAGCGAGCGCCGCCGACATGGCCTGTTCGGCGAGATTGCTGTTGCCTGCCGTGCCTGACACACCGTCGATCGATACGGCACCACGATTCAGGCCGTCGACCTGGATGATCTTGATGCCTTCAATCGCCTTCATTGGCTCGACCGTCTGCTGGATCACCGCCGGCAGTGCCTGGAGCAAGGCCAGCTTGAACTTGAGGCTCGTCTGATCCGAAGACAGCGTGTTGATCGCGTCGTTCAGCGCGCGCTGTGCCTCGGCGTTCGCCAATCCCTTCTTGCGCTCCGCTTCCGCGAGTTCGACGATCGCAGTGGCCTGCATCTGCGCGGCCTCTCGTTCGGCGCGCGCCTTCGTTGTGATGTGTACCGCGTTGGTTTCCGCTTCCTGCGCGGCTTCGATCAGCGCGACCTGCTTGGCCCGATCGGCCTCGGCGGTGCGGCGAGTCGTTTCGACGAGCTGCTCGGCCTTCACGGCCTCGGCCAGCGACTCGTTAGCACGCGCCTGCGCCTGCGATTGCGCCTCCGATTTCTGCGCGATAATGATCGCCTTTTCCTGCTCTGCGATCTGCGTCACGCGCGACTGATCGATCTCCTTCACGCGTACTTCGCGCTCGGCTTCGACCTTGCGCGATCGCACCGCCTGCTCGCGCTCAATTTCCGACTCCTGCACCTGGCGCTCGGCGACGATGCGGCTTTGCTCCGCCTCCTGATGACGTTGCGCCTCGAATGCGGTGATGCGCGCGGTTTGCTCCGCCGTGCGCGTCTTCACCTGCTGCTCCTGCTCGAGCTTCATGAAGGCTTCCTGCTGTTCGATTTCGAGCCGCTTCGCCAGTGCGTCACGATTCTTCTCGCGCACCGATACTTCCGTATCCTGCTCGACTTCGTTGCGCTCCTTGCGGCGACGCTCCGTTTCCTGCGTGAGCTTCGTGAGACCTTCGGCATCGAATGCGTTGTTCGGATCGAAAAACTCCTTCAATGTCTGGTTGAAGTTAGTGAGGGACACGCTTTCGAGTTCCAGGCCATTCTTCGTCAAGTCTTCCGCCACGGTGTTCTGCACACCTTGCACGAACTTTTCTCGCGCATCCTGGAGATCCTGCATCGTCATTTGCGCGGCCGTCGAGCGCAGGGCATCGACGAACTTGTCGTCCACCAGCGCACGCAGATTCTCCGGCGCGAGCGTGCGCTGGCCGAGCGTTTGCGCGGCCGTCGAAACGCCTTCCGACGTGGGCTTGACGCGCACAAAGAACGCCACCACGACGTCCACACGCATGCGGTCTTTGGTGATCAGGCTGTCACGCGACGCGCGGCTCACTTCGAGCTTCAGCGTGTTCATGTTGATGGGAATGACTTCATGGAATACCGGTAACACTATCGCGCCGCCGCTCATGATGACACGCTGACCGCCGAGGCCAGTTCGCACGAACCCCCGCTCGGCCGATGCGCGCACATAGAGCCGCGAAAAAATCAGACCGATCAGACACAGCGCCAGCACCATCGCAAAACCGACGGCTCCCCATAACATAATCGTATTCATTGCCTTTTTAAACTCCCAAAGTAAAGAACCTGCGATGGCAGACGTACAACGTCATGACGCTTGCCGCAGCGCAGTCCACGTCACTCATGACGCGGACTTTTGATCGCGCGATACAGCGACGCGGAAACGCGCGCAACGATCAACACCGTTTGGCCACGTACAAAAACATGACTACCATCGTCCGGCTCGACTCGCAGGTAGTGCGCCTGGCCGAATTCATCGACGAAACGCGCTTCGGCCGGATTGCCTTGCGTAGCCTCGCCGGTCACGATACGCACCGGCCTGCCGATGAAATCGATTTCCGATAACGCGCTTGTTTCTTCCCGAGGCATTAACCGGCCGAGCGGCTTGCCGACTTTGCGGACGAAACACAGCGCGATTGAAAAGGCGAAAATAGCCGCAACGAATGGCGGCAGCATGAAATGAAAGAGCAAGTGCAGGACCGATTGCAGCATCAAGCCGGAAATCGAGAAGCCCGTGAGCAGCAACACCATCAAAACCAGAAATGGCACGCGGCCCACGTGAAGCCAGCCGAGAAACTGTCCGGCAATGCCCGTTTGCACGCAACCGCCATGATCGATATCGAAGTGATGAACCAGCATGTTGCCTGCGTGCTCACTTGCGCTAAAGCCGAGCAATAACGTCAAGACTTCCAGCAAACCTATCGCGATCATCACGCCGATCGCAGCGATGAACGGCGCGTATCCTGCCAGCAGCTGCGCGGTCATGAGTTGCACAGATGAGCGAGTACATCTTCAAAAGCCACAACGCTACAGTGTTGTCGTATCAACTGGTGTCTCCTGCGAAGGGTCGCCGTTCGATCGTGTTCGATGATCGAGTCGACAAGGTTTTGAAAGAGGCTCGCCTTGAGATAGCGCGCACTACCAGATGAAGTTCCTGAACCATTCGGCCACGCTGAACCGGATCCGATGTTACAGGCAATCGCCCCTCCTTCATCTCAAAAAAACGGAGTGGGGCCAGTACGCAAGATTTCGTCGACGTCATGAAACCGATCCATCCCGAAACCTTCCATACGTTTATTTCGAGACAAATAGAGCACTCTAAAAATATTCCGATAGAATTTTAAAGATGAGAATTTGATTCGGAATACTAGTTATCTGGCGAACCGCCAATCTCAAGAAGCAGTCTATCGGTCGCCGTCCGCCCTCTTGCGGAAAACAAACGGAACCTCGCGCAGCACATCCAGTTCCTCGCGAACGGTGTCGCAACCGGGGTCGTGGAGTTTCACCATCCTCACATCATGCCGAGCGCCTTGGGCAACCAGAGCGAAAGGATCGGCATATACGTAGCCATCACAAGGAGCGCGATCATCGTCAGCAGCCACGGCCAGACGGCCACCGTCAGGTCGGTAATGCCCATGCGCGTGATGCCGCTCGTGATGATATGGATGCCGAAATACCTGCTTATTCCGCGTTTGCCGTTGGCAGAAGAAGGACCGCGCCCGCTGCAAGCAGGCCGATCAGCGCAAAAACGACGAAATTGAAGCCGACACCGAGCCCGCTCGCCGCCACGTAGCCGCCGAGCAGCGGTCCACTCATCGCGCCGATCCGGGAAAAGCTCAGCGCCCAGCCGGTGGCCGCGGCGCGCACCGATCCAGGATAGTAGTCGGCCAGATGACCCGTCAGGATCAGCGACGCCGAAATGCTGCCGACTCCGGCCAGCGCGACGAACAGATAGTTCAGCGCGACACCGTGACTGAACATCAGCGCGAGCACCGCGAGCGCGCCGAGCAGATAGAACACGCCAACGGTCGCGCGCACACCGGCGCGGTCGGCGACCTTGCCGAGCAGGAGCCCTCCGAGCGCCGACGCGAAGCTGAACACGATCAGAAACGTCAGGCTTGAGCCAAGGTCATAGCCGCTCCGGCGCATGATGGTCGGCAGCCACGTATTGAGCCCGTAGATCAGCAAAAGGCCGCAGAACAACGCAGTCCAGAAGCACAGCGTCGCACGCAGATGGCGTCGCGCGAACACTTCGCCCAGTACTCCGCGCCAGTTGCCGTGGTCCGCGCCGGTCGTACGCGCCGGCAAGACCGGCACGTCGACGCCCAGGCGTGCCGCTAGTTCGGCCGCCTGCCCGTGACGCCCCTGGCTTACCAGATACTCGAGCGATTCAGGCAGCGCGCGCGCCATCGGCCACAGCAGCACGAGCGGCACGGCCCCACACGCGACCACACCGCGCCAGCCGAACCCGGGCAGCAACTGGATCGCCGCCGCGGCCGCGCACAGAATACCGAGCGAATAGCCCGAATACATCAGCCCATAGTTGAAGTTGCGGCGATGCGGCGCCGAGTATTCGATCGTCAACGCGGCAGCCACCGGAATCACACCGCCGAGCCCGAGCCCACCGATGAAGCGGAACACCCCGAACCAGCCCGGCGTCGGTGCCCAGGCTGCGCCCAGCATCGTCAGCGAGAACAGTGTCGCGCACATGAGCAGCATGCGACGCCGGCCGAGCAGATCGCTCAGCGTGCCGATCAGAAAAGCGCCGAAGAACATCCCAAGCAATGCGTAGCTGCCCAACGCGCCCAACTGGACCGGGCTCAGATGCCAGGCTTTGTACTCGGCGAGCGCCGGCAGCACCGCGCCCATCACGCCAACGTCGTAACCCTCGAACAGAATCGCGAGCCAGCACACGAGCAGCACGCGAGCGGTGACACGCGACGGCAGGCGCAACGAGACGCATTGATCTGGAACGGCGGACATGGCGCAAGACTCCTCAGCTTTATTCAGCGGGTCCGATTCAAACCGGTACTTCGCGCGATGCATGGCATCGCTGCACTGCAGCCAGCCGGTCAAGGGATCGAATGATCGCCCGACCATCACGTGCGTGATCGTTTGAGGTCAGGCGAGTATAGGAATAAAGTACGATTTCGCCGAATCGATCAATATCCGGTGGCTGAATAAGTTTATTTATTGACCCGCACGCTGCGCGCCCGGAGCCATCGCCCCCGAACGATGGCTGCTGGCATCGGCGGCTAACGAGCACTCACGCGTGGACACCACCCGCATCGATTTGAACCTGCTGCGTGTCTTTCACGCCATTCTGGAAGAACATAGCCTGACGCTGGCGGCGATCCGGCTGGGGGTGTCCCAGCCCGCGGTGAGCTACGCGCTCGGCCGATTGCGCGCGATCCTCGAAGACCCGCTGTTCGTGCGTAACGGCAACGAGATGCAGCCCACTTCGGCCGCGCTGGAAATGCGCGAGCCGCTGCGCGCCGCTGTAACCGCGGCCGAACATGCGCTGCAATTGATGGTCCCGTTCAACCCGAAGACCAGCACGCGTGCGTTCCGGATTGCCATGTCGGATATCGGCGAGCTTGCGTTCCTGCCGCCGCTCTACGCGGCGCTGGCGGAATGCGCGCCTCATGTGCGACTAGATGTTCAGTCGATCCCGCTCGATCAGATTGAGGACGTGTTGCGCGTCGGACGCCTCGATCTCGCGCTCGGCAATCTGCCGGCGCTGGTTGGCCGGACTCGTCATCAGCCGCTTTTCCACGAAGACTACGTGTGCATGACGCGCCGCCGTCGGGGTCTGCCACGGCGTGCGCTCACGCTCGAGCAATACCTGACGTTACCGCACGTGCTCGTGGGCTCGCTCGAAAGCGGACATCATCAGATCGAGGGCAGTTTCCGGAAACGAAACATTCACAGGCAGATTGCGCTTCAGGTACCGCACTTCACCGTGGTGCCCCACATCCTCGCGCATACGGACCTGATCGTGACGTTGCCGCGGAGCACCGTCCCGTTGCTCAACCCAGGCGGCAAACTCGCGGTCTACGATCTGCCGGTCGATATTCCCGGCGTGACCGTCACCGTGCATTGGCACGCGAATTTTGACATGCATGACGCGAACCGCTGGATCAGGACACTGGTGATCGAACAACTGAGCGACGCAACGTAGCCCGCGTTTCTACCTCTGCCCCTTCACCGGACCCAACGTCAGCGGCTTCCGGGGCCTCGCATGGCCATCCCCATGCATGCCTGGGCATGCACGGTTCGCGGCCCTGCCCATGCGCTCACCCGCCATCCATCCACTGTGCCCTGCATCCTCCATGCCACCTATACCGGTTCAGCATGACTGAAGCAGCAGTCTATCGGTCGCCGTCCACCCTCTTGCTGAAAACATTAGCCCGCATCGGCCGCACGAAATGCGCGCCGTCCGCCCGCATATGGCGCTCGAATGCCTCCCGTACGCGACCGACCACCGCATCGGTCAATCCGAAATCGCTGTGTGTGACCCGCATCACCTTGCGCTCGAAATCGGCAAAGTCGCTGAAACGCACCGGCACGAGATAGTGGATCTCGCGTGTCTGTTTCCACTGACCGCTGTTGCCGGCGCGCACGAGCGCATCGAATGCCGCTTGTCGCACCACCTGCTCATCGTGGAATAGCCTGCTGATCTCATTCAGATCGCCCGCGAACACAGGCTCCGCGAACCAGGCGACACCGCCTGGGCGCAGTACCCGGTGAATCTCGTCGAGGGCCGTGTCGAGCAGATCGAGGGGAACATGGTGCAGCGACTTGAACATGAGCACGACGTCGCACGATTCCGGCTCACACGGAATGGCCTGCGCCGGCCCGAATTCGTAGCGTATATTGGCGTGACGGTTGCGGGTCTGGTTAAGCCCAAGCTGGATACGATCGACCTCCAGAGCGCGAATCCGTGCTCCCGGCCATGCATCTGCAATTTTGCACGTCAAGTCGCCCGTGCCGCAGCCGAGTTCAAGGATGTCTCGCAGCGGAATCTTCATGCCCGGGGGCTGCAGAACCTCGCGCAGCACATCCAGTTCCTCGCGAACGGTGTCGCAACCAGGGTCGTGGAGTTTCATGGCCATCCTCACATCATGCCGAGCGCCCTGGGCAACCAGAGCGAAAGGATCGGCATATACGTAGCCATCACGAGGAACGCGATCATCGTCAGCAGCCACGGCCAGACGGCCACCGTCAGCTCGGTAATTCCCATGCGCGTGATGCCGCTAGTGACATAGAGATTGAGCCCCACCGGCGGATGGCACAGGCCCACTTCCATATTGATGATGATCACGATGCCAAAGTGGATCGGGTCGATGCCGAGCTGCATCGCCACCGGAAACAGGATCGGCGCCATGATCAGCACGATCGAGGACGGTTCCATCACGTTGCCGGCAATCAGCAGCAGCACGTTGACCATCAGCAGGAAGGTGATCGGTCCCAGCCCCATATGCAGGAGCCATTCCGCCATCTGCTGCGGAATGTTCTCCGAGGTCATCAAAAACGAGAACAATACCGCGTTGGTGATGATGTACAGGATCATCGCACTCAGGTTCGCAGATGCGAGCAGAACCTTCGGCACCTCCTTGAGTTTCATGTCCTTGTAGACGAACACCGCGACGAAGAAGGCATATACCGCACTCATGGCAGCCGCCTCGGTCGCCGTGAAGATGCCCGAATAGATGCCGCCGATCACGACGACCACGAGGAACAAACCCCAGATGCTCTCGCGGAACGCCCCGAAGCGCTGGCCCCAGTTTGCCCTGGGCATGCGCGGATAGTCGTTCTTCCTGGCAATGTGCGACGTGGTCACGGCCAGCATGGCCGTCAGGATCAGGCCCGGTATCACGCCCGCAACGAATAACGCTCCGATCGATGTGTTGGTAGAAACCGCATAGATAACCTTGACGATCGAGGGCAACATCAGGATACCGAGCGCCCCCGATGTCGCGATCACGCCGGCGCCGAACTTGCGGGGAAAGCCCTGCTGCTCCATTGCCGGCAGCACGACCGAGCCGATGGCCACAACCGTCGCCGGGCTCGAGCCGCAGATGGCGGCAAACAGCGCGCAGGCGACCACGCCCGCGAGCCCGAGGCCGCCATGCCAGTGACCGATCAAGGAGGTGGCAAAGGCAATCATGCGCCGCGCCACCCCGCCGTGTGTCAGAAAATTGCCCGCAAGGATGAAGAACGGGATTGCCATGATCTCGAACTTCTCGATCCCGGTGAACAGCTTGAGCGCCACCGATTCGATCGGCACGTGGGTCATGGTGAACAGATACGTCAGCACCGTGAGACCGAGGGAGATCGAGATCGGCATGCCCGTGATCATCAGCAGGATTAGCAGCCCAAAGATGATGTAAGCGTTCATTGCCGTGCCTCGTGACTCAGGGGATGAAGGTCATGCGCGGCACCTTCGTCCACGCCATCGACATGCGCGATGTCGTGATGCGGCAGCTTGCCGGTACGCATGAAATTCCACGCCACCTGCAGAAAGCGGAAGCACATGAGGTACGAGCCGCACGGAATGGCCAGATAGACGAGCCACATCGGCGCTTCGAGGTCCGGTGACACCTGGTCGGTATGCGCGATCTGCCAGACGAAGCGCGCGCCCATGGTGCCGACGATGCCGGTGAACAGCGCGCCAGCCAGCAGCCCGAACACGACGAAGCCACCGCGCAGGCGATCGTCAAACCGGTTGATCAGCACGTCGACGCCCACATGGATGCCCGTGCGCACGCCATAGGCGGCGCCAAACTTCGCCATCCAGACGAACATGTAGATGCAGAGCTCCTGAGCCCAGCTCATGTCGAGCTGGAGCAGGTATTCCTGCAGCAGCGGAACGCCGGAGGCATAGCGGTGTGCCACGGCAGCGAAAATCAGCAGCGTTGCCGCTCCCATGAGGAAGACGATCAGCCATTCCTCGAGGCGGTCAAAGAATTTGAGAATCATGGGACCTGCCAGATCTAGGTGGATGCGCAGTCACAACGCGCCGCTGCGCATCGCAGGCGCGTTCCCGTAAGGCGGCCGCCATGGCATGGCTGCCGCGGCTACCGACTGGTTACAGCCTGGCAGGATCGAAGCCCGTGGCCTTGTAGATGGCCTCGATGGTGTCTTTGCCGACGCGGCTCTCCTGCTGGCGATGCACCTTGATGAGCGCCTGCTTCCATTGGACGCGCTCAGCCGGCGTTAGCGCGATGATCTGCGTCTTGCCCGTAGATTTGATTTTTTCCAGCGCGTCGTCGTTTTCCTTTCTGGCGATGTCATCCGCATAGGTGGTGGCATCGCGCATCGCCCCTTCGAGCGTGGTGCGGATATCGGGCGGCAAGCCATCCCAGAACTTCTTGTTGACGATCACGGCGTAGCCGATATAACCGTGGTTGGACACCGTCAGGTACTTCTGCACCTCGTTCATGCGCTGCGTGAGCACGTTAGACGTGGTGTTCTCGGTGCCGTCGACCACACCGGTCTGCAGGCCCTGATAGACCTCGGAGAACGCCATCACCTGCGGAATCGCGCCCAGCGCCCGGAACTGCGCGTCCAGCACCTTCGACGACTGGATGCGGAACTTCAGGCCCTTGAAGTCGGCTGGCACATGCATCGGCTTGTTCGCAGTCACGACCTTGAAGCCGTTGTCCCAGTAGGCCAGCCCAGTAATGCCCTTGCTTTGCAGCTTGTCGAGCAGTTGTTTGCCCACGGGGCCCTGCGTCACCTTGTGCAGCCCGGTGTAATCGGAGAACAGGTACGGCAGATCGAACACCTCGAATTCGCGCACGCCAAGCGGGCCGAACTTCGCCAGCGACGGTGCCAGCATCTGCACGGAGCCGAGCTGCAGCGCCTGCATCTCCTCCCCGTCCTTATACAGGGTGCTGTTCGGATAGACCTCGACCTTGACGCGGCCCTGGGTGCGTTCTTCCGCGAGCTTCCTGAAATACTCGGCGCTCAGCCCCTTGGGCGTGTCATGCGCCACCACGTGGCTGAACTTGATGACGATCGGCTCACCGGCGGGTACCGCACTGCTGACCAGCAGCGCCATTGCGCCGAATAGTGTTGCCACGGTTTTCTTCATTGTCTCCTCCACGTTGCGCAATCGTTATGACCGACTGCTTGATAAAATCCGCTGCGCCTTGCGTATCACGGGCAGGTCCACCATCTTCCCGTCCACGGCCACTGCCCCCTGGCGCGCGGCGTCAGCCGCCGCAACGATGCGCGTGGCCCAGGCAAGGTCCTGCCCGGAAGGGCTGAGTGCCGCGTGCACGCAGCCGACCTGCCGAGGATGGATGCACAGCTTTGCCCCGAAACCCAGGCGGCGTGCCCGCAGCGTATCGGCGCGCAGTTGCTCGACATCGTCGATGACAGTGCTCACGCCATCGACGGGCGACGGCAGCCCTGCCAGGCGGGACACCAGCACGAGATGCGAACGGAAATACAGCAGATCGTCTTCATCGGCATCCATGTCGAGGTCCACCTGCAGGTCAATCGAGCCGAACATGAGCCGCTGCACGCCGGGTGTCTCGGCCAGCGCGCGCGCATGCCAGACGCCTTGCGCGGTCTCGATGAGCGGGAAGATCGCCATGCCCGCAGAAACGCATCGGTTCAGGATGGGTCCGTCCTGCGTCCCGGCTTTCGGTAGCACGATGCCGGCCACGCCCGGCATGCTGCACAGGCGCAGATCCTCTTCGAACGCCTCGCTGCCGGCACCGTTGATGCGAACCAGCACCGGCCGCTCGGGTGACAGCCAGGCTGCGAGCGCGTAGCGCGCGGCGGCCTTGTCCTCGGGCGGCACCGCGTCTTCGAGATCGATGATGACCGCGTCCGCTCCGGCGCCAACCGCCTTGTCGAATCGATCGGGCCGATGTCCGGGAACGAACAGGTAGGAGCGCGCAGTCTGCAGGGCCACGGCGCGCTCAAGCATGGGACGGCATCAGGCGACCGATTCGTTCGGCCCGGGCGAGACTCCGGATCGATGCGAGCACGGTCTGCATTTGCGCCGCATCGGCGGCCCGGCTGAACGCTGCGAGACGCAGCGCCTTGTCTTCCAGTTCGCTGCGCGACAACGTGTTGCCGGGATCGCCCTTCGGCTCGTCGACGCGGCCGTGCAACTCGCGTCCGTCCGTGGTGAGCACCGTCACCTTGCCGATCCACCGCGCGGGGTAAGCCTGATCGACCTCGGCATCGAGCTCCATGGCGACCTTGTCGCGCAACGCCGCGACCTCTGCATCGTCGAAGCTGGACGCAAACTCCTCGACACCGGCACGACCATAGCGCGCGATCAGCCCGAGCACCGTGCCCATCGAGAACTTCGCCTGATGGACGGTCTGCGGGTCCACCACCGGCCCCAGCACGTCGATTGCACCTTGATGAACATGCGCCGTGACGCGCGCAATCTGCGCGGGCGCTAGCCGATGCGTCTTTACCACCTGCAGCAGCGCATCGGCGGCGGGATGCGTGTGGCGGCACGAGGCGTGGTATTTGAACGAGGTTTCGGCAAGCGCCCAGCGTTGGCCGAGACGGTCCGTCAGCCGCGCCGGATTCGCGCTCCGAGACATGCCGGCAGCCATCCCCTGCTCTCCTTCGAGAATGCGTCGCGCACCGGTGAAGCCATCGCGTGCCAGCCAGGCGGCCGACAGGCCGCACGCGGCAGCATGCGCCGTGTGCAATTGTTTTGAATCAGCCGCATCACGCAGGAATTCCCACAACCCCGCCGACTGCGTGCCGGCCGATCCAAACGCATCGAGCATCTGCGCGGGCGAAAGCCCCAGCAGACGTCCGGCTGCCGCGGCGGCCGCGAGCGTGCCTGCTGTGCCCGTCGTATGAAACACCTTGTAATGCGGGCGGCCAAGAAACTCGCCGACACGGATGCCCACCTCATAGCCGGCAACGGCCGCCGTCAGCAGATCACGGCCGGAGGACCCCAGCGCCTGCGCCACGGCCAGCGCGGCAGGAAACACCACCGTCGCGGGATGGAACACGGAGCCGTTGTGAACGTCATCCTGCTCGGCAAAGTGCGAAGCGGCGGCATTCACGAGCGCGGCAAAGAACGGCGAGGTCAACCGGCGAGAGATCAGCACTTCCGAGGATCCGCCGTCGGGTCCCATCGCACGAGCGAAGCGCTCCAGCGTCTCGACCGGCCGTGCACCGTGACCGGCGAGGCAGGAGCCCAGCCAGTCCAGCAACAGTTCTTCGGCGCGCACCACGACCGGCGCGGGGATGTCATCGAAAGCCAGCGACGCGGCAAACGTCGCGAGAACCTGGCTCGGGTGGTCGCTCATGGGGTGGTTGTCCTTGCTTCCCGTCGTATTCAGATGGCCCGTTCCGCACGCAGGCGGTCGATCGCTTCCTGGCCGTACCCGAGCTCTGCCATGATGGCCTCGGTGTGCTCCCCAAGCGCAGGAACCGGGTCGAGGCGCGGTGCGATCGCGTCCGGAACCGGCGGCCGCAACACGGGAATGTCCCCAGCCGGAGTCTTCACATTGGCCCAGCGGTGACGCGCCTCGAGTTGGGGGTGCTGCCAGACGTCGTGCATCGTGTTCAGTTGCGCATTGGCGATCTGTGCATGGTCGAGCCGCTCGATGACCTGCTCTGCGGTGAGTCCTGCAAAGACGGTATCGATGATCGCGCGCAGTTCGTCTCGCGCGGCCGTCCGCCGGGAATTGGACGCGAAGCGCGGGTCCGTCGCCAGCGCCGGCTGCAGCAGCACCTTCGCGCAAAACGCTTCCCACTCGCGCTCGTTCTGCAACCCCAGGATGACGGTCTTGCCGTCGCCCGCGGCGAACGGGCCGTACGGGTAAATCGTGGCGTGCGCCGCCCCGGCGCGCTGCGGCGGCTGAGCACCGCCAAACGTGTAATACAGCGGAAAGCTCATCCACTCGGCCATGCACTCGAGCATCGAGACATCAATGCGGCAGCCCACGCCTGTCCTTCCGCGCGCAATCAGCGCGGCCAGGATATTGCTGTACGCGTACATGCCGGCTGAGATGTCGGCGATCGAGCAGCCCGCCTTGGCCGGTTCCTGCTGCGTGCCGGTGACGGACAGGAAGCCGGACTCGGCCTGGATCAGCAGGTCGTAGGCCTTCTTGTCGCGATAGGGGCCGTCCGCACCGTAGCCCGATATGTCGCAGACGATCAGGCGAGGAAATCGTTCACGCAAGGCATCGAACGACAACCCAAGGCGGTCGGCTGCCCCCGGTGCAAGGTTTTGCACCAGCACGTCCGCCCGCGCAAGCAGCTGCATGAGCACGCCCTGCGCTTGCGCGTGCTTGACGTCGAGCGTCAGGCTTTCCTTCGAACGGTTGGTCCATACGAAATGGGATGCGAGGCCGCGCACGCGCTCGTCATAGGCGCGCGCGAAATCGCCGACGCCGGGCCGCTCGATCTTGATCACGCGCGCGCCGAGATCGGCCAGATGGCGTGTGCACAACGGCGCGGCAATCGCATGCTCGAGCGTGACCACCGTGATGCCGTCAAGAGGACGCATCGCTTGCTCCTTCAGGACTTCAAAACGAACGCGGCAGACCGAGAACGTGCTCTGCCACGTACGACAGGATGAGGTTGGTCGAGATCGGGGCGACCTGGTACAGGCGGGTCTCCCGGAACTTGCGCTCGACGTCGTATTCGTTGGCGAAGCCGAAACCGCCGTGGAACTGCAGGCACGCGTTGGCCGCCTCCCACGAGGCATCGGCCGCCAGCAACTTGGCCATGTTGGCCTGCGCACCGCACGGCTTGCTCGCATCGAACAGTTCGCACGCCTCGAAGCGCATCAGGTTGGCGGCTGAGAGATTGATCCACGCGCGCGTAATGGGGAACTGTACGCCCTGGTTCTGCCCGATCGGTCGCCCGAACACCATGCGTTCGTTGACGTACTTCGAGACCTTGTCGATGAACCAATAGCCATCGCCGATGCATTCCGCGGCAATCAGGGTTCGCTCGGCATTCAGACCATCCAGGATATACCGGAAGCCCTTACCCTCTTCACCGATCAGGTTCTCGGCGGGAATCTCGAGGTTGTCGAAAAAGAGCTCGTTGGTCTCGTGGTTGACCATGTTCGCAATCGGCCTCACCGTCATCCCCTGGCCGATTGCCTGATGCAGATCGACGAGGAAGATCGACATGCCTTCGGACTTCTTCGTGACTTCGGACAGCGGCGTCGTTCGGGCCAGCAGGATCATCAGGTCGGAATGCTGCACACGTGAAATCCACACCTTCTGGCCGTTGACCACATAACGGTCGGCGCGCCGCACGGCGGTGGTCTTGAGCTGCGTGGTGTCGGTGCCCGTGGTCGGTTCGGTCACCGCCATCGATTGCAGGCGCAGCTCGCCGCTGGCGATTTTCGGCAACCAGGCGCGCTTCTGCTGCTCCGAGCCGTGGCGCAACAGCGTGCCCATGTTGTACATCTGGCCGTGACAGGCGCCCGAGTTGCCGCCGGCCCGGTTGATCTCTTCCATGATGACCGAGGCCTCGGTCAGACCAAGGCCGGAGCCGCCGTATTCCTGGGGGATCAGCGCCGCGAGCCAGCCCGCCTGCGTGAGCGCATCGACAAACGCCTCGGGATAACCCCGTGCCTCGTCGATCTGGCGAAAGTACTCACTGGGAAATTGCGCACACAGGTCACGTATGGCGTCACGGATGTCCTGGTATTTGTCGGCTGCCATCAACACGGGGAGCGTCCTTTGATTGATCTGGAAGAATCGAGTCGGGTGGGCGATGTCAGGCCAGCGTGGCGGTCGCATCCATGGCGAGCCAGCCGCTGGCGTCCCTGGCCCACAGCTTGACGGTCTTGCCGTCTGCCTCGGGCCTGCCGCATACGGTGAACGGCGCGATATCGAAGAGCGGCCGAACGGCGCGGAACGCAAAGCGGGTCAGTTGCGCGTTCGGCATCTGGGACCGCAGCAGGTCGACCAGCAAGGTGGCGATCAGCGGTCCGTGCACGACCAGGCCCGGATAGCCCTCGACCTCGGTGACGTAGCGGCGGTCGTAGTGAATGCGATGGCCGTTGAAGGTGAGCGCCGAATAGCGGAACAGCAGGACAGCGTCCGGACGAACGACGCGCTCCCACGCGGCATCGGTCGCAGCCGCCCTGGGGGCTGAAACAGGGTCGTCCGGTTTGGGGTAGTCCCGATAGACGATGTCGTGTTCCTCGGTCACGGCCACGCCGTGCTCGTTGCTGATCTGGTGCCGTACCAGCACGAAGACGAGCGTACCGGTGCCGCCGCTCTTGTGGCTGATATCGACGATACGCGAGGTGCGCTCGATCGCCTCGCCCACACGCAGGGGATGATGGAAGCGGAGGCGTCCACCCGCCCACATGCGACGCGGCAATGCGACCGGCGGCAGAAAGCCTCCGCGGCTTGCGTGTCCATCGGGGCCGGTTTCCGATTGCCTGTGCAGTGGCAAAAAGTACAGCCAGTGCCACAGCGGCGCGAGTGCGTCGCCGGCGCGTGGGTCGGGATCATTGCGGTCCAGCGTGGCTGACAGGGCAGCGACCGGCACGGGTACGATCGTGTCGCTGCGGGTCTCGGTGCGGCCGATCCACGCCTCTAGCGCCTTTGCTTCGGGGGTCATCGCTGCCTCGCTGTCCTGTTGAGACGGCCGGACACTGGACAACGCATCCGGCACAGAACCGCAGCGTAGCGAGACGGCACAGCCGAGGGAATTGCGCAGTGGTCAACGCTGCCTTCGCCAAATGCGAAGACCGGACCAACCCGGGTCGACGCGTGCCGGCGGTCACGTCCCGCCTGGCGTTACGGGAGGCGCCTGAGCATGGGGGCGTGGGCCGATCAGATGCTCGACCAGCCGGCGCCCGATGGCCGACAGCGCGGCAGCATCCCGCACACAAACGAACATGCGGCGCTCGGCCCAGGCATCCGTTAGCGATATCACACGCAGCCCCATGTCCCTGGCAAAGTTGGACGCGGCGATTTCCGGCAGCACCGCCACCCCCATGCCGGCCTGCACGAGCTTGCACACGACCTCGAAACTGTTGACCTGCATGCGCAAGCGCAGAGACAGCCCTTGCGTGGCCGCAGCGTCCGCTACCAGCCGCCACATGGCAGTGGAACTATCGAGGCCAACGAAGTCGTATTCGGCCAGCGCGGAAAACGCTACCCGGCGCCCGCGCAAGGCATGGCCTCGCGGGACGATGGCGATCAGCCGGTCGCGTTGGTATTCGTAGCAGACCAGTCCGTCGCGCGAAGGCCCGTCAACCACCACGCCGATGTCGGTCTTGCCTTCCCGCACCGCCTGCGCGATGTCGCCGCTGCGCCGCTCCTTCAGGTCGAGCTTGACCTCGGGATACCGGGTAGCAAAGACGGAGAGATCCTTCGCCAGAAACTGGGTCATGGCGGAGGTATTGGCCTGGATGCGGATATGCCCCTTGGCCCCCTTGGCGTAATCGGACATGTCGGCCTGCAGACGCTCGGCCTGATCGAGCAGTTGCCGCGCGTGGAACGCCAGTGCCTTCCCTGCCGCCGTCGGCTCGACGCCCTGCGGCGACCGATGCAGCAATTGCACGCCATAGCGGTGCTCCAGCAGCGCGATCCGACGGCTCGCTGCCGCCAGCGCGATGTGCGACTGCTCTGCCGCCTTCGACAAACTGCGTGTTTCGATCGAGCGGCAGAACAGTGCGAGAGATGTCAAATCAGGGAGCATGCGGAATTTTTCCACTTCGGACCGGCTCAGAATCCCGGGTCGGCCTCACTCAGGCAACCGGCACCGTCTTGCGCTCGTCCAGCGGCGAAAAGCGCGTGTCACGCTCAAGATCGTTGACGTCCTCCTGCTCGGCTGTCGACAGTTCGCCGGCCAGAAAGCCCGTGCGGTTCAAGAGCCCGATCATGCAGACAAGCGAGACCAGCGCATATATCGCCGATGCGATGGCCACGCCCGTGATGCTTTTCGTGGAATTGAGCAGCCATTGAGCCAGAACCGGCGTGCCCCCGCCCACCACGAGCGAACAGAGTTGATACGAGAGCGACAACCCTGTGTAGCGCACCCTGGCAGGAAAGACCCGTGCGAGGATGCCGCCCACCGCGCCGTAGAACATCGAATGCGGAACGGTTGCGAGACACATGCCGATCATGGCGATCCAGTAAGCCTTGGTCTCGATCGCGAAGAACATCGCCGGCATCAGGACGAATTCCGGCAGCACCATCAGGCAGACAGCCTTGCGCATGTCCATTCGCTGCACGAGCAGCGCGCCGAGCGGTTGGGTGAGGAACTGGACGATCAGTGCGACCACGATGATGCTGAGAAACGTCCCCTGAGTATAGCCAAGCTCCCTGGTGGCCCAGGAAAGCGCGAAGGTGGTCTTGAAGTAGGTGACATGGATCACAGGCAACACGCCTGCGGCCAGCATCACGATTACCCAGTGCTTGCGCAGCACTTCCGCGACGGGCAGTTTCACCGTCTTGTTCTGCCTGAGAACGCGCTTCATGTCCTCCGGCTCTTCGAGCTTCAGCCGAACCATCATGCCAACGATCACGAGCGTGGCCGAGAGCAGGAACGGAATGCGCCAACCCCACACGACGAATTCCGGTGTGGGCAATGCGCTCAGCGCAAAAAAGATCAGCGTCGCGAGCAGGTTGCCGGTCGGCGAGCCCTGCTGCGCGAACGCCGAATAGAGAATGCTCTTGTGCTTCGGTGCGCTTTCGCTCGCGATCAGCACCGCGCCTCCCCACTCCCCGCCCACGGCGATGCCCTGGATCACCCGCAGCATCACGAGACCGACCGGCGCCCACGCGCCGATCTGCGCGTAGCCGGGCATCAGGCCGATACCCGTGGTAGCCACGCCCATCATCATGAGCGTGATGACAAGCGTGGTCTTGCGGCCGATACGGTCGCCCAGGTGCCCGAAGATCAGGCCACCAATCGGCCGCGCAACGAAGCCGGCCCATAGTGTGAGGAACGACAGCAGCGTGGCGACACCCGGGTCGAGCGAGCTGGGAAAAAACACCTTGCCGAACACGAGCGCGGCAGCAAGGCCATAGATGTAGAAGTCATACCACTCGATCGTCGTGCCGACAAAGGCGGCTATCGCGGCACGCAAAGGCTGACCGTTTTTCTGACCTGTCATGTCCGTCTCCATGTTCTGCTTTTCATGTATTCGGGCGACGCCTGACGCCGTCGCCCGCAGCGCTGCCCGTATGCGGCCCGGCTGGTGCGCACAATACTAGTAAGGAGATCGATAAATGACTAATACAGAATATTTTACGTTCGATAAATCCCTCTTATGATGGGTAATCCCCCTCTTTTCGCCCCTGCGAAGCATCTGCTATTCGTGCGATCCCAGCGGCGAGGGCGCGAACGCCGCGTCGGCGATCCTCGCCTCCACGCCCGACTGAAAGATCCAGCGCCGGCGCATCGGCTGCAGGAGCACTTTGGCGCTCACGCCCGCCAACATCGCCACGCAGGCGACCAGGTCGAACACCATGTTCCAGCCTCCGTGGATCGCGAACAGCGTGGCGACCGGCACGAGCATCGCCGCCGTTCCTTTTGCGGTGTACAGCGTGCCCGCATTGCCGGCTGCGTATTTCGCCCCGAACGTATCGGCGCAGGTCGCCGGAAAGTTCGAGAAGATGTCGCCGTAAAACAGGAACACGAGCCCGGAAAACAGCATGAAGAGATACGGGTCGTGGCCGAACGCCCTCAGGCCCAGCAGCGCGAGCCCTTCGCCGAGGAACGTGATGAACATCGTGTTCTCGCGGCCGATGCGGTCCGAAATGAACCCGCACAGCGGCCGCGTAAAGCCGTTGCAGAGGTTGTTGATCGAGAGCGTCATGGTGAGCAGCGGCAACGTCGCCGCGGCGAGCGTGACCGGCATCGAGGCGAAACCGTAACTCTTCGCGATCGGGCCGATTTGCGCCGTCGCGATGATGCCGCCCGCCGCCACGCATACGAACATCGCGTACATCACCCAGAAGACGGGCGCGCGGACCATCTGTTTCGTCGTGTAGTCCGTCTTCGTCGCCACGATTCGCTTCGTCCCGGCCGCATGCGCGGGAGGCTTCGGTCGCACCATGAGAAGCGCGAGCGCCATGATGCAGGCACCTTGAAGGAGTCCGAAGAATACGAACGCACGCTCATAGCCGGCGTGCTGGATCATGTTCGAGATCGGGATGACCGTGAGCGCCGCACCCGCGCCGAAGCCGGCTGCCGTCATCCCCGCTGCGAGCCCGCGCCGGTCGGGAAACCACTTGAGCGCCGTGCCCACGCACGTGCCGTACACGCAGCCCGCGCCGATGCCCGAAATCACAGCCGCGACGTAGAGCACCGGCAGCGCGGGCGCCCACGCGTCGAGCACCCAGCCCAGCGCCACGCAGCAAGCGCCGCCCATCACCACGGGACGCGGACCAAAGCGGTCGACCAGCCACCCCTCCACGGGCACGAGCCAGGTTTCCGTCACGATAAAAATGGAAAAGGCGAGCTGGATCGCAGCCTGCCCCCAGTGATGCCGCGAGTCCATCGGCACGACGAAGAGCGTCCATGCGTATTGCAGGTTGGCGACGAGCCCCATGCAGAGTATGCCCGCCGCGAGTTGCACCCACCGGTTGTGCCACCGGGCGGTGTAGCCGCCTTCGATACGTTTGGTATGTGCCACGTTGTCTTTCTCCGTCCGTTGTGATTGCAGCCCGCGGGATCTTCCGCGCATCGCATCCCTGGCGGGACTAGCGCATCCACGCGGCACAGCCGGCGCGGCAGGCCTTCGCCCGTCGCACCTTCCTCAAAAGTCAAGCCGTTTCCAGTTGCCGCAGCAACGCATCCACGCTGCCCTTGGCATCGCCGAACAGCATTCGTGTGTTGTCCTTATAGAAGAGCGGGTTGTCCACGCCAGCGTAGCCCGTCGCCATACTGCGCTTGGAGACGACCACGGTGCGGGCCTTCCACACCTCGAGCACGGGCATGCCGGCGATCGGACTGCCCGCATCTTCCTGGGCGCCGGGATTGACGATATCGTTCGCGCCGATCACGAGCACGACGTCGGTGCTGGTGAAGTCTTCGTTGATCTCGTCCATTTCGAGCACGATGTCGTACGGCACCTTCGCTTCGGCGAGCAGCACGTTCATGTGACCGGGCAAGCGCCCCGCAACAGGATGGATACCGAAGCGCACCCGTATGCCGAGCGCGCGCAGCCGCCGCGTGATCTCGCTGATGGTGCCCTGTGCCTGCGCGACGGCCATGCCGTAGCCCGGCACGATCACGACTTCCTGCGCATCGCGCAGGAGCGACCCGACTTCGTCGACGGTGGTCGCCACCACGTCGCCCTGCGGCGCCGCGCTTGCGGCGGCGCTCGCGGTTCCGAAGCCGCCGAGGATCACGGAGGCGAAGCTGCGATTCATCGCGCGGCACATGATGTAGCTGAGAATCGCACCGCTCGAGCCGACGAGCGCGCCCGTGGTGACGAGCAGATCGTTGTCGAGCATGAAGCCCGTTGCCGCGGCGGCCCAGCCGGAATAGCTGTTGAGCATCGAGACCACCACGGGCATGTCCGCGCCGCCGATCGCCATGACGAGATGCACGCCGAGCGCCGCCGCCAGCACGCACATGACGATGAGCGCATGGAGCGCGCCGCCGCCGTCGGACGCACTGACGAAGCGATAGCCGAGCACGATGCACGCGCCGAGCACGACCGCGTTGAGCAAATGCCGCGCGGGCAGTACGAGCGGCTTGCCGCCCACCGTGCCCTGCAGCTTCAGGAACGCGACGATCGAGCCGCTGAACGTGACCGTGCCGATGAAGGCACCGACGTAGATTTCGGTGTCGTGGATCGCGCGCTCGACGCCGCTCATCGCCGCCGCCGGCGAAAGAAAGTTCGCGAAGGCGATCAAGGTCGCCGCGAGACCGACGAAGCTGTGCAGCACCGCGACGAGCTGCGGCATCTGCGTCATCTCCACGCGGCGCGCGAGTACCGCGCCGAGCCCACCCCCCACCACCGCGGCGATCAACGCGATCTGCAAACCCGCGCCGCCGGTGACGAGCAAGGTCGCGAGCACCGCGATCACCATGCCGGTCACGCCGTAAAGATTGCCGCGCCGCGCACTCGCGGGATGACTCAGCCCTCGCAGGCTGAGGATGAAGAGCGTCGCCGCGCCGAGCCACGCCATGTTGCCGATTCCGTTGAGCATGACGTCTCCTCAGGTCCGTTGGAACATCTTCAGCATGCGCTGGGTGACGAGAAAGCCACCCGCGATGTTGACGGTTGCGACAACGAGCGCAATGCCCGCCAGCACGGTCACGATCGGGCTGGCGTTGCCCGGATGCAGCAACGCACCGATCACGATGATCCCGCTGATCGCATTCGTCACGCTCATGAGGGGCGTGTGCAGCGCGGGTGTGACGTTCCAGACCACCTGATAGCCGACGAACACCGCCAGCACGAACACGGTGAAGTGCGCGACGAACGCCGGCGGCGCAACCGCACCGAGCGCGAGCAGCAGCAACGCCGCCACGATGAGCGCGGCAAGCGAGGCGGCGCCGTTACGGCGCGCGGGCTGTGCACCTTCGACTTTCGCGTGTGCGTTCGGCTCCGCTGCCACGGGCTTCGCCTGCAGAGCCGCTTGCGGCGCGGCCGAGACCTGCACCGGCGGCGGCGGCCAGCACACCTGGCCGCGCTGCATGACCGTGGTGCCGCGCTGCACGACGTCGTCCATGTCGAGCTCGAGTTCGCCGTCCTTCGCGGGCGTGAGATCGGCCAGCAGATGACGCACGTTGGTCGCGTAAAGCTGGCTCGACTGGTTGGCCATGCGGCTCGCAAGATCCGTATAGCCGATCACGGTCACGCCGTCGACGTTCACGACCTCGCCCGGGCGCGTCACCTCGCAGTTGCCGCCCTGCTCCGCCGCCATGTCGACGATCACGCTGCCCGCGCGCATGCACGCCACCGTCTTCGCGTCGATGAGGCGCGGTGCCGGTTTGCCTGGAATGAGCGCCGTGGTGATGATGATGTCGACTTCGCGTGCCTGGGCTTCGAACAGCGCCATCTCCGCTTCGATGAACTTCGCGCTCATTTGCCTCGCGTAGCCGCCCGCGCCGCCGCCCTCCTCCTCGATGTCGACGCTCAGGAACTCCGCGCCCATGCTCTGAACCTGCTGGCCGACCTCGGGCCGCGTATCGAACGCGCGGACGATCGCGCCGAGCCCGCGAGCCGCGCCGATCGCAGCCAGCCCGGCGACCCCGGCGCCGATCACGAGCACCTTGGCGGGCGGCATCTTGCCGGCCGCCGTGATCTGCCCGGTGAATACGCGGCCGAAATGCTGGGCAGCCTCGACGACGGCACGATAGCCGGCCATGTTCGCCATCGAGCTCAACGCGTCGAGCTTCTGCGCGCGGGAGATGCGCGGCACGCAGTCCATCGCGAGCACCGTGGCCTCGCGCGCCGCGAGCTGCTCCAGCAACGCCGCGTTCTGCGCAGGCCAGACGAAGCCGATCAGCGTTGCGCCCCGCTTGAGTCGCTCTACCTCTTCGCTCAACGGCGGCCGGACCTTAATGACGATGTCCGCGCCGCTCCATAGCGCGCGTGCGTCGTCGACAATGCGCGCGCCTGCCGTGCGATAAGCGTCGTCCGGGTAGGACGCGCTCGCGCTCGCGCCCGCCCCTGCCTCGACCTGCACCGCATACCCGAGCTTGATCAGTTGTGCCACGCTTTCCGGCGTCGCAGCTACGCGGCGTTCGCCCTCGTGCACCTCGCGGGGAACCGCAATGGTCAGCGCCATGATCCGCCTCCGTCCTTCATGGAAAGAGGCGAAACGGCGGGAACATAGGGAATCGGCGGCGCGCCAATACACCTGGCGCGCCCAAAGCGTAGCCACGACTTCATGAAACGTCTCCTGTGTCGGCCGGGTTGGCGATCGAGCGCCTCATTCCGGGTCCATGTTTGAATTCTTTGCGTGCCGCGGCTCGAAAAGGGCTCTGCCCTATGAAGCGCCCACGCTGGGCGAATTGCCGCTTCTGAGAAACGTGAGCGCGGCCTCCCGCGCGCCAGCAATGGCGGCGGCTTCGCTTGCGAATACGGTTTCGTCGACCACCAGCTGACGGGAAAGAACCGCCGCTGGGTCGTCCGCGGCGGCCGCGAGCGTGCGGATCGCGGCAAATGCGGCCCAGCCGCCGTTGTGGATCAGCTGACGGGCCGAGAGTTCGACCTCGAAACGTCCAAGTTTTTCCGTGTGCATCGACGTGCTCCCGACGCTCAGGATTGCTGAGCTTGTGCTTCGAGTTCCGTGATGCGCTTCTTGAGCGAGCGCTCTTCCTGGAAACGTGCCGTTTCGTCGCGGATCACGGCGACGATACCGTTGAGTTCGCCTTGCGGCGAGTGCAGCAGCGCCACGGTGAAGGCAATGGAAAGCGCCTTGCCCGCCTTGTCCACGGCAGGCACGCGCAGAACGTCATTGCCATAGCGCGTCTGACCGGTCGCCATCGTCTTGTGATAGCCCTCCCAGTGGCGGCCGCGCAGCCGCTCGGGAATGATCAGGTCGAGTGTCTTGCCGAGCGCTTCTTCCTGCGTGTAGCCGAACATGCGCGTGGCGGCGGGATTCCAGAATGTAATGTCGCCGGCTGCGTCCGAGATGACGATGGCGTCCCCAATGGCATTTGCGAGTTGCTCGAAATCGATGGCGGATTGCATGGCGATGATTGGATGGGGTGAGTCGTTGATCGTCGCCGCGGGGTTGCGCGGCGTCCTGCGTGTCTTGCAGTTTTGCGGGTGCCAGGCGGGCGCAGCATGTGCCGCGCCCGCTCTCTCTGCCTGCTTTGCGTCTGCTTCCTGGGCGTACGGCCTCAGACCGCGCGCACCTCGTGCAGCGCCGCGATCTGCTGCGGCGTGTAGCCGAGGTCCGCCAGCACTTCGTCGGTGTGCTCGCCGAGCAGCGGCGAACCCGTGATCTCGGGCTTCAGATCGGAGAACTTGATCGGGCTGCCCACCGTGAGGTACGAGCCGCGCTCCTTGTGCGGCACCTCTACGATAGTACCGCTCGCACGCAGCGACGGGTCATTGGCGATTTCCTTCATGCTCAGCACCGGCGCACACGGAATGTCGAATTTGCGCAGGATATCGACCGCTTCGAACTTCGTTTTATCGGCGAGCCACGCCTCGATCGTCGCGAAGATGTCGAAGATGTGCGGCTGACGCGCTTGCGCCGTGTTGTAGTTCGGGTCGTCGATCCATTCGGGTTTGCCCAGAGCGCGGCAGATCGGCTCCCACGCGTGCCCCTGAACCGTGAAGTAGATGTACGCGTTCGGATCCGTCTCCCAGCCCTTGCACTTGAGCACCCAGCCCGGCTGGCCGCCGCCGCCGGCATTGCCACCGCGCGGCACGACGTCGCTGAACGTGCCGTGCGGGTACTGCGGGTATTCCTCGAGGTAACCCACACGCTCGAGACGCTGCTGATCGCGCAGCTTCACGCGACACAGGTTGATCACGCTGTCCTGCATCGACACGGCGACCTTCTGACCCTTGCCCGTTTTCTCGCGTCCGATCAGCGCCGTGAGAATGCCGATGGCGAGATGCATGCCCGTATTGCTGTCGCCGAGCGCCGCCGCGCTCACCGTGGGCGGACCGTCCCAGAAGCCCGTGGTCGAAGCCGCGCCGCCCGCGCACTGTGCGACGTTTTCATAGACCTTCAGGTCGTCGTAGTGGTGACCTTCGCTGAAGCCCTTCACCGAAGCGACGATCATCTTCGGATTGAGTTCCTTGATGCGCTCCCACGTGAAACCCATGCGGTCCAGCGCGCCCGGGCCGAAGTTCTCCACCATCACGTCCGACTCGCGAATCAGCTTCTCCAGCACTTCCTTGCCTTCGGGCTTTTTTGTGTCGAGCGTGAGCGAGCGCTTGTTGCTGTTGAGCATGGTGAAGTAAAGCGCATCGGCTTCGGGGATGTCGCGCAATTGCGAGCGCGTCACGTCGCCGGCGCCTGGGCGCTCCACCTTGATCACGTCCGCGCCGAACCACGCGAGCATCTGCGTGCAGGCGGGCCCGGCCTGCACGTGCGTGAAGTCGATGATCTTGATACCTTCGAGGGGTTTGCTCATTTCTCGCTTCTCCTGATCTACCTGATCGATTGGATTTATTTCTTCATGGCCGCGCTTTGCGGATTCAGATTCGTGAGACGGCCGCTTTCGGTCCCGGCCGATTCGTCGATGACTGCGTTGATCAACGTGGGCTTGCCCGAGGCGATCGCTTCGAGCAGCGCACTCGTCAGTTCTTCGGGCGTGGTCGCCTGATGGCCGATGCCGCCGAACGCCTCGATCATCTTGTCGTAGCGCGCGTTCTTCACGAACACGGTGGGCGCGACGTCGCTGCCGCCGCTCGGGTTGACGTCCGTGCCGCGATACACGCCGTTGTTGTTGAAGACAATGGTGCAGACCGGCAGGTCGTAGCGGCAGATCGTCTCCAGCTCCATGCCTGAGAAACCGAACGCGCTGTCACCCTCGATCGCCACGACCTGCGTGCCACTCGTCACGGCCGCACCGATCGCGAAGCCCATGCCGATGCCCATGATTCCCCAGGTGCCCGAGTCGAAGCGCTTGCGCGGCTGATACATGTCGATGATGCTGCGCGCGTAGTCGAGCGTGTTCGCGCCTTCGTTGACCACGTTGATGTCGGGACGCGTTTTCAGCACATCGCGAATCGCGCGCAGCGCGCTATGGAAGTTCATCGGCGACGGGTTCTTTGCGAGCGTCGCGGCCATCTTTTCCAGGTTCTTGTTCTTGCGTTCGGCCACGGCGGCGAGCCATTCCGACGGCGGCTTCGGGAAGTCATTGCCGAGGCCCGCCACGAGCGCTTCCACGCACGAGCCGATGTCGCCGATCACAGGCGCTTCGATGGCGACGTTGCTGTCGATCTCCGTCGGCGCAATGTCGATCTGCACGAACTTCTTTGGTCCGGCGTCCGCGCCCCACGTCTTGCCCTTGCCATGCGAGAGCAGCCAGTTCAGGCGCGCGCCGATCAGAATCACGGCATCCGACTCGGCCAGGACGAACGAGCGCGCAGCCGACGCCGACTGTTCGTGCGTGTCCGGCAAGAGACCCTTGGCCATCGACATCGGCAGATACGGAATGCCGCTCTTCTCGATCAGTTCGCGGATCTGCGCGTCGGCTTGAGCGTAAGCCGCACCCTTGCCGAGCAGGATCAGCGGACGCTTCGCATTCCTGATCACATCGAGAGCGCGTTGCACCGCCTCCGGTGCGGGAATCTGGCGCGGCGCCGCGTCGACTACCTTGACGAGCGACTGCTGCCCCTTCACCGCGTCGATGGTCTGCGCGAGCAGTTTTGCCGGCAGGTCGAGATAGACGCCGCCGGGACGGCCCGAGACCGCCGCGCGAATCGCCCGCGCCACGCCGATGCCGATGTCCTCGGCGTGCAGCACGCGGTAAGCCGCCTTCGCATAGGGTTTCGCGGCGTTGAGCTGGTCCATTTCTTCATAGTCGCCCTGCTGCAGGTCGACGATTTCGCGCTCGCTCGAACCGCTGATGAGAATCATCGGGAAGCAGTTCGTGGTCGCGTTGGCCAGCGCCGTGAGGCCGTTCAGGAAGCCCGGTGCCGAAACGGTCAGGCAAATGCCCGGTTTCTTCGTCATGTAGCCCGCGACGGCGGCGGCGTTGCCTGCGTTCTGCTCATGCCGGAAGCCGATGAACCGCATGCCCTGGGCCTGGGCGAGGCGCGCGAGATCGGTGATGGGAATACCGACGAGACCGAAGATCGTGTCGATATCGTTGAGTTTCAGCGCGTCGATGACGAGGTGAAAACCATCGGTCGTTTGCTGCGCTTCGGGCACAGGGATCTGCTGCGCCTCGTTGATGCCTGCTTCTGCCATGACGTCTCCTCTTTGGCGGGGCGTTGTGTGATACGTGATATACAATATTCCACACACAATATTAGTCAAGCGTTTTTTGTCCGTGGCTCGCATGCTGCAGTGCATCGCGTCGTGCACCGTTGCTCTGTCAGCGCTCCATGGGCGGGCGCTTTCGATTCGCGATTCGCCCAAACTTCCCGACAATATTGTTACGGACTCCATACTTTCATTTCAGCGTCGCGCGGATCATTCAGGCCAACAAGGCATCGATACGGCTTGCTGATGCGCCGGGCGATATGAATCCGCAGCGCGACGCCGCATCCTTCGCGTCAGTCGAGAAAGTCGCAGTTGGCTTCCACGAACAGCGCGAGTTCTATCGAGTGCTGCCGCACGAGCTGCTCGACGCGCTCGGTGTCGCGCGCCTCGAGCGCCTCGATGATGCGCATGTGGTCCACGATCGAGCGCGACGCGCGATCGCTCTGCGCGATCGTCATGCGCCGGATCGCCCGCACGTGCATGAAGATGTTCTTGATGGTGTCGACGATGAGGGGCGATTTCGACAGTTCCACCAGCGACTGGTGGAACATGATGTTCGCTTCGGAGTACTCCTCGATATGTTCCGAGGGTGTCGAGTCGCCGAAGGTCGCAAACATGCGTCTTAATCCGGCAATGTCGTCGTCCGAGGCGCGCTGCGTGGCGAGGCGCGCGGCGATGCTTTCGAGCGCGGCCCACATATAGATCATCTCAACGATCTCCTTGCGCGTCTTGCGCAGGATGTAAACGCCGCGCCGCGGCACCGTGCGCAGAAAGCCCTCCTGCTCCAGCAGCGTCATAGCCTCACGCACGGGCGTTCGGCTCACGCCGAGCTTCTCGGTCAAGTCCTTCTCGTCGAGCCGGATTTCGTCTCGCGACCGGTAAATGTCGGTCTCGGCAATGGCCTGCTTGAGCTTCGCGTAGGCCTGATCGCGCAGCGAAGCGGTCGCGTTGATCGGCTCCAGCGTCAGGGTGACCGGGGACGCCCCGGCGTCGTGTTCTCTTTCGGCGGACATCGGTCGTTTGTCTCCAACGTTCTGTTTAGCCGGCACTGCAGGGAATTTCATATTTCCAATACAATATATCAGCAACTCGGGCGAGGCTAAGGGGGTTTACGCGTACCCTCCCGGCGTTCGCGCGGTCACGGCGATGCATACATCATTTATTATTGTTTTCGAAAAAAACTTTAACTATCACTTATTCATTGCGGCCTCTACGCTTGGTTCATGCAACCCGACATGAGGAGACGGCCATGAACCACCCGACCAGCCATCGCGATCGTCAGCTCGAAGCGCAGCTGTGCGCGTTCAATACAGCCTTTGCCGAACTGGGCCTGCGGTTTCGCTGGGACGCGAGCACCCTCTTCTCGCTCGCCACGATCGCGGGAGAGTCCGCACGTGTCGCGGCCTACATCGAAACGCACCATCCGCATTTGCTCAAGGCCTACACGATGGAGTTCCTGTGCGAGGCGATCCTCGCGCGCAAGAACGCCCAGGCGCCGGGCGAATGGCCGCTGGCAACACCCGCGCCGCGCGAAGCGCAAGAATGGCCGGCCGTGGCGGCCGCCATGGAGCAGGATTGGCACGGAGGCGGGTTGCCGGCGCTCGCGGGTGCCTGAAGTACACGAGCGCGGAAAAACGTCATAAAGACAAGGCCCGTCTGGCCAGGTCACCCGCCAGGGTGCGATCCAGACGGGCCCGATAGGGGGGAGCGCGATGCGCTCATGCGCTACTGCGCGCCTCAGCCTCTTCTTCCTGCAGTTTGCGCCAGAGAATCTTGCCGCTGCCCGACTTCGGCAACGCGTCCACGAACTGCACGATGCGCGGCGCCTTGTACGCGGCCATGTTCTCGTGCGCCCAGGCGATGATGTCCTCTTCGCTCACGCTGCCCGCCTGCTTCGGATCGAGTACGACCACGGCCTTCACCGTCTCGCCACGCCGCGGATCCCGTGCACCGATGATGCACACTTCGTTGATCGCCGGATGCCGGTACATCAGCGCCTCGACCTCGGCGGGCCAAACCTTGTAGCCGGACGCATTGATCATGCGTTTGAGCCGGTCGGTCATGAAGTAATAGCCTTCCTCGTCGCGCCGCACGAGGTCGCCTGTGCGCAAAAAGCGCTTGCCGTCGCGCTCGATGAACGCTTCGCTCGTGGCCTCGGGCTGGTTCCAGTAGCCTTGCATGACCTGCGGCGCATGCATGATCAACTCACCTGATTCCCCTGCCGCCACCTCCTCCAGCGTGATCGGATCCACGACGCGCGAATCGACGTCGAATACCGGAATGCCGAGGCACTGGGGCTTTGGGCGCTGCGGCGGATTGATATGGGTGGCCGCCATGGTTTCCGACATGCCGTAGCCTTCCGCGAAGTCGAGTCCGGTCAGGTCCTTGAGTTTCTTCACGACGGCGTCGGGCATCGTCGCGCCGCCGCCACGCATCCAGGCGAGGCTCGACAGGTCGTACTCGCGAATGCGCGGGTTCGAGATGAAGTCTACGACCATCGTCGAGATGGCCTGCCAGCCATTGATGCGGTAATGCTCGATCGCGCGGGCCGCTGCGTCGCGGTCCCAGCGCGGCAGCAACACCACGGTCGAGCCATTGTAGAGCGGGCTGTTCATGCCGCCCTGCATGCCGGTCACGTGAAAGAGCGGCAGCACCGAGAGTTGTACGGCATCCTGATGACTTGCGAACCAGTTGCAACCGCCTACGGCCGTCGCCATCACGCTGCGGTGCGTGTGCATGCAGCCCTTCGGCTTGCCCGTCGTACCCGAGGTGTACGGCATCACACAGAGGTCGTCGGGACCGGCGCTCAGCGCGCCGGGCACACGGCGCGCTTCGAGCACGTCGGCCCAATGAGCGACGCCCGGGCCGACCACGCAACGCGGCGCGCTCACGAATTCGGGCGGCGGCGAAAACGGCTCGCGCTCGAGATAGTCGCTATATGTTGCAACGAGCAGGTGCCTCAGGCCCTCGCTCCCGGCTTCCCGCACGAGCGGCGCGATGCGCGGGTAGAGATCCTGCGCGACGAAAGCCGTCGTCGCGCCGCTGTCTTCCACGTAGTGCGCAAGCTCTTCGGTGAGATTCATCGGATTGACAGGAACAACCACCGCATTGGCACGAAGGATGCCGTAATAGGCGATGATCCATTGCGGACTGTTCTGCATATACAGCAGCACTCGGTCGCCGGCCTTCACGCCGCATTCCTCCTGCAGATAGCCGGCCACGCGCTCGGCCTCGTCCTTGAACTGCGCGAACGTGACGGGTGTGTCGTAGAAGATGATGAACGGCTTGTCGGGATAGCGCGCCGCCGAAACCTCCGCGTTATAGAAGAGGTTCGTATGCGGAATGCTCAGATGCGGCGAAAGATGCGCAGGCCAATGCGGTGAAGGCAATGACGCGACCGGTGAAGTTGCGCAAAGCGCCGGGGCAGAAGTGGACATGGCAAGCTCCGTCGAGCGGTTCTCATGTTGAACGCGGCAGCCAGCCGTCTGTAGTCCTTTGCAGTTGCTGCAGCTGGCTGGCTTGTATACCGTGCGCTCAGGCGGGCGATCTGAGCTACGCGCCTGTCGCATGGGCGGACAGTCGTCCGCGGCGACGCAATCAGACGATGCTCGAGCCGCCATCGACAGCCAGATACTGGCCCGTCACATGGCGCGCCGCCTGACTCGCGAGAAACACGACGGCACCCTTGAGGTCGTCTTCGTCGCCGAGCCGGTGAAGCGGCGTATGGTCGATCACGCTCTGCCCGAGCTTGTCGAGCAGCCCGGCCGACATCTTCGAGGGAAAGAAGCCAGGGCAGATCGCATTCACATTGATGTTGTACTTGCCCCACTCGGCGGCCAGCGCGCGCGTGAAATTGATGGCCGCGGCCTTCGACGTGTTATACGCGATCGCCTGCATGGCACCGAGCGAGCCCTTCAGGCCGGCGATGGACGCCACGTTGATGATCTTGCCGCGCTGGCGCGGGATCATGCTGCGCTTGCCCACTTCACGCGCGAGAAAGAACGGGGCATTCACATTGAGGTTCATGACCTTGTGCCACGCCTCGTCGGGATAGTCTTCTGCGGGCGCGCCCCACGTGGCGCCCGCGTTGTTGACGAGGATGTCGATCCGGCCGCAGGCCGCAAGCGCCTCGTCCACGAGCGGCGCCACGGCCTCGGGTCGCTGCAGGTCGCTCACGAGCGTCGTCGCCTTGATGCCAGACTGCTCCAGCGTGCTTGCCGCCTGCGCGAGCTCATCGGCCTTGCGCGCCGCGATGACGACGTGACAGCCCATCTCGCCGAGCGCCTGCGCCATCTGCAGACCCAGCCCGCGCGAACCGCCCGTGACGAGCGCCACCTGCCCGCCCAGTTCGAACATTTCCCTGACCCGCATGCCTTCGTCTCCTTGATGTCTACAACTGCCGCAGTTCCGGGCTGCGCGACCGTATGAGCCTGGGACGATGTTAGCGAGACTCACGGGTCGTGCAACCAGGGAAAAGCACGATCGTTCAAAAAAGCATTGGGGCGTTTGGCACCTTCATCGCGCGGGCGGCTCGCCCGGCGCGCCGCGCTCGCGCACGGTCCACTGCGCGCTCAATCGTTGCAAACGCGCGACAGCGTGCGTTTTCATCAATCCGGGGAGCGACTATCATCGGCCCCCGCGGCCATCACCCATTGGCGCGGCAGATGAAAAATACCGGCCCCGGCACCCCGGCGGTCCGACAAACTTACAAAAAGGATTACACAAGTGAGACATACCCAGATCGCAACGGCCGTTGGCGGCATCGCGCTCGCACTGGCTTGCCAGTCCAGCTTCGCACAAAGCTCGGTCACGCTCTACGGCATCGTCGATACCAGCATCCGCTACCTCACGAACGCCAACGCCAACAACGATAGCCAGGTCCAGATGGGCGTCGGCCCGATCACCGGTAGCCGATGGGGCATGAAGGGCAGCGAGGACCTGGGCGGCGGCCTGAAGGCCGTGTTCCGTCTCGAGAACGGGTTCAATCTCTGGAACGGCCAACTGGCCAGCTCGAACACGCTGTTCAATCGGATGGCGTACGTCGGCGTATCGAGCGACAAGTACGGCACGGTCACCATGGGCCGTCAGAACACGCCGCTGTTCGACCAGCTGGGTAACACGTTCGACCCGCTGACCGTCGGCAACTTCGACCAGGACGGCTGGCTGCCGGGCGCACTCGGCTATGGTCTGCGTCAGAACAACTCGGTCAAGTACGACGGCAAGTTCGGGGGCCTCCAGATCGAAGGCATGTACAGCTTCGGCGGCGTGCCGGGCAGCCTCGGCGCGAGCAACATGTACGGCTTCACGGCCACCTACGCGGCCGGTCCGGTCTCGCTGCTCGCCGGCTACCAGCAGAACAGCGACGCGCACAACAACAAGTACCGCGTGGCCAACCTCGGCGCGGTCTACGCTATCGGTCCGGTCCATCTGTACGGCGGCTGGCTGTGGGGCCAGGACAACACGGGCGTGGTGGACCAGTACATGGCAGCCGCGAACTCGCCCGCTGCGATCAATTTCGTGACGCCCGTGACGAAGACCAACCGCATCGACAACGGCCTCTATGCCGGCGCGACGTGGCAGGTCACTTCGCCGCTGCAACTGACGGCAGCGTACTATTACGACCACGCCAAAAACGGCCTGAACGCAGACGGCGTCACGCTCAGCACCGGCGTGCGCTACTCGGCCGTGCTGCTGGCCGAGTACTCGCTGTCCAAGCGCACCGAAGTGTACGGCACGGTCGACTTCATGCGCGGCACCGGCTCGACAACGGCCGACTTCCCGGGCCGCAACAACCAGACCGGCGTTGCTGTCGGCCTGCGCAACATCTTCTAATAGCGGGTTGCATTGCCGGATCTGACGACCGGCTGGACGGCGGCGCGGCGCCTCGAGCGCTGCGCCGCCGTTTTTCGTTGGGGCGCCGACTCCCCGCGCGCCGCGGATACCGGCGAAGCCATCTGACGGCGCGGTCGTTTTTATTCATCACCTGGTAGTCCTTCTTTTAAATACCGGATATTTGTTTACATTTTAATTACGATAAAAACAAAAAGCTTTCGCCGATCGCGAGTTCACCAGGGATTACTACCGGTTGCAGTGCGGATGCATGCGAATGTTTAATCCCGGGCGTACACTGGAAAGCGACCCAATGCGGAGTGCCGATTTCAGGCACACAAAGGATGCCTGGACGCGGCGCAGGAGACCAGGCATTGCCCAGGTTCACAGGAGAAAAATCAACATGAACTGGACGCGGGAACAAAAGAACGTCACGATCGCGGCGTACCTGGGATGGACGCTCGATGCGTTCGATTTCTTTCTGATGGTTTTCGTTCTGAAAGACATCGCCAACGAATTCAATACAAAAATCCCGGCCGTGGCTTTCGCCATCACGCTCACGCTGGCCATGCGTCCGATCGGCGCGCTGATCTTCGGCCGGATGGCCGACAAATACGGCCGCCGCCCTACGCTGATGATCAACATCGCGTGCTATTCGCTGTTCGAGCTGCTCACCGGCTTCTCGCCCAACCTCACGACCTTCATCGTCCTGCGTGCGCTGTTCGGCGTCGCGATGGGCGGCGAATGGGGCGTCGGTTCCGCGCTCACCATGGAAACCATTCCGCCCAAGGCGCGCGGTATCGTTTCCGGCCTGCTGCAAGCGGGCTACCCGAGCGGCTTCCTGCTCGCCTCGGTCGTGTTCGGCGTGCTGTATCCGTACATCGGGTGGCGCGGCATGTTCTTCGTCGGCGTGCTGCCCGCGCTGCTCGTGCTCTACGTGCGCGCAAACGTGCCCGAGTCGCCCGCGTTCAAGGAGATGGAAAAGCGCCCGCGTCCGAGCCTGCTCAGCACGCTCAAGCACAACTGGAAACTTTCCCTGTACGCCATCGTGCTGATGACGGCGTTCAACTTCTTCTCTCACGGCACGCAGGATCTCTATCCGACCTTCCTGCGCGAACAGCATCACTTCGATCCGCACACCGTCTCGATCATCACCATCGTGCTCAATATCGGCGCGATCGTGGGCGGTCTCTCCTTCGGCCAGCTTTCGGAGAGGATCGGCCGCCGCAAGGCGATCTTCATTGCCGCGCTGATCGCGCTGCCCGTGCTGCCGCTGTGGGCATTTTCGCAAGGGCCGGTGCTGCTCGCGCTCGGTGCCTTCCTCATGCAGATTTCGGTGCAAGGCGCATGGGGCGTGATCCCCGTGCATCTCAACGAAATCTCGCCCGACGCAGTGCGTGCCACCTTCCCGGGCCTCGTCTACCAGCTCGGCAACCTGTTCGCTTCGGTGAACGCCACGCTGCAGGCATCGCTCGCCGAGACGCACAACCAGAACTACTCGATGGCCATGGCGATCGTCGCCGGCACGGTGGCAGTCGTGATCGCGGTGCTGATCCCGTTCAGCCGCGAGCGGCGCGGCATCGACATGACGCAGACCGCGAGAGAAGTGTCCAACGTCTGAGCGAGGCATGCGGCGACGCCACCGCGCCGCGCCGCAGCAACCCACGAAAGGCCGTGCCGGGTTCGCCCGCGCGGCCTTTTTGCTATGTTTATTCTTGCCAGGCAAGGCGTACGCGCACCGGGTAAGACCCCCTCGCCACCCGGGGCCCCGCGTTGCATCATGAAAGCGGTCACGCATCGTCGTCCGGAGATCCAGCATGAGCGAAACGCCCCCGCACGATCCGGCAAGCGCCGCAGTCGCCGCCGTCCATGGGGTTGCCTCGCCCGAGGCAACCCAGCCGGCAGCAACCGTCCCATTAGCGTCGCCACCCGACACCGATGGCATCTGGTACGCCTCGTACCCGCCCGGCGTGCCGCAAGAGATCGCTGCGAGCCAGTACGCCTCGCTCAGTCACTTCTTCGACGACTGCACGGCGCGCTTTGGCGAGCGCGTCGCGTACGTAAGCGCCGGCTCACCCATGACCTACGCCGCGCTCTCGCGCAAGGCCACGGCGTTTGCGTCCTGGCTGCAAGGCGCGGGCGTGCGGCCGGGCGAGCGCGTCGCGATCATGCTGCCGAACACCCTCCAGTATCCGGTCGCCCTCTTCGGCACGCTCAAGGCCGGTGCCGTGGTCGTCAACGTCAATCCGCTCTATACCGTGCGCGAGCTCGCGCATCAGTTGCAGGACAGCGGCGCGCAAACCATCGTCGTGTTCGAGAATTTCGCGGCCACGCTCGAGGCGGCACTGCCCGGCACGCAGGTGCAACGCGTGGTCGTGACGGCGCTCGGCGATCTGCTGGGCGAAGGTCTCAACCTCAAGGGCCGCTTCATCAACTTCATGTTGCGCCACGTGAAGAAGATGGTGCCGCCTTACCGCCTCCCTCAGGCGGTGAGTCTTCTCGACGCGCTCGCGCAAGGTGCACGCGCGCCGCGCGCGCCCATCGCGACCAGCGCCGATGATCTCGCGTTTCTCCAGTACACCGGCGGCACCACGGGTGTCGCGAAAGGCGCGATGCTCACGCACGGCACCGTGCTCGCGAACGTGCAGCAAGCCAAGGCCTGGATCGGCAATCAGCTCGACGCGAAGGCCGAGACCGTGCTCACGCCGCTGCCGCTCTATCACATCTATTCGCTCACCATCAACGCACTGATCTTCATGGCGCTCGGCGGGCGCAACATCCTCATCGCCAATCCGCGCGACATGAAGCGCGTCATGTCGATTCTTCGTCACGAGACGTTCAGCTGCATCAGCGCCGTCAACACGCTCTACAGCGCGCTGCTCGACAACGAGGAATTCCGCCAGCGCGACTTCTCCGGACTGAAGCTCGCAATGGCAGGCGGCATGGCCATGCAGAAAGCCGTCGCCGACCGTTTCAGGGCAGTGACCGGCAAGCCGGTCGTGGAGGGCTACGGACTCACGGAATGCTCGCCGATCGTCTCGATGAATCCCGTGGACGTCGAGCACAGGGATGCAGGCGCGGCGCATCCCGAAGGCTCGATCGGGCTGCCCGCGCCGTCCACGCAGGTGCGCTTTCGCAAGGACGATGGCACGTGGGCCAATATCGGCGAAGCGGGTGAACTCTGCGTGAAGGGGCCGCAGGTGATGAAAGGCTACTGGAATCGCCCGGACGAAACGGCAAAGGTGTTCGCAGACGGCTGGCTCATGACGGGCGACATCGGCGTGATGGACGCACGCGGCTATATCCGCCTCGTCGATCGCAAGAAGGACATGATCCTCGTGTCCGGATTCAACGTGTATCCCAACGAGATCGAAGACGTCTTGGCGATGCACCCGGGCGTGCGCGAGGTCGCGGCGATCGGCGTGCCCGATCCGGTGCAGGGAGAGCGCGTGAAAGTGTTCGTCGTGAAGCGCGACCCCGGCCTCACCGAAGCGGCGGTGATCCAGTTCTGCCGCCAGCAGCTCACGGGCTACAAGGTGCCGCGTGTCGTGGAGTTTCGCGAGGCGCTGCCGCAATCGACCATCGGCAAGATCCTGCGCCGCCAGTTGCGCGACGAAGAAATCGCCAAGGCCGGGAAGCAATCGCAGACGTAAAACGTTGATGCGATGTCGGCGCATCGTGGAGAGCCCGTCGATGACGTTCTGCCTAATGCGTTTTCTCACTCGATTACGTTTCTCGCCGCGTATGCAAACGCGCGCGGGCATCGTGGATCGCGGTGTCCACCGCTCAGTTGACTGCTTCGTTGTGCGCCTGGTCGTCTGCCTCGTCACACTGTTCGGACTCCTGACCCTGACCGTAGCAGGCGCGAACGAAGCAGGGGTCGAGGCACCGCCATCCCGCGCAGGCTCACTCGCGCCCAACGCGCAGGTGCGCTGGCTCCAGCGCGCCGCCCGTGACGGCACGCTGGCGCGGCTCGACGATGCACAGCTCGTCGCACTCTTCACCGCCCTGAATCCGGGCACGCTCGCGCGCTATATCGCGGCGGGGCCCAATGGCTACGCATCGTGCCAGTTCGTGATGCGCCATCGCGAGCGCATCGACGGTCGCTGGCCTGCGACGGCCGATCATCTGCTCGTGCGCGTCGCGCACGATCCGCTGCGGCTTTACGCGCGCTGGCTGCCCGACGGCGCGCACGCGGGCCAGGAAGTGCTTTACGATGCCGCGCATCGCTCAGACGAAATGTACGGCCACGCGGGCGGCCTCCTCGGCGCCGTGTCGATGTGGACGCAGCTCGACGGCGCATTCGCGCGCTCGCAGTCGCACCATCGGCTCACCGAGCTCGGCACCGAGCCCATCGCCCAGCACTTCCTCGACAATTATGCGCGGCTGTCCGCTGCGGGCGCGGGACGACCTTCGCGCATTGCAGTCGAGACGCGCGACGGTGTGCGCGTCGTCACGTTCACCTGGCAGGCGCCGCCCGGCGCGCAAGGCTTGCCGGCAAGCCGCGAGACGCTGGGCCTCGATTTGCGGCACCCGTGGTTCCGCACGGTGCAGTCGTACGACGGCGAAGGGCGGCTCGTCGAAGACATCGTGATCGAACGCATCGAACCCCAAACCTTCGACGCCTTGACGTTCGACGCGCGCAATCCCGACTATCGCTTTTAGCCGGCGCGGGACGGCAAGGCGACGAAGTCGAGCAGCGTCACGCCGCGAGTCATTGCGAGACGCGCGAGCACGAAGCGGTCCGAAGGTCGCAACGCGCCGATCAGCGTTGCGCCCCGCTCGATGTGTCGCACCATCCGGGCGTGCCAAAGCTCGCCGATGTCGCCAATGGCCAGATCGGCTGCAAGATCGCCGGTGGCCCAGACAACGCATCCTGCGCGCGCCGCCTCGCGGGCGAGTTCGAGGCCGTGCGCCAATGACGGATCGAACACGGCGCCAGTCACCGCGCTCCATGGCGCGCTCGCATGAGGCACACGCCCGGCGAACGCCAACCCGAGCGACTGCGCCTGACAGGCCGAGCCGAGCGCAACGGCACCTGCATCGCGCAGAAAAGTCCGCCGGTCCATCGCGTCCTCCTTGTGCTCTCCTGTCGCCATGCGACAAGTCATGCGGCCCGCGCGCGCTTTCACTACGCGCTTTCACTACGTATAGCCGCGCTCGGCACGCCACGCCGAAGGCCAGATGCCCTGCTTGCCGGGCGCGAGCACGCCTTGCGGATCGAGCGCATCCTTCACTGTCTGCGCGAGGCGCAGGAGCGCGCCGTCGTTGTAGCCATACTGCGCCGCGGCGTAGTCCATGTAGATCAGATGCGAGCGGTACACGCCATAGCCAGCCGCGCCCGCATCGCTCATCAGCGCTCGCAGGAGGTCGCCCGCACGTTCGGCGTCGGCGCGGCGCTCGCGCGCGAAGATCGCCGCGAACACGTGATGCAGATGGCGCCCCGCCGCAGTGAACCCGCCGTAGTAGTCGAAGCCGTATTCGGCCGCCCGCGCCTTCACGAGTGCGTACTGGCGCAGCGCGTCGCGGCCGTCGGCGGGACAAAGCGGCGAGAAGTCCACGTGCGCGCCGTTGCCGCCGCGCCAGTCGAGCATGCGAAACGCGGTCATCGCGGGAATACCCGCGAGATTGCGGTCGGCGCCGCCCTGGGGTTCTTCGCCTTCGGCGTAACGCCGGGCCGCGAAGCGTGCCTCGGGCACGCCGGCGAATGCCCGCTCGACGATGCGCCGCTGCGCATCGATCACCTCGGGCGCGCCATAGAGCGCGTAGTGCAGATTCCAACGGCCCACCCCGAGGTCGCGCTGCATCGCGGCGACGGCGGCCTCGGGCATCGCGCCCTCGCCTTCGTACCAGCGCGAGCGCGGCGCGAGACTCGCGGCGCGCCGGATCGCGCCTTCGATCACCGCGTGCTGGCGTATCGTGCCGTCGAGCTGCAGCGCGCGCAGCGTATCGACGATCACGGCGAGATCGTCCTCGCGCGCGAAGTGAATCTCGCCGATCACGAACGCCTGCGGCGCCGGCATGAGCCAGAGCCCCATCTTCGTCACGATGCCGTAGTTCGATTGCGCGAAGAGCGCATCGAACGAAGGACCATAGCCGGGCTTGTAGAGCTGCCAGGCCGTGCCGTTCTCGATCGCGCCCATGCCGGTGCGCACGACGTCGCCATTGGCGAGCACGACTTCCATGCCGCATTGCGCCGCCGCGTGGTCGCCGTACGCCGTCGTGCCGAAGCCGCGCTCCAGCGTGTTCCCGACGATGCTGCCCCAGCCCGCCGCGGGCGGATCGACCCACAGGCGCAGACGCTGCTCACGCAGGTGCGCGTGCAGGTCGAAGTAGCTCACGCCAGGCTCGACGCGCGCCCAGGCGAGGCGCTCGTCCACTTCGAGGATACGGTTCATGCGCTGGAGATCGAGCACGATCGAGCCCGCCAGACGCGGCGCGGCACCGCCGTAGGCGAAGTTGCGGCCCGTGGAAACGGTCCAGATCGGCACGCGCGTCTCGTTTGCGACGCGCAGAATCGCGCGGATCTCTTCGACGTTGGCGGGGAGGATCGCCGCAGAAGGTGCGAAGGCATGCGGATCGGCGAGCGGCACGAACGGATCGAAATACGGTTCGAGCGATGCGCCGCCACGGCACACGTTCGGTGCGCCGACGATGCCCTCGAATGCCGCGAGCGCACGCGCAAAACGCGCCTCATCGATGCCAGGCGGCAAGGTGCGCACGACAGGAGGCACTGCGTCGCTCATCCATTCACTCCGCTACCCGCCCGACGACCGGTTCCGGACCGCCCGCGCTTCGCGCTCACCACTGCCCGGGTTTGCCACCCAGCGCGCCGCACACATCGAAGGCGATTTCACGCAGCTTCGGCTCGGTCTGAGGCCCCGAGAGCGCGTAGCCCGTCCGGTCGTTGCTCCAGTAGAACGTGCGGCGGTTGCCGTCGCGCAAGAGGCGCACTGCGTCGCGGTCCGCGCCCGAGCTACCCACGTAGAGCGTGAGCCGCTCGCCCGCGTCGTTCTCGTACATGAATTGCGCAGCCGGCCCTGTGTTGCCCGGCAGAAGGCGGCCGCCCACCAGCGCATAGCCGTACTCGGCGAGCGACGGCACCGAGAGCGGCTTGCCAAGCCGCTTCGAGAGCCACGCAACGAGATGTGCCTCGTCGGCCGCGCCCACTTCCACGGGATGTCGCTGCTCCGGCGAATACACCGCGTAGGCGACATCGGCGCGGCGCGCGAACGCTTCCGGCGTTTCGATGCGCGTGGCCGGCGGCGTGGCGTCCGCGACGAATTCCGGCGCATGGGCGGGTGCAAGCCGCGGCACGAGCGCCGAGACCGCCACGGCGAACCCCGCACCCACGGCGACCCACGCCGCCGCCATGCCCGCGCGCCACCACCACGGCTCACGCGGACGCAGGACCAGCACGGCGGGTGCGGCGTCGAGCGCCGCCGCGGCATTGTCGGGCGCTGCACGCTCGCCGGCCACTTGCGCGCTTTCGCACAACGCCTGCAGCGCGGCCTTCTGTGCACGATACGCCGCGACGCGCGCCGCCGCCTGCGGGTCGGCGGCGAGACGCGCCTGCAGCGCGTCGCGCCGGCCTGGCGGCAATTCGCCGTCGACGAACGCGCCGAGCATCGAAAGATCCTCATCGGGCGGCGAGCCTTCCCGTTCCTGGCCGAGATCGTCGTGTTTCATCTCATCGTCCCCACCACCCTGAGCGGCACTGTATGCCTTCCGCCGTCCTGCGCCGGCCCCGTTTCGAGCAGCGAGCGCAAGTGCTCGCGCGCGCGCGACAGGCGCGACATCACCGTGCCGCACGGCACCCCGAGCACCGCCGACGCTTCGCTATAGCTCAGCTCCTCGACGCACACGAGCAGCAGCACCTCGCGCTGCGCCGCCGGCAACGCATACAGCGCGCGCTGAAGATCGCGCAGCACGAGCCCGTCCACCTCGCCGTGCGGCGCTTCGAGCGTGCGCCATGGCGCGGCTTCGTCGTCGACGGCGATCTCGCGCCGCCCGCGTAGCTGATCGATGTAAAGGTGGCGCAGGATCGTGAGGAGCCACGCCCGCAGATTGCTTTGCGGACGAAACGAGGTCCAGCGCGAGAGCGCGCGCTCGGCCGCGTCCTGAACGAGGTCGTCAGCCCAGGCAGCGTCGCCCGTCAGCGCACGCGCATAGCGGCGCATGGGCCCGAGCTGCGCCACGACCTGCGCTTCGAACTCCGACGATGGATGGCGCAACACGCCGCACGCCGTTCAGTAGCCGCCGCCGCCGCCCGACGAGCCGCCCGAACTGGTCGACGACGCGCCGCCCTGATTCATGTCGCTGCACCCGCCAAGAGCGACGCCCGCAAGACCGGCCAACGCCGCACAGACGAGATATGCAAGCAATACGCGAAACGGCTTCATGGTCACCTCCGCTGAGATCGCACCTGGGTGCTCGAACGGTTTCGCCAGCGAGAACCTGCGAAACGCTGCACGCACCGCATGAGCGCGCCCTGCACTGTCGATACAGGATTAAACGTTACGGCGGTTGCGCTTATTCCGCCCGAGCGGCGAATTCGCTCGTTTCGCGAGAATCGCGGCAACGACCCGGCGCGGGAGCGGTAGAAAACCGACGCGGGGGAAGTGCCGAACAGGGTGCCAATACCGAGCGCCGGCGTGCGCCGCCGCACGGAACGAAGCCCGCGTGCGCCCCGAGAATCATCTGAGATCATCGCCATCGCGACCCAAGGACATTTGACCTGGCTTCCGCCGGGCTCGAATCCGACGAGCATGGCGCGCCGTCATGGTCTACGCTGTTTGGGTGAGCGGTGCGCGGCGCCAGGCCGCATTTGAGGGTCAGTGGATGGATTGCCCGCGCGCGTCGCCCTGAAAGCCGCTGTTGCCACGCGTCGAAACCCGTCTTCCGGACCTGCCCGCTTTCGGTGCCCGACGACGAGGGGCGCGGCGATGCATTTTCGTCGACCTGCGGCCGCGGCCGCGAGCCGGTATAGTTCTGCAGTAACCTTACTTCCCCGCGCGCGCGCTTCGCCGACACAAGGTAGAATCGCGGCGAGCAAACGTTCCAACTGATTGCGGCATTGCGCCGCCTGGCCAAACCTAGTCCATGCCTTCCGCAGAATCGCACCCGCAAAACGACTTCATGAACGCCGCGCGTAAGGAAAGAAAGCGCGTCGAAATTTACCTGGTCAACGGCATTCGCCTGACCGGGTGCATCGAGTCGTTCGATCAGTACCTGGTGATGCTGCGCACGCCCGTTGGCTTGCAAGGCATCTACAAGCGTGCCATCTCGACCATCCAGCTCGACACGGGCACCCGCCCGGGACCGCGCCCGGGCGGCGCCCGCAGTTCGCATGGCGAACACACGAGCCGCGGCCCGCACGGTAGCCACGGCGGTCATGGCCAGCGCGAGCCGAGAGAACCGCGCGAGTCCCGCGAGCCTCGCGAAAACTGGTCTGCGCCTTCCTCCGGCGCGCCTTCCGGCACCGAGCGCCCGTCGCAGGACGGCCCGGTAGTCGTCACGCGCCGCCGCCGTCTGTACGGTGCCGTGAACAACGGCGGCAACGGCGGCAACGGCGGCAACAGCGGCGAAGGCAACGGCAACAACTGAGCCGCCGCGCAGGGCGCTGCCTGCCGGCCACGCGGCAAACCGGCCTCCTTGCTCTCCAGTCTGACCGGGCGCGCCAAGGCGCGCCGGATCCGCAGGCTCTCTTACGCGCACAGGGGACTTGCGCTGCGCCCAAGACTGCGTCGCGGGCGTGGTCTTCCGTTTGCGTTATGCTGAATGACGCAATCGCCAAGGAGCCCCCCATGAGCGCATCCAGGCCGCAAACGCCGCCATCCTCGCAGGACGATCTACTCGACGAAGCGCTCAAGGAAACTTTTCCGGCGAGCGATCCTATTGCCGTCGATCCATCGCCTGCCGCCCCGCGATCCAGAAAGACCCATCCCGCAGGCGAAAGCCACAAGCACCGGGGCGCACATCGATCCGTCAAGCACTGAACGCGCGCCGTCCGCGTTCCCGCCCTTGCAGCTTTACGCCATGAAAAAAGCGGAGAGTCCAGGACGCTCCGCCTTTTTTGCCACAGACATGCCACGCGCGCCGGCAACGTCCGATCAGCGGATCGGCAGGCCGCCTTCCACCTGCTGTTGCAGCTCGCGCACCTGGCGCTGCACCGTGCGCAGTTGCGCCTGTGCCGCCGTCTTCTGCGCCTGCAACGCGTTCGCCTGATCGCGGCCCTGCTTCTGCTGGTCAGCGACGAGCGCCTGCTGCTCGCGTGCGATGGCCAGATCTGCCTGTAGCCGGTTTGCGTGCTCTTGCGTGAGCGCGATCATGCGGTTCGTGAACGCTTTCTGGGCCTCGAGGCGCGTACGGCGGATTTCCACTTCCGCGAGCTGCGCCGATTTTTGCGCGAAGTCACGATAAATCGCTTCGGCGCGCGTCTCGTCGCTCGTCTTGATCACGCGCCAGAACGTCTTGTTCTGGAACAGCGAGACGTAGTACGTCATTTCCTTGCCGTAGAACAGCAGGCTCGCGCCGTATGACCCGTTATAGGTCGTGCGCAGTTCGCTGAGCTCGGTGCCGCGCAGCATTTGCTGCAACTCGGCCACGTTGCCCGCTGCGTTCTGGGTCGCCTCTTCAGGCGTGAGCGCAGCCGACTGGCTCGCCGCAAGCGCCTGTGCGGGCGTCACCGCCTGGTCGTTCTGCACAGCGGTTACGGCGGTGGTTTGTGCCGCGGGCGCCGCTGCTGCCGAATTGTCGGGCGGCGTCTGTGCGCAGCCCGTACCGATTCCCCCGATCAAAACCAGCACCGCCAGGGCGGTGCGACGAACTCTCCACTTGTAGTCCATGTAGTACCTGCTGAACAGTTCTAATTTTTACAAATCGGCACAATTATTACTCACTTTCACGTTTTCCGGGCCACTCACAAAAAATTTGCCGATTACGTATGTTTTCCCACAAAACGTCGTGAAAAATTCCCAGGATTTGCCCGGTGCCCTTGCATCGCCAGCCGTTTTGATCCAGTGCGCACGGGTGCGGCCGCCCTCGGCGATATGGCCTTTGTGGGCGGCCATGATCCCATGCGCGGGCGTGCGACCCGCCAAAGCGAGCCAGGACGCTGACTTTCAACCGTCTCGCTCCCTATTGCATCCGGATTCCGCATTCGCGGTACAGGTGTCGATGTTCGCACCCTGCGCGGTGAAACTAGAGTGCCTTCTCTCAAACGCGCAGGGGGCTTTCCAGTATCCTCGCCTGACCGTGCGGGGCCCAGCGCCGCGCGGATAGCATCGGCGTCACAAACAACATCAGTGGAGGAAGACATGAACCGATTCATGAGGCGCGTCGCACGCCCTGTCGCGCTCGCGGGCGTCCTGCTGTGCGGGGCCCTCGCCGCGCATGCGCAGACCGATACGCCCGTTGGCGTATGGCAAACCATCGACGACCAGACTGGCCAGCCGAAGGCGCTCGTGCAGATCAGCGCGGACGCGAACGGTGACCTGAGCGGCAAGGTCATCAAGGGGCTCAGCGGCAAGGATCAACCCGACCGGCGCTGCACGGCTTGCACCGATTCGCGCAAGGATCAGCCGATCCTCGGCATGACGATCATCGACAGCATGAAGAAAACCAACGACGGCTGGGATGGCGGCCACATCCTCGATCCGGAAAACGGCAAGGTGTACCGTTGCAAGATGCACACCGAAGACGGCGGCCAGAAGCTCGTCGTGCGCGGCTATCTGGGCATTGCACTACTGGGCCGTTCGCAAACCTGGGTACGCCAGCAGTGAGATAGAGCCTACGCACCCCGTGCGCAGGCTGCGCTGTGCCACGAGGGAGACGAACCGGCCGGAGCGGGCATGTGAGCCGCTTCGGCCGGGGCTTCGGAGGTATGCGAATGAACTAGTGGACAAGGACGCAGAGGACCACGCAGACAAGCACGCGAACGCCTACGCGGGAAGACCACGCGTCCCTCCGGGCGCGTTTGCGCCGTGCACCACTTGCGTTACGCCGTGTGGCGATACGCAGAGCGATAGTTGAACGAGTGCGACGGTGCGGCTGCAGGTGCTGCAGGTGCCGCCGGTACGAACGGAGAATTGCGCGGCGTGTTGCGCGTGGCTTCCTGCCTGCGCGCAGCCTTGTCGGCGCGGCTCGCGTGCCTGCGCATGCGCGTTTCGATGGTGTCGCACAACCTCACCCCTTTCTCGCCGAACAGCTCGGCCATCACGCGCTCGAGCACGCCTTCGTCGTGCCAGGTCTTGAAGCGCCGGTGGCAGGTTTGATACGAGGGGTAGCGGCGCGGCATGGCCGACCAGTTTGCGCCGCTATACATGACCCACAGCACGCCATTGAGCACCGACCGCGTATTGGTGAGCGGCCGGCCGCGTAGTTCGGAACGGGGGCGCAGTTCGGGCAGGAGCAGCATCACGCGCTGCCATTCTTCGTCGGTGATATCGCGGTGCGGAGTCATGGAGAGTCCTTTGTCAGAAACCGTGCTGACAAACGATATCCACTCGCTCCGGCCGCCCATATCAGACGACTCCGAATCTTGAAAAAGCCGCCGCTGAGCATGAGCACGCAAGTCGATGGGAATTCGGGGCGTTTTGAGCGGCTTGCGTGATGTGGCGGAGGGGATCTCCCTCAGGCATCTTGCACAAACGACGCCGAAGGGAGAGTCTCGCGTTTTCCAAG